>JAFNAB010000015.1 GCA_017859955.1 Holophagaceae bacterium
CTGGCGATGTTCTCCAGGCTCACGCCCTTGGGGCAGGCGGACTCGCACTCGCCGTGGTTGGTGCAGGTGCCGAACTCCTCGGCGTCCATCTGGGCGATCATGTCCCGGACCCGGGTGTAGCGCTCGGGCTGGCCCTGGGGGAGAAGCGCCAGCTGGCTGATCTTGGCCGAGACGAAGAGCATGGCGGAGGCGTTGGGACAGGCGGCCACGCAGGCGCCGCAGCCGATGCAGGCGGCGGCATCAAAGGCCAGATCCGAGCACTTCTTGGGCACGGGGGTGCTGTTGGCATCCGGAGCCGATCCGGTGGGCGCGGTGATGAAACCCCCGGCGGCGATGATCCGGTCGAAGGCCGATCGGTCCACCATCAAATCCTTGATGATGGGGAATGCCTTGGCCCGGAAGGGCTCGATGGTGATGACATCCCCTGACTTGAAGCTCCGCATGTGGAGCTGGCAGGTGGTGGTCCGGTGACGGGGGCCATGGGGACGGCCATTGACGACCACACCACACTGGCCGCAGATGCCTTCGCGACAATCATTGTCGGTGGTGATGGGCTCTTCGCCCTTGAGGATCAGGTCCTCGTTCACCACATCCAGCATCTCGAGGAAGGACATGTCGACACTGACATCCTTGGCCTCGTAGGTGACAAAGTTGCCAGCCGCCTGGGCATTCTTCTGACGCCAGACCTTGAGCGTAACGTTGATGAGCTTTTCGGACATGCTTCCGCTCCTTGACTACTTGTAGCTGCGGGTGGCGAGGTGGACGTTCTCGAAGGCCAGTTCCTCGACATGGCGCTTGGGCGCCTGGCCCTCTCCGGTGTATTCCCAGGCGGCGACATGGCAGAAATGCTCGTCATCCCGCTGGGCTTCGCCTTCCTCGGTCTGCCACTCCTCGCGGAAGTGCCCGCCGCAGCTCTCCTTGCGCTCCAGGGCGTCCCGGCACATGAGCTCGCCCAGTTCCAGGAAATCGGCCACACGGCCCGCCAGTTCGAGGCTCTGGTTCACATCGGCGCCGCTGCCCGGCACCTTTACGTTCTCCCAGAAACGTTGGCGCAGTTCCGGCAGGACATCCAAGGCCTTGTGTAGCCCCTGGTCGTTGCGGGCCATGCCGCAGTGTTCCCAGAGGATGTGGCCCAGTTCCCGGTGGAAGTGGGTGGGGGTCTCCTTGCCATCGATGCCCAGGATGCGCTGGGTCCGACCCTGCACCTCGGCCTCGGCGGCCTTGGCTTCGGGATGGTCCTCGCTGGGGCGGGTCCCGGGCTTGATGCCGGCGAGGTAGTTGCCGACGGTGTAGGGGGCAACGAAGTAGCCATCCGAAAGTCCCTGCATGAGGGCGGAAGCCCCCAGGCGATTGGCGCCGTGATCGCTGAAGTTGGCCTCGCCCAGCACGAAGAGACCGGGGATGGTGCTCATGAGGTTGTAGTCCACCCAGAGGCCGCCCATGGTGTAGTGGGTGGCGGGGTAGATGCGCATGGGCACCTTGTAGGGATCCTCGCCGGTGATGCGCTCGTACATTTCGAAGAGGTTGCCGTATTTCTCTTCGATCTTGTGGGCACCCAATCGCTGGGTGGCCTCGCTGAAGTCCAGGTAGACGCCCCGGCCGGTGTCGCCCACCCCGAGCCCCGCGTCGCAGACCTGCTTGGCGGCCCGGCTGGAGATGTCCCGGGGGGCCAGGTTGCCGTAGGAGGGGTATTTCCGCTCCAGGTAGTAGTCCCGCTCGTTTTCGGGAATCTGGTCCACGGGGCGCTTGTCCCCCGCCTTGGTCGGCACCCAGATGCGACCGTCGTTCCGGAGGGATTCCGACATCAGGGTCAGCTTGGACTGGTGGTCGCCGGTGACGGGGATGCAGGTGGGGTGGATCTGGGTATAGCAGGGGTTGGCAAAGGCCGCGCCCTTCTTGTAGGCCCGCCAGATGGCCGTGGCATTGCACCCTTTGGCGTAGGTGGCCAGGTGCATTACGTTGCCATAGCCTCCGGTGGCCAGGACCACCGCATCACCCATGTGGCTGCGGACTTCGCCGGTGACCATGTTCCGGGTCACGATGCCCTTGGCCACACCGTCGATGACGATGAGCTCCTGCATCTCGTGCCGGGTGTGCATCTTGACGGTGCCGAGGCCGATCTGACGCTGCAAAGCCTGGTAGGCGCCCAGCAGGAGCTGCTGTCCCGTCTGCCCACGGGCGTAGAAAGTGCGGCTGACCTGGGCGCCCCCGAAGGAGCGGTTGTCGAGCAGACCGCCGTATTCCCGGGCGAAGGGCACGCCCTGGGCCACACACTGATCGATGATGTCATTGCTGACTTCCGCCAGGCGGTAGACGTTGGCCTCCCGGGCCCGGAAGTCGCCGCCCTTGATGGTGTCGTAGAAGAGCCGCATCACGCTGTCGCCATCGTTGTGGTAATTCTTGGCGGCGTTGATGCCACCCTGGGCCGCGATGGAGTGGGCCCGGCGGGGGCTGTCCTGGTAGCAGAAACACTCCACCTGGTAGCCCAGCTCGGCCATGGAGGCCGCTGCAGCGCCTCCGGCCAGACCGGTGCCCACCACCAGAACCTTGTATTTCCGCTTGTTGGACGGATTCACCAGCTTCATGTTGAACTTGTGGCGTTCCCACTTGGTTTCAAGGGGGCCGTCAGGGACGTTGGACTTCAATTCCATGGTCAAACCTCAGCGGATGACGCCCAGCAGGACGGAGATGGGGAAGGAGATGTTGACACCGGCCACGAGGACCGCCAGAACCGTGGCAATGGCCTTCCGGGCGAAGTTGTAGCGGGGGTGGGACCAGCCGAAGGTCTGGGTGAAACTCCAGACCCCGTGCCAGAGGTGAAAGCCGAGGCAGAGCTGGGCCAGGATGTAGAATGCGCTGGTCAGGGGACGCTGAAAGCCCCGGACGAAGTTGCCGTAGGCGTCGCCCACCACGAAATCCGGATGGGCCTGGCCCGTGGTCAGGTGGAGCAGGTGGTAGACGATGAAACAGGCCAGGATCACGCCGGTGTAGCGCATGGTGCGGCTGGACCAGGTGGCGGCCTCGAGCTGCTGGGCACGGTATCCCTGGGGACGGGCCGACCAGTTGCTCAGGGTCAGGCTGATGGCGGCCCAGCCATGGAGCAGGACGGTCACCAGCAGAACGGCCCGGGCGATCCAAACGCCGCCGCCATGCACGGCCTCGTGCAGGAACTTGGCATAGGTGTTCATGGCGTGGGCGCCCATGTAGGCCTGGAGGTTGCCGAGCATGTGCACGGTCACGAAGGCGGATAGAACCACACCTGTAACTGCCATGACAATCTTCCGCCCTACGGAAGAAGCCAGGAAGCTGGCCTTAGCTGGGCTTCCCCAGGTTTGTTCGGCGACTGGCATCGGTCCTCCTTTTTCGAGCACGCAAGTTCTGCGCATGGCCCATTCTGTCGGATGGCTAGAAGCTATATCAAGCAAAGAATATACTTATTTATATATCGATAGAATTTTCACAACGTCTGATATGACCTTTGCGGCTCAAGGATGCCACCGGGCTCTCAGGGTTCAATCAAAAAACCGCCGCAAAATGCGGCGGTTTTTTGGATGTTTCCGATGGAAAAGGCTAGCTTTCCGCCTCGGCAGCCTCCTTCTTGGCTTCCGAATCGTCCACCAGCCCGGGGGTTTCCTTCTTGCTGGTGTACACGGCCCAGGCGATGGCGAGGGCGCAGACGATGGCTACGATGATTCCCACGGCCTTGTTGGAGACATGGCCTTCAGCAGGGAAGAGGGTGAACTTCATGATGATGCCCAGGGCCAGCAGGCTCACCATGTTCATGACCTTGATGAGGGGGTTGATGGCCGGCCCCGCCGTGTCCTTGAGGGGATCGCCCACGGTGTCGCCGGTGACCGCGGCCTTGTGGGCTTCAGAGCCCTTGCCTCCGTAGATGCCATCTTCGATCATCTTCTTGGCGTTATCCCAGGCGCCTCCGGCATTGGCCATGAAGACCGCCAGGAGCTGGCCCACCAGGATCATGCCCGCCAGGAATCCGCCCAGGGCATAGGGCCCCAGGAGGAAGCCCACGATCAGGGGACAGGCGATGGCCAGGATGCCGGGGCCCACCAGTTCGTGCTGGGCGGTCTTGGTGCAGATATCCACCACCCGCCCGTAGTCCGGCTTCTTGGTGCCAGCCCAGATCTCCTTGTCCCGGAACTGGATGCGGCACTCCTGGACGATGAAGTAGGCGGCGCGGCCCACAGCGCGGATCAGCATGCCGCTGAAGAGGAAGGGCACGGCCCCGCCCAGGAGGAAGCCGATGAAGACCTTGGGGTCCGCCACCGTCATCTTCCCGGCCTCGGTCAGATACTGGCTGACCTTCATCATGTTGATCTTGTCTTCGCTGCCCACGGCGATGACCGCGATGAAGCTGGAGAAGAGGCTGACCGCCGCGATGACGGCGCTGCCGATGGCGATGCCCTTGGTCTCGGCCTTGGTGGTGTTGCCCACGGCGTCGAGGTCCGCGAGGATCTGCCGCGCCCGCTTGTAGGAACCGGGTTCGGCCTTCTCCATCTCCTCCTTGTCGTAGCCCATCTCGCCGATGCCGTTGGCGTTATCGGCCACGGGCCCGAAGACGTCCATGGAAATCGTATTGCCCGTCAGGGTGAGCATGCCGATGCCCGCCATGGCCACGCCATAGGCGATGAACATGGGGGGGGTTCCGGCGTAAGTCAGAACCGAAAGGAAGACCGCGATGGCGATGACCACGACATTGGCCACGGTGCTCTCGTAGCCCACGGCAAAACCCTGGATGATGTTGGTGGCATGACCCGTGGTGCAGGCCTTGGCCAGGCTCTTGACCGGGGCGAAGCTCGTGTGGGTGTAGTAGCTGGTGACCTTGTTGAGGACGATGGCCAGGATCACGCCGATGAAGCAGGTGATGGCCGGACGCATGTCCAGACCCGCCACGCCGAAGTTGGCCCAGGCAGGCAGGGCGGCGGGATCGCCCCCGGGGAAGCCCGCGGCGGCTACGGCGTTCTGCGCCATGTAGGTGGCGTCGAAGCGCAGGTAGTAGGCGCCCAGGATGAAGAAACCCAGGATGCTGATGACAGAGCCGATCCAGAAGCCCCGGTGCACGCTGTGCAGCGCCGTGTCACTGGTGTCGTTGGGGCCGGCCTTCACGGTATAGGTGGAGATGATGGAGCCCAGCACGCCGATGCCGCGCACCAGCAGCGGGAAGATGACGCCCTTGTGTCCGAAAGTGGCCATGCCCAGGATCATGGCGGCCACGATGGTCACTTCGTAACTCTCGAAGATATCGGCGGCCATGCCGGCGCAATCGCCCACGTTGTCGCCCACGTTGTCGGCGATGGTGGCGGCGTTGCGGGGATCATCCTCGGGAATGTCCTTTTCGATCTTGCCCACAAGGTCCGCGCCCACGTCCGCAGCCTTGGTGTAGATGCCGCCGCCCACTCGCATGAAGAGGGCCAGCAGGGTGCCGCCGAAACCGAAGCCCAGCAGGGCCTCATAGGCATTGACGCCGTACATGAGAAAGATCATGGTGCCGCCCAGCAGACCCAGGCCGTCCGTGAGCATGCCGGTGATGGTGCCCGTGCGGTAGCCGAGCTGCATGGCCTCACCGTAGGAATGCTTGGCAGCGGCAGCGACCCGAAGGTTGCCGGAAGTGGCCAGACGCATGCCTACGAAGCCCACACACCAACTGAAAAGGGAGCCCACCAGGAAGGCCCCGGCCCGGCCGTAGCGGAAGGCTTCGTGGCTCCCGGTGTAGGTGACGGCCAACAGGATGGTGATGATGATGATCAGGGGGCCGATCTTGGTGAACTGGGCGCCAAGGTAGGCATTGGCGCCCTCACGCACAGCGTCCGCGATCTCCTGCATCTTTTTAGTCCCCTGATCCGCCTGCTTGACCTGTTTCACCAGCATCAAGGCATAGAGGAGGCCTGCCACGGCGATGAGCAGGACGATGACGAGGGACACCCGTTCCACCGTGTTGAATCCGTAACCCTCCAGGAAGGGTGAGAAGAAGCGGAAGGTGCCCTCACCGTGCCCTCCCTCGGGAGCGGAAGGCGCCCCGGGCTGCCAGGCGTAGGCCACGGCGAAGAAGAGCATCATGAAAAAGAGGTAGAACCTCCGTTTCATGGGAGAGTTTTTTAGTCGATCCAGCCACTTGTTCACCATGACACCCTCATGTGGAAGTGAGAAGAGACCGCCCTCGGGAATCGAGCACGGCATGGGAAAAGCCTTGTGGTAAAAGGAAAAAACAGGTTTTTAGGGGTGGATTCGCCCCAAGGGTAGCAGGAAGGGCTAGACTTGCAACACTTCTGTTGAAGCTCTCCGGGGATTCCGTTTTCGCCGCTAGACTGTTCCACAGGCCGCCCCCTTATCCCGGCGAAACCGATCCAGGAGATTCATGTCCCGTCTATGCCTCTGCACCTCCAAACGCCCCTATGACAAATGCTGTGAGCCCTACCTCACGGGGAAGAAGCTGCCCGAGACCGCCGAGAAGCTCATGCGCAGCCGTTTCTCTGCCTATGCCCTCTGCAAGGCCGACTACCTAATCCAGACCACCGTCGAGAAGGAACGGACCGAAATGGATCGGGACGAACTGGCGGCCTACTGCCGCTCGGTGAAGTGCATCAGCCTCAAGATCATCTCCACTGAAGCCGGTGGCCCCGACGACAACGAGGGCATCGTCCTCTTCAATGCCAGCCTCCAGGTCGATGGCAAGCGCATGCTCCACCGCGAGAAGAGTCGCTTTGTCCGGGAAGAGGGGCGCTGGGTCTACGTGGACGGCGATACCAATTAAGGGGGATTCACCCTGTTGGATCGCGAGGCTCTGGTTGCAGGTTTGGTGGGGAAATCCTACTCTGAATACGGAGTCTGGATGCGCCATCAGTGCACAACAACCTGGATGAATCTGGAGACGGTTGAAGTCTTCAGGGCCGAGGCTTAGGCTCCGGCCCTCACCCACTCAGAAGCGCCCCCAAGAGGGGCTTGAGCGGTCGTCCATCCAGGGAATCCACCATGACGCATCATGCGCATCCATTCGCAGGCCCCGGCCTGACATCCATCTTTCCCCTCGCGCCTTACGGCTGGTCTCCAGCCTGGAGCGAGGCCTTTCCTGTCCTCGCCCCCCCCGGCTGCGAACCGGCGCGAATCGTGGCTGCAACTCGCGGCCTCGTTCTCGCCCAGACAGCCCGCGGCGAATGCTGGGGCGCACCCACGGGACGACTCCGAGAATGTCTCCACAGGGATGAGCTGAGTCTCTGTGCCGGAGACTGGGTCATCCTCCAGAGGAATCCCGGGCCCTCAAAGGCCTCGATCCTCGACCTGCTTCCGCGGAGAGCTTCGCTCATGCGACAGGGGGCTGGACCGGGCAGGCGGCCTCAGTGTCTCGCGGCCAACCTCGATGTGGTCTTCCTGGTCATGGGATTGGATCGGAATTTCAACCCAGCCCGCATGGAACGTCTGCTCGCCCTGGCCTGGGGCAGCGGCGCCCAGCCCGTGGTCGTGCTCACCAAGCGTGACATCAACGCACAGTGGGAGGCCTTTGTCGCCCGGATCGAGGGCATTGCTCCCAGTGTGCCGGTGCTGGCGATTTGCACCTGGAGAGGCGAGGGCCTGATCGACCTCCGGGGTCATCTTTCCGAAGGGCGCACCGGCGTGCTGGTCGGTTCTTCGGGCGCCGGGAAGTCCACCCTCCTGAATGCCCTGATGGGAAGCGATGTGCGACGCACGCAGGAAGTGCGATCGACCGACGGTCGGGGGCGCCACACCACTTCGCTGAGGGAGCTCTTTCTGCTGCCGGACGGGGGCTGTCTTATCGATACGCCGGGCATTCGCGAAGTTGGCCTCAGTGCCGAGGGCTCCGATCTGGACACTGCGTTTTCTGACATCGCGGCCCTGGCGGAAGGTTGTCGCTTCCGCGACTGCACCCATGACGCGGAGCCGGGGTGTGCCGTACAGGCTGCTCTATCAGAAGGCTCCATCGATCCGAACCGCTACGGCCACTATCTGCGCTTACGCAGAGAGGTGGCATTCGAGACTGCCCGCAGCGACGAGCACCTCTGGCGTGAGCGCGAGGAGAAGTGGCGCCGGATCAGCAAACTCCAGAAGAACTTCAAGAAAAGGTGAGTAGGTGTCTCGCAATCAACACCCTCACAGGGCACTCGCCATCCCATCCAGCATCCGCTTCACCAGGAAGGGGCCTTCAAAAATAAGGGCCGAGTAGACCTGGACCCAGGCCGCGCCATCCTGCATGGCGGTGTTGGCGTCCTCGGCGGAGCCAATGCCGCCACAGGCCACCAGCTTGAGATGGGAGGGCAGGCGGCTGTGGATGCGGCGCTGGACCTCCCGGGCCTTCAACTTGAGCCCCTTGCCCGAAAGCCCGCCGTCGCCCCAGGAAAGCACTTTCTCCCGGTTGATCTCCGAAACGATCCCTCGATCCAGGGTCGTGTTGGTGGCGATGATGCCGGACACGCCGGAGGCCGCGATGACATCCACGATGGCATCTAGCTCATCGAAAGCCAGATCCGGTGCCAGTTTGACCAGAATGGGCTGGGCCTCCAGGCCCATCTCTTTGCGGATCTCCATCATGCCGCCCAGGAGGGGGGCAAGGGCCTCGGGGGCCTGGAGTCTGCGGAGACCCGGCGTGTTGGGTGAGCTGATATTGAGGGCGATGTAGTCGACCTCCGGGGCAATGAGCCGGTAGGCCTCCCGGTAGTCGTCCAGGGCCTGCTCCTCGGGGGTCACCTTGTTCTTGCCGATATTGCCGCCCACGATGAGACCCCGGGGCCGTCGCTTCAAGCGTTCGGCAACCACCACAGCGCCCTCGGAATTGAAACCCATGCGGTTGAGGATCAGGGATTCCTCCGGCAGCCGGAAGAGCCGGGGCAGGGGATTGCCGGGCTGGGGCTTGGGGGTGACGGTGCCGATCTCCACGGAACCGAAACCCAGGGCCTTCCAGAGGGGGAGAATTTCCGCGCCCTTGTCCAGCCCCGCGGCGAGTCCGACGGGTGAAGGGAAGTGCAGGCCACACGCATCCAGAGCTTTGGAGGAGATATCCCCCACACAGATGGCCTTGAGTAGGGGCATCAGGCCCGGGATCCCCTGGGCGATCCGACCGCCCTTGAAGGTCATGTTGTGAGCCGTCTCCGGGGAAAGGCGGAAGATCAGGGGGCGGACCAGACGGTAGGGATCGAGGGGCATGAATCACCGGAAAGGAGTGGAAGAAAGAGCCTGCTTGCTCCACTTCCAGCATACATGACCCGAAGCCGGACCCGCCCCGGGGTATCCTGGGGGAATGCGAGGCTGCCGTTACCACTTGATCGATCTGCCGATGGCCCTTGGCCGGGAGAAGGGGGACCTTTCTGCCTGCCTGGTCCAGGTCCTGGGCGGGAGTCCGGAGGACTACCGGGAGGTGGCCCTGGAGCGACTGAGCCTGGATGCCCGCCACAAAGGGCGCATCCGCTACCTGGCCACCCTGCGCTTCGTGTCCGATCAGGCCTTCCCGGACCCGACGCTTCCCCCTGGCTGTCGCATGGTGCCGGCTCCTGAGTCCCCGGACTTCACGGTCACGCGCCTGGCACATCCCCCCCGGGTTGTGGTGGTGGGGACCGGTCCTGCTGGGCTCTTCTGTACTCTGCGCCTCCTGGCCCATGGCATCCAGCCCATCGTCCTGGAGCGGGGACCCAGGATGGACCAGCGGGTCATGAAGGTTGAACGGCTCTGGAACGAGGGGGTTCTCGACCCCGAGGCCAATGCCCAGTTTGGAGAGGGGGGAGCCGGGACCTTCAGTGACGGCAAGCTCACCACCCGCACCGGAAATCAGTTCACCAAGCACGTACTCGATCTATTTGTTCAATTCGGAGCCAAACCTGAAATCCTATACCAGGCCAAACCCCACATCGGCACCGAACTCATCCAGGCTTGTGTCGTGCGGATGCGCCAGTGGGCCGAGGGGCAGGGGGCCATCTTCCGTTTCGACACGGCCCTACAAGACCTGCGTTGGTCCCGGGGCCGGATCTCGGCGGCCCTGACTAGGACTGGCGAGGAGATCCCCTGCGATCATCTGGTCCTGGCACCGGGCCACAGCGCCCGGGACACCTTCAACATGCTTCATCGCCACGGCCTGAACATGGAGCGGAAGCCCTTTGCCATGGGGCTTCGCATCGAACATCCCCAGGAGCTCATCGATCGCGCCCAGTACGGCGATTCCGCCGGACACCCCAGCCTGGGAGCCGCAGACTACAAACTGGTCTGCAACCTGGGTCCGGACCGGGCGGCCTACAGCTTCTGCATGTGCCCTGGGGGCGAAGTCATCCAGTGCGCCAGCGAGCCCGGTGGTGTGGTGGTCAACGGCATGAGCGGCTCCCAGAGGGATTCCGGGTTCGCCAACTCCGGATTGGTGGCCAAGGTCAATGTGCAGGATTTCCCCACGGACCACACCTTGAGCGGGATGCATCTCCAGCGCACTTGGGAGGAGGCTGCTTTCCGTGCCGCCGGAGAGAGCTATGGGGCTCCAGCCATGTCCGTAGAGGATTTCCTGAAGGGCCGGGCCACGGGGCGCATCGCTCGCCAACGCTTCCGCCCCCAGGCCGTGCCTGCCGATCTGAGGCGATGTCTCCCAGACTTTGTGCTAGATCAATTGACTGAGGCCCTGCCCGTTTTCGAACGGAAGATCCGTGGCTTCACCAGCCGGGAAGCCGTTCTTCTGGGTATTGAAAGCCGCACCAGCAGCCCTGTTCGGATCGTACGAGGGGAGAATGGGCAAAGCCTTTCCCACCCCGGCGTTTTCCCCTGTGGTGAAGGTGCTGGCTACGCAGGGGGCATTACGTCCGCCGCAGCGGATGGCATCCGCATCGCCGACCTGGTTGCCGGTTCAGCCCCTATGGTGGATGTGTCCGCGCTCCAGTAGCTTGTTGGCCAGTCTTTCGGCCAGATCAATGGCGTAGTCGATATCCGAGTCGGTCAGGGCTCCGCTTCCTGCGGCGGCCATGCTATTGAGGATGGAGAGGGCGTAGTGCTCGATACGGTGCAACTCTCCGTGCCGATTGCCCGTGTCGGATGGTGCCTCGGTGCTCATGAGCGCCTCCTCTCCCCGAAGCATAGGGCGGATTCGAGTCCGCGCCAAAAGCTTTGGATCAGCATGTTGGCAGACTAAGTTCTGACGCGTCTCAGTCGCAGGCAGCCAATACCGGTTGCCAACATGAGGGGGGCGAGCACCCCCCACAGGGGAGGAATGTCCCCGGCCTGGGCCACCATGGCGAAAAGGGTCTGGATGGCGAAGAAAAGGAGGCCGGCCACCAGGCCGATTCCGAGGGCCTGCCCCCGGCCCTTACGGGGGGCAGGGAAGGACATCGATAGAATGGCGAAGACCAGACAAGGCCCAGCCAGCCAATCCAGGAACCGGCTCCAGAGCATGGTGGCGCGGTCGGGGGAGGGGGCCCAGCGCTGCCACTGGAAGAGCGCCAGGGTGGAAGCTTCATCCGACTTGGCGTACTGGCGCAAAGCCTGGCTCGGAAAGAGATCCGCAGCCTTGGGGCCGGGCTCCATCTTCAAGCCCTGGGCATCCACCTGATCAGCCTGAGGAGTCTTCAATTTCCAGCGCATTAGTAGACTGCCTCCGGGCTCACCATTGAGGGGAAAGCCCCATCGGGTGTCCCCGTCCATGTACCAATGGATGCCCGTGCTCCCCAGGTAAAGCCACGAGGTGCCGGTGGAGGCCTTTTTGGCCTTCTTGGTTATCGCCCGCTTCAATACCTTCGCCCGCTCGTTGGCCATGGGAGCCACTACAACCTGAAGGATCAGGGTCCCCGCAAGCACCAGCCCCCAGACCTTCCAGGCCGAAAGGAACCACTGAACGAAACTGATCCCACCCGATTTCAAGGCGTTCCATTCCCGGGAGGCACAGGCTTCCGAGATGGCCAGCACGGTCCCCAGGAGAAAGGCGATGGGCAGGACGATCACGAGGAAGGGGGAGAGGTTCCAGACCCAGTAGTTCAAAAAGACCAGGATTGAGACATGGTTCTTGGAGAGGTCACCGGCCAGGGAAGCGAAATCGATAAGCAGGCCCAGACCCAGGAAGGTCAGAAGCGTGCCGGCCCAGTTCTTCAGCCAGATGGACCGGCTCCAGCGGTGGAGGATCCCGCTGGCATTGTGCTTCGCCCGATGGGCCATCAACTTGGGGAGGTGGGGAGCCCAGCGCTGGGCCCGTTCGATCATCCAAGCAACGATTTTTGACACCCGGTATTGCAGACGTTCCCAGGGGCCATTGCTGTGGTGCGGGGTCATCCGCTTTCGAAGGAGGTAGAACCCGGCTCCGAGGAAGAGGAGGGGTACCAGGAAGAGCACCCAGGGAGGCAGGGAGCGATTCACGAACATATCTTCTGTCGTGCGCATGATGAAGTAGTAGGCGAGTATGACGCCCAGGCTCTTGGGGATGGAGCCGCCACTGGGAAAACGGGGATGGGCAATGCCCAGCGCGATCCCAAGAAGCAAGAGGGCGGCAACCGCGATGGGCAGGGTGATACGCCTGCTCAGTTCAATCCATCCCTCCGGCGAAAGATGCTTCAGGAGGAAACCGGTGCTCTCGTAGCGGAGGGGTGTCGGTGGCAGGGGACGGTAACTCTTTGCGGAAGAGATGGTGAGGTTTTGTGTTTTTTGGTTGAAATGAATCAGGTTGCCTTCATTTTTTGAGTAGACGACGCCATTCACGCCCTCGAGCCTTAGACCCATGTCCGCCAAATCGGAACCTGCCGCACCTTCCATCCGGGTCACTTGGCGAGCCACCAGGTGCTGCACGGATTCGGGGGTGACTTCCATGAGATGAACCTGGCCGTCGGAGGCCATCCATATGGAGGACTGAGGGGCGCCCGGTGGGTTCCAGGGGGTCCCTCCGGGGCTAAGCCACCGGGTGCGGACCTCCTCCTGGATCACGGCCCGGAGGTTGGTCTGCCACTTGGAGACCCTGGGCACAATCAGGTTGGAATTTGCCAGGGAAAGAATGACGACCCCAAAGGAAATCCAGGCCCAGGGCCTGACCAGGTGTCGCATACCGATGCCGAGTCCGTTGGCTGCCACCAGTTCGGAACCCTCGGCTATGTACTGGGTTCCCAAGAGGCCGCCCAGTACTGCCGCCATCGGGAGGACCATACTCAGATCCTCCGGAATGGAGAGGGCGACCATGGGGAACACCCAACGGAAGGGAGCGCCCATGCTGAAGAGCTGCCGGGAAATGAACATGAGCTCGTAGGCAAGCATGAGCCCCAGGTAGAACACCAGGGCCCCGAGAAAGGGGGCCAACCAGCGACGCAGGAAGTATCGGGGAAGAATGGGCAACACGGGCGGATTCAACTTTCGATAATGTATATTATGTAACCTAGAGCCTGGACCGGAAGTCCGGACTCATCGATGTAAGCCTTGGTTTTCAAATGACTTTTGCAGCAAGAAGGTCGTGGACGTGGAGCACGCCGCAGGGTTTGCCATCAGGGTCTGTGGCGACCAGGAAGGTGATCTTGCGGGTTTCGAAAATCCGGGAGGCTTCGATGGCCATCATGGAGGAAGGCACCGAGATGGGGTTCCTGGTCATAAGGTCCTCCGCCTTGAGGCTGAGGGGGTTCACCGAAGCCTTCTCTGCGCGTTCCAGGGCCCGACGGATATCTCCATCGCTCACCACGCCTTCCAGGCGGCCATCGCGCACCACCATGGTCATGCCCAGCTTGCCTGAAGTCATGGCTTCAAGTGCCTGAATCAGGGTTGCTTCTGGCGCAACTTCGGGGGCGTTGGTGTGCAGGAGGTCTGAACATTTAAGGAGTTTGGCACCCAGGGCCCCGCCCGGATGGAAGGCTGCGAAGCCCTCCAGGGTGAAGCCGCTGGAAACCATGTGGTGGGCGGCCAGAATGTCACCCCAGACCAGCTGCAGTGTGGTGGAGGCCATGGGGGCGAAGTCCAAGGGGCAGCCTTCGCCTTCCGGCAATTGATAGGAGAAGCACCACTTGGCAGCCTGTCCCAGTCGGCTGGAAGCCTTGGCGGTGATGGCGCCGATCTCAACCCCCATCCGCAGGAGGCTTGGCAGGAGGCGCAGCACCTCCTCGGTCTCCCCGCTGTTGGAAAGCAGGAGGACGGTGTCGTGACTGGTGACCATGCCCAGATCGCCGTGGAGGGCGTCCCCGGGATGGATGAAAAAGCTGGGGCACCCGGTGGAGGCCAACGTTGCGGAAATCTTCCTCGCGATGAGTCCTGACTTGCCCACGCCAGCGAGAACCACCCTGCCCTTGGACTGAAGGACGTGCTGGGTCCAGGATTCCAGGATCCGGGTGTCCAGGGATTGCTGGAGAATGGCCAGGGCGTTGGAGGCGGCCTTCACCACCTGCAATGCCGCATCCCGGCGCTGCTCCAGGCTGGAGTCGTCAAGGGTCAGGTCTCTCGTGGGCATGGTCATGGGGTCTAGGTTACCATCCAAGCAGAGGGTTGCGCCCTGGAGGCAAGTTCATGATCAATGTGACGGATATCCGGATCAACAAGGTGGAAGGCGATGAAAAGCTGAGGGCTTTTGTTTCCATTGTGATCGACGACTGTTTCCTGGTGGGAGATCTGCGGGTGGTCGAGGGCGAGGATGGCTACTTTGTGGCCATGCCCAGCAAGCGCAAGCGGGACGGTTCCTATAAGGACACGGCCTATCCTTTGAGCCAGGAGGTCCGGGAAGCACTTGAGCTGCAGATCCTCACGGCCTACGAGGCCGCCACCGGTCACCGGGCCATTTCCCGCATCGATATGGGAGAAGTGACCACGATCCGCCCCGACCTCCTTAGCGTCGAAGAGTTCGGCTTCACCCCCAAGAACTAGTGCAACCCCTCTGAGGTGGCTCGCCCCGGATGCGTATCGAGGCTCACGACGATAGACAGCCCCGCAGTGCCTCGATAAACTAGTGGATCCAGTGGGGAGTAGCCAAGTGGTAAGGCAGCAGGTTTTGATCCTGCGTATCGAGGGTTCGAATCCTTCCTCCCCAACCAGCAGAACGCCGCCCTTGGGCGGCGTTCTGTTTTACAGCCTTCCGTAGGTGTTGTCTCTTTGGCGGGGCTTGAAACCGGCCTGGCGAATCATCAGGTTCATCTGCTCCAGGTTGAATTCAAAGTGGGTTCCAGCCGCATTGACGACGTTCTCTTCGAGCATGAGGCTGCCCATGTCGTCACACCCGTAATGCAGGGCCAGCTGTCCGGTGCGTCCTCCCATGGTGACCCAGGAACTCTGCATGTGGTTGAAGTTATCAAGGTAAATTCTTGAAATAGCTATTGTTCTAATGTAATCAGCATGGGTGGCCGTCTGCACCCTGCCCTGCCAGACCGTGTTCCCGGGCTGGAAGGGCCAAGCTGCGAAGGCGGTGTATCCGCCCCCGTTGTTCCGAAGAAGGGCGCGATCCTGCTGTTCCCGAAGCACCCTCAGGTGCTGGATCCGGTCCTCCAGACCCTCGTTAATCCCAAACATCATGGTTCCAGTGGTTTTCATCCCAATCTTATGGGCCTCTTCCATGACCTCCAGCCAGGCCTGACTGTCTCCCTTGAGGGGAGCGATGGTCCGGCGAATGGCATCCACCAGGATTTCGGCCCCTCCGCCTGGAACGCTTCCGAGCCCAGCCTCCCGGAGAGCCCGCAGGGTGCCCTGGATACCGAGACCATTCAGTTGGGCCATGGCCCGGATCTCCACGGGGCTGAAGCCGTGGACCCAGAGTCCCTGCTCGTGGTGGATCAGCGAAACGATTTCCAGGTAATAGGACCATGGGAGGTCCGGATTGACCCCTCCCTGTAGAAGGATCCCGGTTCCGCCAAGCCTTTTGGTTTCCTGGCACTTCAGGCGAAGTTCATCCATGGAAAGGGTGAAGCCGGCTCGATCGCCGGGGGCGCAGTGGAAGGCGCAGAAAGTGCAATGGATGTTGCAGATGTCTGTAAAGTTAACATTTCTATCAATTACAAACGTAACTTCCTTCGATTGATTGTGCCTCAGGCGACTATCCGCAGCCAGGACCGCCAAGTCTGGCAGCTCGGCTTCCCGAAAGAGCGAAAGCGCTTCCATATCCGTCAGGCGATGGCCCTGTTCGAGGGCGGTTTTGAGTTCAAAAAGATTCAGTCCCAAGGAAGACTCCTGGATTCCAGTCTAGTGTGCCCAGCCCGAAAGGGAGATGCCCATCAACCGACCTCCCTGACGAAAAGAGGGCCCGGATTCCGGGCCCTCTTTTCGGATGCAGGTGATATCTCTATTCTTCAACAGCCCCGACGACCTCTTCCTTGGAGACGAGCTTGACGCTGGCCTGCCGCTTCCCGGCGTATTTGTGGGCCTGGGTCTCCAGCTTTTCCATGGCCTGCGCCAGGCTGGCATACATGTCATCGGTTTCGGCACTGGCCAGGAAATCACTGGTTCTGGTCTTGAGGGATACCTCCGCGTTATGACGGTGCTTCTCAACGCTGACAGTCACGTGCACATCGATGATGTCATCGAGGTACGCGGCCATCTTATCCAGGCGCTCCTGGGAGAAGGACCGAAGAGCGTCTGTAACTTCGACATGGCGGCCGGTGAAGTTTACCTTCATCGCGGACTCCTTAGAAATGGGGCCTGGTAGGCCCGGGGATGAACGGTAGTGAAGTGGTGTTGCTGGTTTGCCCGCTTCATCAGTACTTCTATCGGCGGCGGCGGCGGGAAGCTGGAGGAATTTTCAACTCTTCGCGATATTTGTTAACTGTCCTTCGCGCAACCTTTATGCCATCCCGTTCCAGAAGGCCGGCGATGGCCTCATCCGAAAGGGGTTTGGCTGGGTTCTCGGCCTGCACCAAGCTCTTGATCTTGTGCTTGACCACCGTCGCCGAGACATCATCCCCTGAAGAGGAACCCAGGCTGGCACTGAAGAAGTAGTTCAGATCGAAGAGGCCCTGGGGGGTATGGATGGTCTTGGCCTTCACCACCCGGGAAATGGTGGACTCGTGGAACCCGGTTGCTTCGGCCACATCCCGGAGAACCATGGGGCGGAGACGCTCCACGCCGTGTTCCAGGAAGTCCATCTGGAGCTCGACGATGCAGGAGGACACCCGGAGAACGGTCCGATTCCGGTCCTCGACCCCCCGGATGAAATCCCGGGCGGAACGGTACTTATCCCGGATGAAGTCCTTGTCGCCTTTGTCCTCGGATTTGGTCAGGAAAGTGCGGTACTCCGGGCTCACCTTGAGCCGGGGGACGCCGTCATCATTGAGGTAGACCTTCCATACACCATCCTCGCCCTTGAGCACCACCACGTCGGGCTTGATGACCCGATCCCCGGCGGGGTCGAAGGCCCGTCCCGGTGCCGGGTGGAGATGGCGAAGCACCGCAAGAGCTTCCGCCAGTTCTTCATCGGTGCATCCCAGCACCTTCTTCAGGCGGCCGTTGTCACGCATGGAGAGGAGGTCGCAGTGTTCCCGGATGATCTGGACCGCGAGATCGTCCGGCTCTGCGCCAGCGTGGCGGAGCTGAAGGAGCAGACTCTCCTGAACCGAAAAGCAGGCGATGCCGCTGGGGGAGAACTCCTGAAGGAACTCAAGCATTTCCCGCAGCAGCGCGGGTTCCATACCCAGTTCGGTTGCCAGGGAGGAGAGCGTGGTCTCTTGGGTGCTATCAGGATCCAGCCGCAGGAAGCCCTTGGGGTCGATGTGGTCAATGATCTTCTCCAGGAGCGCCGCCCGGGGATCATCCACTTCCATGATTTCGTAGAGCTGGCTCAGGAGATGCTCGTGGAGGGTCTCAGAATTGGCCAGACGATCCTCCCAGCTGCTCCGCTCGTCCTCCGGAAGGCTGCTGGTGCGGGGGAGATCGGAGTCCCAGGAGTTTTCAGCCCCCAGATCGGTTTCCTGCACCTGGGAGACGCCTTCCTCGGTGAAGCCCTCCAGATCGCTGGCGGGATTCATCTCGTGGCTGGCATCGGGTTCAGGGGGTTCAAAGCCCTCCTCGGACTCAACTCCGCCATCCAGCACCTCGGAATCGTGGCCACCTTCGATGGCTTCAAGAGTTGGAATCTCTTCCCCCTCCTCCACCATCTCCAGCAGGGGGTTCTCTTCCAGTTCATGTTCAATGGTGTTGCTGAGCTCCAGGAGATTCATCTGCCAGAGCTTGAGTTTCAACTGCATAGCAGGCGTCAGAGCCAATGTCTGGCTCTGCGCGAGTCGCTGGGAAAGACCGTGTCCGATATTAGCCATTAATCAAGCCTGAACCGATCACCCAGATACACCCTGCGAATGTCGGGGTCCTCTGCGATTTCATTGGGAAGTCCGTGTTTCATGATCATGCCATCCGCCAAGATATAGGCACGGTCTGCAATCTGCAAGGTCTCCCGGACATTGTGGTCCGTGATCAGAACCCCGATACCTCGGGACTTGAGGTCCGCGATGAGGTTCTGGATCTCCATGACGGATTTGGGGTCAACACCTGCGAAGGGCTCGTCCAGGAGCATGATCTTGGGGTTGGTGACCAGGGCCCGGGCCATCTCGCAGCGGCGGCGTTCACCCCCGGAAAGACTCATACCTTCGGTGTTCCGCACCTTCTGGAGGTGAAATTCCTCCAGGAGGGTTTCGCAGCGCTCCTTCTGTTGGGCCGGGGGCATGGGCAGGAACTCCCCGAGGGCCATCAGGTTCTCCCAGACCGTCAGGGAGCGGAAGACACTGGATTCCTGGGGGAGGTAGCCGATGCCCTTCCGGGCACGCCGGTGCATGGGCATGGTGGTGATGTCGTGGCCACACCAGTGGATGCTGCCCTTGTCGGGGGCTTCGACCCCCACCACCATGTAGAAGGTGGTGGTCTTGCCGGCGCCGTTGGGGCCAAGAAGGCCCACGACCTCACCCGGCGTCACCTCCAGAGACACGCCCCGGACCACGGACCGGTCTCCATAACGCTTGTGCAGGTTTTCGGCCCGCAGGCTCACCTGGGTCGAATTCGTCATTGTTGCACCTCTGCAAGTCCCCGCACCCGTCCCTGCCACTTGGCGGTCCGACTGGCCACATCAATCTCCACGGCCTCTCCCCAGCCCTCGCCGAGGGAGCCCCGGAGGGTCACTGCGCTGGAAGCCGTGATCCGTTTGACCGTGTTTCCAGGACCTAGATAGAGGACGACCTTTCCGGCGGAAAGCTTCCATCCCTGCCCCCGGCAGTCGACCCGGCCCGAAAGCGTTACGGCGGTAGAGCTCACCTCGCCCCGGTCAGCCCGGAGTACATAGTCGCCTTCCGAACTGGAAAGGGTGCCATTGAGCCCCTCGGGGAAGGAGGTCAGATCCCCCACTCGCACCAGTCGCGGACCACTGATCCGCTGCTGGAAACGCTGAAGGGAGGCCGGGCTGCCCTCCAGGGTCCAGCGTTCCTGCTCCCAGAGGAGGCGGGTGCCCCGGAGCACGCCTCCGTCATTCAGGTCACCCCGGATGGGTCCAGCGAACTCCCAGCGTTCCGGGGTCCCCTTCCCCTCGCCTGCGGTGAAAGTGCCGTATTCACTGCGGCCGTAGACCGGCGCCAGCATGTGCCAGTTCCGGTTGCTGTAGCGGACCTCGATCTTGGGGCTGCTGAGGGTGCGCCGCCCCCAGGAGAGCACGGCGGTTCCCTCGGCCCAGATGTCCCCTACGGGGAGACTGCTGGGCAGATCCGTACCGCCAGCCGTCTGACGCAGCAGCATGCGGGGGGCGTCCAGGGCGATCAGGCCAGCCTCCAGGGGCTGTTCCAGCCGGACACCACCTTCCAGTCGCAGGCCGTTCGGCGTCCAGCGGGCGCCATCGGCGCGAAGCCGCTCCTGGCCCTTCGGCACCTTGCGTTGGGCCCGGAAGTCCTTGAGTTCAACCTGGTCCAGGGTGCTGCCCGCGGAGGGGCGGGGCGCCTGCCCCTGGCTGGCTTCCCCGGTCCATCCATCATCACGCTGGAAGTGCAGCGGAGCCACCCAATGGATCCAGGCCGGATCAATCTCAGCCCTTTCCGCCTGCAGGCTGCCCCCCTCCAGCCTTGCCTGGATGTGATCGAGCTTCCCTTCACTGAGGCCTTTGCTCAAGTGCAGGGCTTCGATTTCCATCTCCTTGAGGGTGCCGGGCTCCATCGCCTTCCAGCGGACAGGGCCTTTCTCCACGATCATCTCGCCTTCCAGATTACGCCTCCACCCCGGGGGCAGAATCCAGGTTCCCTTGCCCTTGCCGTTCAGCTCCTGCCAGTTCAGGGTGCTCAGACCGTGCCAGACACCCTCTTCCCACCGCAGGGCCGGGCCTTTGTCCGGCATCTCCCCTTGCCCCATCAGGCTGGTGGCGCCGGGGCTGCGGGCTTCGATCTGAATGGGGCCATCCAGGGTCCAGACCTTGTTCTTCCTCTGGGCGGTGGGCGCCAGAACCTTCCAGGTTTCCAGGGCCTCTTCCATGGTCCCTTCCACCTTTTCCAAATGGAGTTCGCTCTCATCCCCGATCACGGTGTCGTATTTCAGGACAAAGCGTCCATGCCCCAATTGCTCGGTGATGGTGCCGAGGCGGCCGATGCGCTGGCGGCTGCCCTGAATCTTGGTCGTGCCCTGGGCCTTCTGGTCCTTGCGGCCGCTGACCGTCGCCAGGAATCCGGTGTACCCCACCACCCCGAAGACCAGGACATAGCCCGTGACCCGCCACAGGGGATTTCGGACGCTCATCAGAACCTGGGGCCTCATCGTTCCACCCCCTCGGCCACCGGTGTCTCCACTTTCCAGCTTCGTCCCCAGCGGGTGGAATCCATGGGGGACACGGCGAGACGCTGGAAGGAGCCGACCGCCAGGTCCACCTCGCAGGAGAACCAGGTGAGGGCATCCCCTCCGCGCCCAAGGCGCAGCTTGCAGTGTCGGTCCTTGAAGAAATTGGGGGCGGTCAGGAGTTCTCCTTCCACAACCACCAGGGGTGCCGGGAAGCCCTGGCCGAAGGGCTCCAGGCGTTCCAGTTCCGCGGCGCCGGGAATCAAGTCCAGACTGTCACCATCTACCTCGAAGGGAGGCACGCCGATGAGGATCGCCTGCTCGGCGGCGCCCCGCTCAAAGACTTTCCGGATGAAGGGGAGCTTGGCGGGCTCAAAGGACATGCCGCCAGCCAGGCGGTGCCCGCCCCCGGAAAGCAGGAAGGGCCGGGCCTGGTCCATGAGTTCACAAAGGTTGTAGCCTTCGGGAGCCCGCAGGGAGCAGTGGGCCACGCCATCCAGCAGGGTGCAGACCGCGGACGGGCGGGCGAAATGCCGCATCCGGGTTCCGGCCACCACCCCGATCACCCCCTTGTGCGCGTCAGCGTCCAGGACGAAATCAAAGGCTTCCGACCCCGGCGCGGGCAGGCGCTGGGTCAACTCGTCCTGGATGCTGCGGCGCTCGCTGTTCAGCTTCTCCACCCGTTCCGCCAGGGTTGCCGCTTCCGCGGCATCCCTGCAGAGCAGCAGACGCACGGCATCCTCGGCGCCTCCGAGCCGCCCCACCGCGTTGAGCCGGGGCGCCACATTGAAGGCCAGATCCTGGCCCCTGACCCCACCTTCCACCTTGGCGGTGCGCAGCAGGGCCGCCAGCCCAGGGGCGTTGGCTCCGCTCAGGGCCGCAAGGCCGCGGCGCACGAGGAGAGCATTCTCGCCCTGGAGGGGCACCATATCGGCCACGGTTCCCAGGGCCACCAGCTTGAGGAGCCCGTCCAGGAAGGCCGCATCGCCCCCTTTGGGGAAGGGTGTCGCATCCATCAGGGCCTGGGCCAGCTTGAAGGCCACACCCACACCTGAAAGATGGGAATTGGGGAAATCCCCGAGCCCGGGATGCAGCACGGCCTGGGCTCCGGGAAGCTCTGGTCCCATGGCGTGGTGGTCCGTGATGATCCACTCGATTCCCAGCTCACGGCTGGCCTCGACCTCTGCGCCGGAATTGACCCCGCAGTCCACAGAGATGAAGAGCCCCCGCTTTCCGGATTCAGCCAACTGCCGGATGCAATCCAGGTGCAGCCCGTAGCCGTCGCTGAAGCGATTGGGGATGAAGAAGCTGACCGTCGCCCCCAGCCGCTCCAACACGCGGACCAGGAGGGCCGTAGCCGTAACACCGTCGGCGTCGTAATCGCCGTAGACCAGAATGGGCTCCTTGGCGGCCAGGGCCTTTCGGACCCGGGCCACAGCTTCCCCCATGCCTTCCATCAGGAAGGGATCGAAGCTGCGCTCCCAGGAGGGATCCAGGCGCCAGGCCAAGTCCTCCGGGTGGTCCACGCCCCGCAGCCAGGCCAGCCGGGCCAGCTTATCGGAAATATTCCATTCCCGGGCCAGGCGGCCCCAGGCCACCGGGCCGGACGCCACGGCTCGGCGCAGACACCAGGGACGCAGCATCATGGGTGATCAACCCGCACAACAATGACCTGGCCCCTGGAATGTCCGCGCATGAATCCTCGACTGAATCCATCGAGTGTAACAGAGGCCTAGTGGTGCCCCGCAGCGGCCGCCGTCGGAAGCTCCATGAAGGTGACCCGACCCGTGGACAAATCGTAGAGGGCCGGTAGGACCTGGACCTTGCCGGTAGCGACCAGGTGGCTCACGATGGCGCTACGCTCCAGGATAACCCTGGCCTGACGGAGGGCATTGCCCCGCTCCATGCGGCGCAGGTGTTCGGTGGGGGTTTCATTGGGATCCTCGTGAACCTCTGTTTCCAGTCCCGCCATGGCGGCCTGGAGGGACCAGAGATTGCCGGGCATGGGCTTGCCATGAGCTTCCTTGACGGCCTTCACCGCCCCGCAGGCCGTGTGACCCAGTACAACCACCAGCTTGGAGCCGAGGTGCTCCACGGCATATTCGACGCTGGCGAGGCCCTGGATATCCGGACAGTTGCCGGCCTCCCGGATGGTGAAGAGGCGCCCCAGCCCCTGGTCGAAGATCAGGTTGTCCGAAAGGCGGCTATCGGAGCAGGTGATGATGACGGCAAAGGGCGCCTGCCCTTTGATCAGACTCTCCCGGACCGATATGTCCTGGTTGCTCATGAGGGAGCGCACGCGCTTTCCGTCGATAAACCTTTTATTTCCAGCCACCAATTCGGCCAGAGCCGCTGTGGGCGTTTCAATGGGGTTTTCCAGGAGAACTCTCATCTGAGCCTGGGCCACTTCCTGCTGGAGCTTGACGTTATCCAGCATCAGCTTCTGCTGGGTGGCTTCGTGCACAGATAGCCCGGCAGCGGCGTGGACGACGGGTTTGGGTTTGCGGACCACCCGGTGCACCGGCTTCGGGGCGGGCTTGATTGACTCTGCTACCGCCTCGGCCTTGGGGGCTTTGGCCTCCTCTTCGGGGACCGCCGGGCTGTGTTTTACGGATTTCGCACCAGCCCGTCCCCCCTCCTTCACAACGTCCTTGGTAGCCTCTTTGTGGGAAGGTGGCTCATTGGTGGATATGAAACACAGACTGGCTGCGAGCAAGAACGACAGCATGGTTACCTCCTGGAACTTACCCAGATAACGTTACCTCAAGAAAAGAAGGCTCCGTGATTGATCTCCACTCCCATTCCCTCCATTCGGATGGAACCGAAACGCCCTCAAGTCTGGCGCTGGAGGCCCATGCCAGAGGGCTCAAGGCCCTTGCCCTCACCGATCACGACACCTTGGCCGGTCTGCCGGAATTCCTGGCCTGCCAGCCACAGTGCTCTACGCGCCTCATTCCCGGCATCGAGCTGAGCTGCCGTTTTGTCGATATGGAACTTCACCTCCTGGGGCTCTTCCTGGACATCAATGATCCCACCCTGCAGGAGCGGGTGATGGGCCTCAGGCGCCGAAGAGAAGACCGGAATCACCGCATGCTGGAACGCCTCCGGGAACTGGGTATCAGGATGGAGTGGGAGGATGTGAAATCCCATGCCGGGGCGGATCTGGTTTCCCGGGCCCACTTCGCCAGGGCCCTCCATCGCCTTGGTTTTGCTGGGAGCCCGCAGGATGCCTTCAAGCGCATCATCGGTGATGGTTGCCCAGGCTATGTTCCTTTCCAGGAACTGGAACCCGAGGAGGCGTGCCGCTGGATCCGGGAAGCAAAGGGGGTACCGGTGGTGGCCCATCCCGGGCGCTCCGCCCGGCGGAGCTTCCGCTGGGATGTCGCCATGGCCGACCTCAAAGGCATCGGGGTTTGCGGCTTTGAGACCTACTATGCGGACTACAGTCCCATTGAAGAACGCTATTTCCTGAACCTCGCCAAGGAACTCGGCATGGCCCGGAGTGGGGGGAGCGACTACCACGGAGCCACCAAGCCCGGCATCAACCTGGGGGTGGGACGGGGAACCTTGAACGTCCCGGATGAGATTCTGGATGAACTCGAGGGATGGTGCCAGAGGTGATGGGGCGTACAATCTCAGTTACTGAGGCCAGTCATGCCTAAAAAGATCCTGATCGTCGAGGACGATCCCATCAATGTCAAGTTCATGTCCGTCGTCCTTATCCGCAAGGGGGGCTACGAAGTCGTGGTCTCCGAGGATGTGGAGGAGATCCTCAGCATCGCCCGCTCAGGGGCTATTTCCGCCATCATCATGGATATCAGTCTGAGCCATTCGGTCTACGATGGGAAAAAAGTGGATGGTGTTTTCATCACCCGCCTCCTCAAGCAGGATCCCAGCACCGCCCAGGTGCCCGTGATGCTGGCCACTGCCCATGCCATGTTCGGGGACCGGGAGCGTTTCATCGCCGAGACCGGTGCCGAACACTACATCTCCAAGCCCATTCACGATCCCGACCTGTTCCTCAAGGAAATCCGGGTCATTCTGCCGGAAGGCCCATGAAACCCAATCAAAAAGTGAGGCCCGCCAAGGGCGCTGAACGTTCCGCCTACCGCCTGCTCCTGGAATACGACGGCTCCCGCTACCAGGGTTGGCAGAAACAGGGTGAGAAGCAGTCGGCCCAGGGCGTGCGCACCGTGGCGGGCACCCTCGAGCGGGTGCTGCAGCAGGAAGGATTGCGGATCCTCAATCTGACAGGATCGGGCCGCACCGATGGCGGGGTTCACGCCGCAGGCCAGGTCGCCCACCTCCATCTGGGCGCCCCCGGGCCAAAACCCGCTGAATTGAGGCGGATCTTTGACGAGAAGCTGCCGTCGGATATCGCCATCCGGGAGATCACCCCCTGCCCTGCCTCCTTCCATGCCCGGCACGACGCCACCTTTCGGACCTACGTCTACCAGATCGCCATGCGCCGGAGCGCCTTCGTCAAGCCTTACGTCTGGTGGATCAAGGCCCCCTTCTCCCTGGAGAAACTGCAGGAGGCCTGGTCCAGTTTCGAGGGCATGCACGACTTCAGCGCCTTCGCGGATCTGGAACCCGGAGAGAGCCCCAAGGGCCATGTGCGCGCCTGCCTCCTGGCAAAGCAGGGCGACCTGATCATCCTCAGGATCACCGCCGGTCACTTCCTGCGTCGGCAAGTGCGACGCATGGTGGGTGCCGCCGTCCAGTGCGCCTTGGGCCGTGAGAGCCTGGAGCGGCTTCGCAGGGATCTGGCCAACCCGAGCCCCGAAGCGACACTCCACTGGTCCGAGAAGGCCGCCCCTTCTTCGGGGCTCTTTCTGGAGCGGGTGGGCTATGGTGGAGACACCCCGGAAGACGCTTCGCAGGCGCCCCTCAAGCTGCTCTGAGCGCCCTGTCGAGCCAATCCTCAGCAGAGCCAGGCTTTTCTGCCCATCAGCACCCGTTCCCCACCGGTCTGCGTGGTCGCGAGGCTGATAGCCAGGGCGTAGACCGCCCAGGCCTGGGCAGGGACACCCAGCAGGGGCAGGAGTTCTGCCAGGGCAGCTGTGGCCAGAAGGCGATGGCCATTGTCGTTCACCGGATCGCTGGCAGCCGCCGCTTCGGCCAGCAATGGCAGGAGGGATGCTGGCTCTGAGCTGGCCAGGACTTGCCGGCCCAGGACCCTGGCCTTCCCAGGTTCTGCATCCAGGATGGCATCCAGAAGGTCTTCGGCACTGGCCACGCCAGGAACGGTGTCCAGGGACGGCCAGTCCTCCGATGGGAAGAGGTTGACGAGTGCGGCGGCCTGGAGCCATTGGGCCTGCCCTGCCCCTGGAAGGGTCGCGAGGTAAAGGAAGATCCAGGAGGTCCGTCCCTGCAACTCCCGGGAGGCCTCCAGAAGCTTGCGGGAGGCCCCCTCCACAAGGAGATCCAGGATGGGCTCACCCCGGCGCAGGAGGGCTCCGAAGTGGTTCAGCACCTCAACCAGCCCCCCCTCGCAAAGAACCCGGACAGAGTCACCCGAGGCGGGAGGGATGGGGCCTTCCAGCCTCCGAATGGCACGCTGATTCCAGTAGAGGTCCACCGGCAGCGCCTCGCAGACCACCTGGAGAAGTGGCACAAGGGCCAGGCCCAGGTCCAGGCGTTGGGCCAGATCCTCCATCTGGTGTGCCAGGATGCCCTTGAAGCCAGTGCTGGCCATGTCCGGGGCAACTTTGGCCCGAAGGGATGCGTAGGTTTCGGCTGCGGCGGGGGCCGCGAAGGGCCTCGGGCCGACCTCAGGGACGCAGGTCGCCAGGAGGCCATGGAGGCTTGCCTCCTGGAGCCAGGGCGCCAGGACCAGAATGGCCCGGAGCACCATCAGGCCCTGGGCCGAACCGGAATCTGCCGCGCAGACCCGCTCCCGCAGCAGAGGCTCCAGTCCCCCGGTCCGCACCCGGCGGATATAGGCCTCCAAAGCCTCCGGTGAGGGAAGCCCCTTTCCGATCAGCGGATCTGCCATCCCACCAGATCTCCCAGGCTGCGAAGGGTGAAGTCCAGTTCGATCCGATTTTCCCGGCTCACCGAACTCGTGGCGTTCAGGGCTGTGCGGTAGAACCTCAGCCTTGAGGCGATGCAGGGCGTGACATAGGCCAGGACCGCCTGCCCCGTGGAAAATTTCCGGAGGGCCAGATCATAGGTGGCTGAAAACTCCAGACGGAGGCGGTCGTCCAGGAAGCGGTGCATACCCCCGGCCTGGATGCCCCGCTGGCGGACCAGGAAGGGACTGATGGCCGTGGAGAACATGGCTAGGTTGAAGCGGCTGCCGTCCCCCGCCTTGTACTCCGCAGACAGGGAGTTGTCCCCGGCGCCTTCGCTCAGGGCAGCGGAACGCCGGAAGCTGATTCGGAGGCGGTCGTTGGGCTCGATGTCGATGTCATTGTCCACAGAGCCCCAGCCATCCTGGATCCGACCATCCGCAAGGATGATGGGACGGAAGTGGTACTTGGTGGAAATGCGCCAGCGGATCAGGTCCAGGTAATCGCTGCCCTTGCCAGGGCGACCCAGCAGGTGCTGCTTCATGCCGAGTTCAATGCTGCGTTCCCCCATGGCGCTGCCATCCACACCGGGACGGGAGTCCACTTCGTCGAAGCGGGGCACCTTCCCCGCCAAGTCGTAGTTTGTGTTCTCCGTAAGGGCCACGAAGGGCTCCAGGACATGTTTCAGATCCCCCTGGAAACCCATGAAATGGAGGTTTTCGAAGGTCCGTCCCAGGGGAGGAGCGGAGAGCTGGATCCGGCTCGAACCCAGCGCGCGGTTGGCGGAGTCGCCATCCACCCACATGGGGTTGAAGGCCGCGCTCTGGGCGGGATCGATGAATCCGCCGTTCGAAGCGGAGGTGTCGAAGACCGAGTTGTGGAGGGTGGCGCTGTAGTGGGTGAAGCGGCCCTGGAGCTGGAGGTCGGCCCGGAAGGGGCCCAGCTGCCCCAGTCGTCCCTGAAGCCTGGTGAAGATATCTTCCCGATTCCATCGGTAGGAAGGGTCCTTAAGGCCGTCCCCCAGGTCAAGCTGGTAGGCCATCTCCCCCACCCGGACCCCTCCATCGAGGTAGAACCGGCCGAAGGAGATGGGGAAGAGCCGAGCCTGGATCTGTGGCAGGGTCTGTTTCTTGAGGGAGTTGGGAAAGTCAGAGCTGTAGAAGGCGTCGGCCTGGGTAAAGAAGCTCTTTTGCTCGGAAGCCGTCACATTGAAGCTCGCCCAGGAGAAGTTCTTTCCCAGGAAGATGGAGCTGTCGTAGGTGGCCCGGTTCACAGCGGTCATCCCGGAGCCGTAATCCGACTCCAGCAGGGTGTCCGAGGCCTGGTTGATGTCGGCCGAGAACTGCCAGCCGTCCTCCCGCTGCCAGATTTCCTTGAGCGCGTAGTGATAACGGTACTGGCCATCGCTGGACTGGTGGATGGAGCGCCCCAGGAAACTCCCCTGATGGGTCGGCTCGGGGCTCCAGCGGAGCTCCCCGCCCCACATCATGCCCTCCTTGGAGTAGTACTGGGGAGAGAAGGTCGCGTCCACCGCGTCCCCAAAGGTCTGGTAATAGGGAATGCCGATGGACCATCCGGTGGTTCCGCTCAGACGGATGGTGGGGGGCATGAGCCCAGGCGTCCGCTCAGACTTGGCGGGGTACATCACCCAGGGAAGGTAGTAAGGGGTGGGCACATCCTTGATCCAGAGCCAGAGATTCTGCAGGGTCGCATAACCCTCGAGATCCACCTTGAGGTGGGAGGCCTTGGCCTTCCAGCCCGGCTTCTCCTGGGGACAGGGCGAGACTTCCACCTGCTCGAAGTCCCAATGACGCAGGGAGGTGAATGCCACCTTGTCGGAGTTGAGGGACCAGGTGGGTGCGATCTCCAGTACCAGGGCATGAGCCTCACCCACCTGCTTCCGCCAGTCCATCTTCAGGCGCTCACAACGGAGTCGCAACCCCGGAGCCTCCATTCGGATATGCCCCTCTGCGACGATCTCATCGGTGGAGGGGGTGTAATGGATGCGATCAGCAACCAGGAGGACAGAATCCGTCTGGATGGCACCGGTCTCCAGATCCCAGGAATCGAGGGTCTCCGTGACCTTGTCCCCACGCCAACGAAAGGGAAGGCGGTTGGAGAGCCCTTCCTCCGGATTGTAGGGCCGCAGGGGGACCAGTTCCGCCCGGGCGGGGATCCTGCCAAATTCGGGAATGGGAGGCAGCGCAGGAAGCCCTTGGGCCCCGAGCCCCCCGGCGATGAGAAAAGAAAGTGCTGTGCGGATCAAGAGTTCACGCGCTGTGGACGTGGGGCGCCAGGCGCGCGGTGATCACAAAGATGGCGACCCCCAGGGCAAGGCCCAGGCTGCTCTTCCACCCCTTTTCCTTCTGGGCTTCCGGCAAGAGGTCTGCACAGGCCACATAGAGCCCGAGACCACTGGTGAGCCCAAGGACCGGCCCCAGAGGGATGTTCAGGAGATCCTGGCTGAGGGCCCCCAGGATCGCGGTCAGCGCCAGGGTTCCTGCGGCGGCAATGGCTCCCTTGGAACCGAAGCCTCGCACCAGGAAGATGGAGGAGATGGTGGCCCCTTCGGGGATGCGGTGCAGGAGGACCCCCAGGAAGACCAGGGTGCCCAGGTTGCCGCCCCGGTGCATGGCCGCCGTGATGGCCATGCCATCCATGAAGCTGTGCAGGGACAGGCCCACCAGGGCAAGAACGCCTGTCAGCGCTGAGCCATGATGGCTATGGCTCTCTTCGCCGTAATGGAAGTGCGGGCTGATGCCATGTTCGATCAAATGCACAACGAGAAAGCCACCCAGAGCCCAGAACATCATGGACTCGCCTCCGGACTCCACGGCCTCGGGGATGACGCGCCCCAGGGTCACGGCGACGAGGTAACCCGCCGCCACCCCCGAAAGGTGCCTCATGAGACTGGCCTTCCCATGAAGGAATCGGACCACCAGCCACCCTCCCAGGAGGGTGGCGACGGCGGCAATGGGGGCCAGCCAATAGAGATGCATCAATCGTCCCCTTTATTAATCAGGCTTTGCTCTTGGGACGCTTGGCGGCGGGCCTGGTGGCCTTCTCGGCAACAGGCTCAGCCGGAGTCTCTTCAACCTTCTTCCGGCCACGGGGTGCCTTCTTGGGCGCCTCGGAGACGGGCTCGGGTGCAGGAGCCTGGACTTCCTCGGCGGCCTTCCGGGGGCGGCCCCGCTTCTTGGCGGGCTCGACGGCAGGCTCAGCAGGAATCGGAGCCGGGGTGCCAGCGCCCAGTTTCTTGGGACGGGGCAGCGGGGTGATGAGGCTGGCCACATCCAACACCGGCATGGGGGCTGGAACAACGGGGGCGGCCTCAACCTGGACGACTTTCACTTCGACCGCCTTGGGCTCCACAGCCTTCACCACCGGTTCAGGAACCACAGTGGGCTCGACGGGGGCGGCAACGGCTTCAGCAACAGGCGCGGGCTTACGGGCGGGGCGTCCCCGGCGACGGCCGGAGCCGGACTTGGGGGCCGCGGCCTCCTCGGGGGCAGCATCCACCTCATCTTCGGGCTTGGCGCTTTCGAAGAGGGCGCGGAGACGGTCCCGTTCCTCCAGGGCCGCCTTCTGGGCATCCCGGCGATCGTACTTGTAGTCGGCACCCCGCTCGACGGCGGAGGGCTTGGGTGCAGGCGCAGGCTCGTCCAGAGCCTTCTCGAAGGAAATGGGCGAATCACCACCCAGCACCACTGTCTCGTCTTCCATGTCCCGGACCCGCTCGGGGCGGCTGGGGGCGGAAGCCTTCTCGGCGACCTCCTCATCCCTGCGCTCGATCTCGGCAGCCATCTCGCCGTAGAGCATCTCGCCATCGGCCTGGATAATGATGCGGGTCTCGTGGGTCTCTTCCAGTTCCGCCAGGTCCTTGCGCTTCTGATTGAGCACGGCCATGGCGATCACCGGGGCCAGCTTGACGCGAACCTCCTCGACCCCCTCCTTGCTCAGGAGGGACTTGAGGCGGCGCACCACGCTGAGCACCAGGGATTCCAGGTTCTTGACCTTGCCGGAGCCCTGACAGACGGGGCAGTTCTCGTGGGTCACGTTCTGGATGGAGGGACGGATGCGCTGACGGGTCATGACCAGGACGCCAAAGCGGTTGATCTTGCCCACTTCCATGCGAGCCTTGTCCTCGCGCAGGCACTCCACCAGGCGCTCCTGCACCAGGCGGTTGTTGGTGTCCCGCTTCATGTCGATGAAGTCGATGACCACCAGGCCGGCCAGATCGCGAAGGCGCAGCTGGCGGGCGGCTTCCTCAGCAGCCTCCATATTGGTCTTGAAGGCCATGTCCTCCACGCCTTCGCCGCTGGTCTTGCCGGAGTTGACATCGATGGCCACCAGGGCCTCGGTCTGATCAATCACCAGGGCACCGCCGGAGGGCAGGTTCACCTTGCGGCCGTAAATGCGGTCGATCTGCTCCTCGGTCTGGTATTTGGAGAAGAGGGGCTTCTTCCCGACGTAGTGCTTGAGCACATGGGCGTGCTGGGGCATGGTGCGCTTGAAGAAGCCCTGGGCGGCGTGGAAAGTCTCCAGATCGTCGATGTGGACCTCTTCCATATCGGCGCTGAAGGCGTCGCGGAGGGTGCGGGTGACCACATCGTCTTCCTGCCAGACCAGGCCGGCGCCCTGACGGTGCTTGTAGCGGTGCTGAACCTCCTTGTAGGTGTCCAGGAGGAATTCCAGATCCCGCTGGAAGTCATCCTTGGTCACGCCAAGGGAGGCGGTGCGCACGATGACGCCGAAGTTCTTGGGGATCTCCAGCTCGTCGATGAGCTTCTTGAAGTGCTCGCGCTCTTCCCGGCTCTCGATCTTGCGGCTGATGCCATTCATGGGGTTGCCGGGGGTCAGGACCAGGTAGCGGCCCGGGAGGCTGATCTGGGCGGTCATCATGGCGCCCTTGGAGCCCAACTCCTCGCGCACGGCCTGGACCATGATCTCCTGGTCCTTGTGGAGCAGGTCCTGGATGCGGCCCCGACGGCCGTCGGCGCTCACCAGATCCCTGGGCAGCTCCCCGATGGGGAGGAAGCCGTTCTTCTGGCCACCATAGTGGATGAAGGCGGCCTGGAGGCTGGAGTCCACGCGGACCACCTTGGCCTTGTAGATGTTGCCCTTGATCTTTTCGTTGTGCACGAATTCGATGTCGAAGTCGGACAGACCTCCGTCCACCAGGGTGGCGACCCGGATCTCTTCCGGATCCGTGGCATTGATGAGCATGACTTTCTTGTTCAAAGGTTCTCCTCGGTGGGAGCAGCCGCCATCACCGTTGTAGGGGCTGTCCGCGCTGAAATAGTTGAAGATTGTGGGGGATGGGATGTTCCAGAGATGGGATCGCCACTTGCATCGGGCGGGGATGTTATCGGCATCTGCCAATCTCGAGCGGAGTCTGATGACTGGGCAGAAGCTCACTCATTCTCACAGGTGCGTATCGGCCCGGCAAGGGGCGCCGAATTAAATCAGTTCACGCGGATTTAACACGGTGTTACCGGGATGGGCGAATCCGGCGTCCAGTCTGGATGAGTCCTATTTCTGGAGGATCCAAGATGCGCAAAACGCTGGCTTTCGCACTCGCCCTGGTGGCATGCGGCTCCGCCTTCGCCCAAGGGGTGGTCAAGGTCGATCCCAAGCTGGGGGCCTACAAGCAGGTGCCCGGTGTGAACGGCACGCTGAATTCCATCGGCAGCGACTCCCTGAACAACCTCATGACCTACTGGGTTGAGTCTTTCCACAAGCACTACCCCGGCGTAAAGATTCAGGTCGAAGGCAAGGGGTCCAGCACTGCTCCCCCCGCCCTCATCGAAGGTACTGCGCAGCTTGGCCCCATGAGCCGGGAGATGAAGGGCGAGGAGATTGACAAGTTCGAGAAGAAATACGGCTACAAGCCCACCCGCATTGCCGTCGCCATTGACACCCTGGCGGTCTTCGTCCATCGCAATAACCCCATCAAGAGCCTTTCTCTGAGCGAAGTGGACGCCATCTTCTCCAAGACCCGCAAGAGTGGCCACAAGGAAATCAGGACTTGGGGTGAGCTGGGGATGAAGGGCGAGTTCTCCGCCAAGCCCATCTCCGCCTACGGCCGCAACTCTGCCAGCGGCACCTACGGCTACTTCAAGGAGCACGCCCTCAAGAAAGGGGACTTCAAGGACACCATCAAGGAGCAGCCCGGTTCCAGCTCCGTGGTCCAGAGCGTGGGCACGGACAAGTTCGCCATCGGCTACTCCGGCATCGGCTACAAGACCTCCAACGTCCGCGCCGTTCCCCTCGCCGACGATAGCCGATACAACGGTCAGGCCTTCGAACCCACCTATGAGAACGCCCTGAACGGCAAGTACCCCATGGCTCGCCAACTTTACATCTACGTCAACAAGAATCCGCGCAAGCCCCTCGATCCCCTCACTCAGCAGTTCCTCACCTTCGTACTGAGCCACCAGGGCCAGGAGATCGTGGTCAAGGACGGCTACTACCCCATGCCCGTCAACATGCAACAGGCTGAACTGAAGAAGCTGAAGTAGGTATCATGGCGCCCATTCCCTCCATCCAGGCTCGTGCGAGACGTACGGATCGCCTCATGACCTGGATCATCACTCTGGGCGGCTTCCTGATCATCGCCGCGGTCCTGGGCATCCTGGTCTTCATCGGCCGGGAAGCCCTGCCGCTGGCGAGGTCCGGCAAGAGTCGCAACCAAGCTTCGCTTCAAATGGCCCCCGCCGTAGGCCTGGTGGCGGAGGAGTCCGGCAAGGTTCTCGGCGTGCTGCGTGCAGAAAGCGGCGTAGCGTGCGTTGCCCTGCCCTCCGGAAGCCCCCTGGCCACCCTTGAGGATGGTCCGGCCAGGCCCTGGAAGCAGGCGACAGAGCCCAGCTCCAAGGGCGAATTCACGGTGCTGGACCGGGATGGAAAGCTCTTCTTCGGGCGCCTGAATTGGGAAAAACCCTCCGGCGATCCCGACACGACCCATTGGACCCCCAGCGTGGAATGGAGCGGCGGCCTGAGCGCCACCGTCGATTCTCTGCTGGCCGTGCGCGCCCTGGCCCCATCGGGCATGGCCACCCAGTCGTCCTATCGTCTTCTGGCCAAGGGTAGGGAAGGTCTGGTCTGGACTGAATGGAGCGAGGGCACCCTGGTCTGGAAAGCCCTTTCCCTTCCAGAACTGCAGGACACCACCCAGGCCATCTGGAGTGCCGATGGCACCCATCTTTGGATAGGCACCCGCAGTGGCAACCTGCATTACCTGAACATGGAAGGAGAAGCCAGCCTCCAGGGCTCCCTGAGTTTCGGGGACTCCATCACCGCCCTGGGCTTCGTGCTGGGACAGAATAGCCTCCTGGTGGGCGGCGAGGGCGGCAAGCTCTCGGCCTGCCAGGCCCTCAAGAAAGAGAACGGTTTCCTGCTCCAGTGGTTCCACACCTTTGAGAAGCTGAACGGTTCCGTAATGGGCTTCAAGGCTTCCATGCGGGACAAACGCTTTCTTGCCTGGAGCACATCCCAGATCGTCGTGGACCACCTGACCACCGAGAAGCGGCTATTCAGCGCTGCCGTCCAGGACATCCGCCATGCGGCACTCAGCCCCAGAGGCGAATACATCTACGCTTCCAGCGGGTCGGGCGAACTCCGTTCCTGGACCCTGGACGCCCCCCACCCTGAGATCAGCGCCAACATCCTGTGGGGCAAGGTCCATTACGAGGGCTACGAGAAGCCCGAGCAGGTCTGGCAGAGTAGCGGCGGCACCGATGACTTCGAGCCCAAGCTCAGCTTGATGCCCCTGGTCTTCGGCACCCTCAAGGGCACCCTCTTCGCCATGCTCTTCGCCCTGCCCCTGGCTCTCTTTGGAGCCCTCTACACCAGCCAGTTCGCCCACCCCCGGCTCCGGAACCTCATCAAGCCCGCCGTCGAGATCATGGCCGCCCTACCCTCGGTGGTGCTCGGCTTCCTGGCGGGCCTGGTTCTGGCTCCGCTCCTGGAGCGCTCCGCCATCCACGTGGTCCTCCTGCCCTTCTTCGCCCTCATGGCCGCCTGCATCGTGGCGCCCCTCTGGACCCGGATGCCCAAAGGCTTCCGCCAGGGTTGGGGCCAGGGACGGGAAGTGCTCTGGCTGATCCCCGCGATCTTCATCGGATTCGGACTCTGTGTGGTGCTGGCCCCGGCCTTTGAGCGGATCTTCCTCGGAGGCGACTTCCGGGTCTGGCTTCTGGCCAAACACAGCATCACCTACGATCAGCGCAATGCCATTGTGGTGGGTTTCGCAATGGGCTTCGCGGTGATCCCCATCATCTTCTCTGTCAGTGAGGACGCCCTGAGTTCGGTGCCTAAAGGGCTGACCTCAGCCAGCCTGGCCTGTGGGGCCTCTCCCTGGCAGACTGCATGGCGCGTCGTTGTGCCCACCGCCAGTCCCGGTATCTTCAGCGCTGTCATGGTGGGCCTGGGTCGGGCCATCGGCGAAACCATGATCGTCCTCATGGCCACCGGCAACACCCCCCTGATGGACTGGAGTCCCTTCAACGGCATGCGGACTCTGGCAGCCAACATCGCCGTGGAGGCCCCGGAGGCTCCAGTACATGGAACCCTTTATCGGGTGCTCTTCCTCACGGCACTCCTGCTCTTTGCCCTGACCTTCATCCTGAATACGGGAGCCGAGGTCATCCGCCAGCACCTCCGCAAGCGCTATGAGACCTATTGATGAATAATACCATTCAAAATCCCCCCCGTTGGCGCGCCTGGATGCGCCGAGGTGGTGCCATGGTGTGGCTCTCGGGAGCTGCGCTGGCCCTCTCCCTGATGATGATGCTGGGCCTGGTGGGCTACATCGCCGTGAAGGGCCTGGGCTTCTTCTGGCCCAGCCCCATCGTGCAGGTCCAGACCACGGAAGGACTCATCCTCGGGGAGATCTCCGCCCAGGAAAAGGCCCATGGCAGCGACCCCGCCAAGACCCAGTTCCGGGTCTGCAACCGGGATCTCTACGGCCAGGACTACCGCTGGGTGCCCAGCGCCGAGATCCAGGCCTTGCAACGCCCCCTGGACGCCGTGCTGATCGAACGCCTTGAAAACGGTCCCTTCATCGGCTTCATCCAGGAAAACACGGGAGATAAGCTTAGCCTCCGAACGGTGGATGGCCAGACACTGGAAGTGCCATCGGGTCAGGTCGTCAGAATCATTCCTTCCAATGCCCTCGGGGTGGTCGGGAAGAGCCGTGTCTATGCCTCCCGGCTCTGGGAATTCGTCGCTGGAGCTCCCCGGGAGTCCAACACCGAAGGGGGCGTATTCCCGGCCATCTTCGGTACCGTGATGATGGTCCTGCTCATGTCCATCGCGGTGGTGCCCCTGGGGGTCCTGGCGGCCCTCTTCCTCCGGGAATATGCCCGCCAGGGCTGGGTGATCCGGGCCCTGCGCATCGCCGTAAACAACCTGGCGGGGGTGCCCTCCATTGTCTTCGGGATCTTCGGCCTCGGCTTCTTCATCTACACCGTGGGCGGGACCCTGGACCAGATCTTCTTCTCCCAGAAGCTCCCCACCCCCACCTTCGGAACCGGCGGCATCCTCTGGGCCTCCCTGACCCTGGCCCTCCTGACGGTGCCCGTGGTGATCGTCTCCACGGAAGAGGCCCTGGCCTCGGTGCCGCGAAGCCAGCGGGAGGCCAGCCTGGCTCTCGGTGCCACCAAGTGGCAGACCATCTGGAA
>JAFNAB010000016.1 GCA_017859955.1 Holophagaceae bacterium
AGCGTGGCCATCCTGGGCAGCATTGCTTCCAGCCACCTGGGGCATGGCGGCTGGCGGCAGCTCCTGAAGGTGGGAAGCTCGCCTCAGGCAGCCGCTGCCTATTCCCAGGGCTACCAGACCGCCATGATCGTAGGCGCCCTCTTCGCCCTCGCGGGGATCTGGGCCTCCCTGGCCCGGGGCGAACAAGCCCCCTAGTGGCGTAGTCCCCTGCACTCCGTATATTGGGTTCGACCCCAGGAGGCGGAGATGATGCAAGTCCAGGCTCACAAGGATGGCCTTGAGGGGTTGGGGGAGCCCGGCAGCCTTCCGGAACGCCTGAAGCTGCTGCACCAGCAGCTCCAGACCCGATACCCCCAGATCCACCGCATGGCTGTGGCCCTCTACGATGACACCACGGGTAGGGCGCGAACCTTCATCCAGAGCACTCGGGGGGAGTCCCCTCTCTGCCTCTACGAAATCCCGCTGGAGGAGGCACCGGATCTCAAGCGTCTACTGGATTCTCGAGAAGGACGGGTCGTAGAAGATCTCTCCGTTTTCGCCCAGGGCACTCACGCCCATACCCGGGCCATCCGGGAGGGGGGATTCGCCTCCAGCTATACACTCCCCTTCTTCTGGCAGGGCCATCCGGAAGCCTTCATTTTCTTCAACAGCCGGGAGCCCGGCGCCTTCCCGGAACCGTGTCTCGACGAGCTGGACCTGTGGGCCCACCTGGTGGGCATGCTGGTGGTGGCGGAACGGGCCTCCCTCAAGGCCTTGCTGGCGGCGCTGCGCACCGCCAATCAGATGGTCCACCTCCGGGATCCCGAAACCGGCGGGCACCTCGAACGGATGGCTGCATTCTCCCGCCTGATCGCCCGCGAGATGGCCCGTAGGGGGCTCCACCCCTTTGACGATGCCACCATCGAAACCCTGGCCTGCTTCGCCCCCATGCACGACGTCGGCAAGATTGGCATCCCCGATTCGGTGCTGATGAAGGCTGGAAGGCTGACGGATCAGGAAACCCAGGTCATGCAACGCCATCCCGCCCTGGGCGGCGAACTGGTGAGCGCCATTCTCCAGGCCTTTGGGGCGGATCGCCTGGAGCATGTCGAACTGCTCCGCCAGGTGACGGAAGGCCATCACGAAATGCTCGATGGCAGCGGCTATCCCGAGGGGCTCAAGGGCCAGCAGATCCCCATGGCCGCGCGGATCATCGCCGTGGCAGATGTTTTTGATGCCCTCACCAGCCGTCGCCCCTACAAGGAGCCCTGGAGCAACGGGGAAGCCTTCGCCTACCTCCAACGGCAGGCCACGGACCACCTGGACCGGGACTGCGTGGAGGTGCTGATCGCGCTGGAGCCCGAAGTGCTTCGCATCCAGGCGGAATTCCTAGAGCCCCAGGGGAAGCCCTAGCGCAAAATCCAGGGCTTGCTGCAGATCCTTTATCCGATAGGGTTTCTTGAGGTAGGTCAGGAACCCGTGGGCCTGAAAGGTTTCCCGGTTCATCGATTCACTGTAACCACTGCAGAGTATGGCCTTGACATCCGACCGAATGGCCTTGATGGCATCCAGTGACTCCCCGCCGTTCATGCGAGGCATGGACGCGTCCATGAGGATGATCTGGATCTGATCCGCATGGTTCCGGAACACCTCCACCGCATCCATACCGTCCACCGCCTCCAGAACCCGGTACCCGAAGAATTCCTCCAGGATTTCCCGACTGGTGGTGCGGACACTCGGGTCGTCATCCACCACCAGGATCGTGTGGGCGGGATAGGAAGCTGCTGAAGGCGTCGGTGCGGAGTGCTCTGGGACCATGGCCGACGCCAGCGGAAAAAGAGCCCTGAAGGTCGATCCGGCGCCAGGCTCACTCTGGATATGGAAACCGGCGCCGTGCCCACGCAGGATGCCCAGGGCGGCCGACAGACCGAGCCCCCGCCCCATCTCCTTGGTCGTGAAGAAGGGGTCGCAGATCGACAGCAGCTGATCCACCGGGATCCCACAGCCTCGGTCCGAGACGGCGAGGCACAGGCAAGGCCCTTCCGGGGGAGGGACCGCCCAGAGGCCGGAGGGCAGCTCCAGGGGATTCTCGAGGCACGAAACACCGACCAGGACCGGGCTCTGGTTCTGGCCCATGGCTTCCGCTGCGTTCAGGATGAGGTTGCCCACCACCTGCCGCAACTGTTCGGGATCCCCCTGGAGCATTTGGGGGCATGCTCCCGCAGCATCCTCCAAGATCACCTTCCGCCCGGCCAGGCTACTGAGGCGGTCCAGATCCTCAGCCAGGAGTTGGTTCAGGTCCAGGGGCCGGGCGTTACGGAAGCCCTTGCCCGAATACTCCAGCAGCCGCCCCGAGAGGGTCTGGGCCTGATTGAGGCAATCCAGCATCCGTTCGAAGGCCTTTGCCTCCTGGTCCGCCTGTAGACGGCCAGACTGGGCCCTTTCCAGGTTTGCCAGGATGACCTGGAACAGGTTGTTGAAGTCATGGGCGATGCCCCCGGCCATAAGGGCAAGGCTCTCCATCTTCTGGGCGTGGCGCCGCGCCTCCTCTGCGGCATGTCGTTCCGTGGTGTCGTTCACCAAGGCCATCAGATGCTTTTCTGAATGGGTGACAAAAGGCGCCATCACACAGTCCATCCAGACCCGCCGACCAAAGGAGGTGAGGAGGTTGACCTCCACCCGCTGTTCCTTGCCCAGGACCAGGGCGCGCTCCGCAGCTTCCATGAGTCCGATGCCCTGGAGATTGGGCATCTTCCGGAAATCCCCCCCATAGATCCGGCTAAGATTCTCGGCGCCAAGGATTCGGGCCATGGCAGCGTTGGCCATGATGCACTTGCCGGTGGCAGCCACGAATACCGCCACCCCCAGTGGAGCCACCGAGACCATCTTCTCGTTGAGTTCCAGCGATTCACTCAGATGGGTAATAGCCTGGAAATAGAGAGAGTCATACCGATCCTTGGCCTCCTCCAGCAGGCGCATGGCCAGCCGGGTGCGCTCAAGCCGCCTGCGCAGCAGAATCACCTCCCGCTCAGCTGAGGCCTCGGGTTCCGGGTTTTGGTCGTGGCTGCGATTCGACATGGCGAGCTCGTTCATCCCAGCAGGAGGGTCACAAAGGATTCGTTGTGGTAGAGGGACGGCGCCCCAGCCTCAGCTGGCGAGATCTCGCCGTAGAGATAGGGCCCCCCCACAAGAACCCCAGCCCCGAGGTTGGAGCAGGCGGTCTGACACTCATGGATGGTACGGGTCCCCAGGATCACCCGGCGCACCGCACAGGAGAAGCAGAGCGCAAGGACGGGAGCCCCTTCGCCAAACATCCCCTTGGCTCGCCGCACGGACCGTTGGACCGCTTCCACGATGCCATCACGGTCCACAAGGGTCACCCTTACCCTGAACCCCTGCGGGACTCTGGCGCTATATCGGATCGAATCAATGCCGGGTTCCAGGGGGTGGATCGAGGTCCGCAGGAACAGGTAGCTGTCACAGGGGTCATAGACGGCGGTGGGGGTATCGATGAAGGGGAGGGCCCCATCCCCCATCAATTCGCGATAGAAGGCCAGGGCAGGCTTTCCATCGATCTCGTGGACGATATTCCGTTCGGCCCGGGTGACAACGCCTGTCCTCCCGATGGGCTTCCACCCGGAATCCACGGCGAAACCGAACCGGAAGGACCCTCCCAGTAAAAGGCAGACCGCAGATCCCGTGAGCACCCTGGCCCCATGGAACTGGAGGTTGCCCCTGAAGACCCAGCGGTCCGCGGAGGCCCCACCAAACCATGGAAGACTCTCACCGAAGGCCCCCTGGAGGGCCTGCAGGGCTTCCTCTCCGGCATAGGAAAGACCATCCGCCAGGAGAATGCCCATCCTGGGGTCTGTCTCTGGGTTCGCCTCCCTGAAACGGATGCACTGAGGTGCAAGGGGCTGTGCGAGGTCGAGGCAGGTCGAGCAGAAGGTGGTGCTTTCCGAGCCGAGGACGATCAAAAGGAAGGAATCCTCCGTGTACCCCCCCAGGGAGGAAAACTCGCCGTCCGTGGTGCATCCGATGAGGGGAACCCCGGGCCACTGGGCATGAATGCCATCCAGAAGGCCCTGGTGGTCCAGATCCATACCGGCGAAAAGGAGGATGGCTCCAGCTGGCCTTCCGGCCAGCTGGGACAGGCAGCTTACAATAGCCTGTCCCACGGCCTCCCGGGCTTCCACCACTTCCACCTGAGCCAGTGCTGCATAAAAGGCTGAACCCATGGAATGCCCCCGGGAAAACCTGGACCATCGAAACTGCTGAGAGTATACGTCTCGGCACAGACGAGTGTTATGGTGAGCGGCGCGCCCTCGCGCTAATCTCAAACCACGAGGTATCGACATCCCATCTTTTTGCTGGAGGTCTGTCTATGGACAGCATGGAACCCAAGGTCTTGTGGAACTACTTCCTGGAGCTATCGAAGATCCCCCGGGGCTCCAAGCATGAGCAGGCCGCGGCCCAGTGGGTGGCGGACCAGGGCAAGGCCCTGGGATGCGAGGTCCTGCGCGACCCCATCGGCAACGTGATCATCAAGAAAAAGGCCACCCCCGGCCTGGAAGCCCGTCCCGCCATCTGCCTCCAGGCCCATGTGGACATGGTCTGCGAAAAGAATGAAGGCACCCAGCACGACTTCCTGAAGGACCCCATTCCCGTCTACCGAGATGGTGATCTCCTCAAGGCCAGGGGCACTACCTTGGGCGCCGACAATGGCATCGGCGTCGCCACGGCCCTGGCGGTCCTGGCCGCCACGGACATCCCCCACGGCCCGGTGGAAGTCCTGGTGACCATCGATGAGGAGACCGGCATGACCGGCGCCGAGAATGTGCAGCCCGGCATCCTGAAGGCCAAATACCTCCTGAACCTGGACAGCGAGGAGGAGGGCTTCCTCACCATCGGCTGCGCAGGCGGAATCGACACCATCGCCACCCGGAAGGCCACTTGGCAGGCCCCCAAGGCCGGGGCCAAGGGCTACCGCCTCAAGGTCTCGGGCCTCAAGGGCGGCCACAGTGGCATCGATATCGCCAATCACCGGGGCAACGCCATCCGCTTCCTGGCCCGCACCCTTTATGCCCTCCAGCAGAACTTCGAGGTGGGCATCGCCCTCCTCCAGGGTGGCAACAAGCGCAACGCCATCCCCCGCGAGGCCTTCGCCATTCTGGCCCTATGACCGGCAAGGAAATGAAGGTGGTGGCCATCCATGCGGGCCTGGAGTGCGGCATCATCGGCGAGAAATACCCCGGCATGGAGATGGCCTCCATCGGCCCAGACATGTGGGACGTCCACACCCCCGACGAGAAGGTGAACATCCCCTCCGTGGGCCGCTTCTGGGAGCTGCTGAAAGGCATCCTGGCGAAGGTTTAGGGCTCACTTCCCATCGAAGAATTCAACATCCTTGCGGCGACCTTCAGCCACTTCGGCCCTGAAGGTCGCCTCCGCTTCCTCCAGTCGCCGGCCCAGGTTCTGCACCGCCAGGCTCAGCCCTTCGCGGGCATTCCGCCGGAGCCCTTCATCCCGGTTGGCCCAGGTGGTGCTTCCCTTCACCAGGCTGCTTCCGTCCGCCCGGAAGAGCAGAATCCGGTCGGAAACATGGAAGACGGCCCCATCCACGAAGGTGCTCGTGTCGTTCTTGTCACCCTTGATGGTGTAGGCACCCACCACGGTCCAATAGGTCCAGGAGAACCACTTGGGGTCCGTGAATCCCCCCCCTGCCTGAAGATAGGAGGAGGGGATCACCTTGAGCTCCCGGACCCAGGGCCTGTCCAGCAGATGGCGCTGAAGGATCGCCGTGAGCTGGGATTCCTGGTCGAGAGAGATCGCGGCACCCTTCTGGGACTGGTCCCGGAAGACATCCCCCACCCTGGCTGAGCCGCCTGGGACGAAGGCAACCCCCACCTTCATGGGGTAGCGGACCCGAACCACCTCGGGGCGAGCAGGGGCCTGCTCATCTTTCCTGGAAAGGTAGGCCAGAAGGTCGCTCTGGCGCTGGGTCGTGGCGGGCACCGCACAGCCGACCAGCAAGCCGAGCCCGAGGATCACTCCCAAATGTCCTTTCAGGGGTCCAGGCATGACGGGTACCTCCACCCGAAATATAATCCTGGCACATCGACATAGGTAGGCCGTCACCGGCTTTCCCTGTCGCACCGCCGTGCGGCGGCGCCGCACGCCCCCGCGTCGAGGGGCGGCCAGAGTGCCCACCCCAGTGGAGTGTATGGCATGGGCGAGCTTTCGCACTCGCCCTTGGCGAAACCGTAGGCTGCTGGTGAGCCCTTGGAGCCTTCGTGCATTGGTGGTGGAAGTTGTTTTATGCTTTAGTTTATTAATTGCGAATCGGAATGAGCGGCTACACGGTCAGGGAAGATTGGCCGCGGGACTTGCACCCTCGAAGCAGCCGGAACGCCCGGCACACTAGTGAAAAGGCCCGGACGAGTCCGGGCCTTTTTACTTGGCAAATCCCGCCGGATTCAGATCCGGACTCCGGTGAAGGAGGCCGGTCCAAACATGGAATTGACATCACCACTGATGGTATCGCCTTCCACCTTGCCGGAGAGCTCCAGCTTCAGATCGCCATAGGGGCTCTTCGGACACAGGGAGAAGGTGAAGGTGTTCCCCGAAACCTTGCCGTCCAGCACAGGGGCGACGCCCTCGAGATCCGAGGAGGAACTGCCGGTCAGAACGTCACCTTCAACCTTAAGGGTGAGGGTTGCGGGCTGATCACCCACCGGGGTCTTCGACACGATCTTATAAGTTCCATCTACAGACATTGCGTTTCTCCTTGAAAGCGGGGCGACAGTGGCGAGACAAGCTCGGAAAACCAATCACTGGGTCATTGGGTAGGAACCCTTAGAACTTGCCGCCCATTTCCGCGTAGATCTGGGGCAGGAAGGACTTCAGGTTGGCGAATTCCTTCACGTTGTGCTTGGCCAGGCACATGGGCACGAAGGGAGGGAGCTTCACGCCGCCGGGCAGGGTGTGGATGGGCTGGCCGTTCAAGAACTTCTTGCCCATCCAGAAGCGGGTGCGCTGCTCCAGGCCGCCGGGCACTTCGCGGAAGAAGTGGACCATGGCCGCCGAGCCCTTGAAGCTGGGGGCACCCAGGGGAGGGTTGATCATCTGGGAGACACCGAAGCCACCGCAGACACAAGCCACATTGGGGGAGTGGAAGCGGCTCATGTCGAAGCCCATCTGCTCGGGGGCCAGGAAGTTGATGTAGATGTTCTCCGTGGGACCGTCACAGGCCTCCACCACGTGATGGGTCATGCCCCAGAGCTTGTGGTCGAGGTCGGTGTTGGGGTCCAGAGCGCGCTTGCGGTCCTCCTCCGAAACGGAGATGGCGAAGTGGCCCTTGGGGAACCAGATCTTGTAGCGGAGGTTGTCCCCCAGGGCGTGCCAGGCGAACCACCACTTGATCATGTCCACCGTGACCCCGGGCCACTGGGTGAGGTTGGCGATGAAGCCCGAACCGTCGGGCATGATGCACCAACCGGCCTCGCAGTCCAGGTAGCCGGGATTGAGCAGATCGTTGATGCGCTCAATGGGCAGGGCCAGGGCAGGATCGATGGGGCGATCCATCTTGGCCATGGCTTCCGGGTCGAAGGGCGCGATGTCCTTGTAAAAATACTTGGCATACGGCTGGGCCTTTTCGGCTTCCGTCAGTTTGAAACGTTCAAGAAACATTTAGAATCCTCCAGATTGGATCGTCGGTTGGTCTCAGAAACCCTCGGGCCGGAACTTGTAGGTCTCGATGGGAACGGGCACGAAGTTGACAGCGATCTTGCCGTTGTCGTTCTTGAGATCGATCCACTTCAGCCAGTTCTGGTTGTCCGTCTCGGGGTAGTCCTCCCGAACGTGCCAGCCGCGGGTTTCCTTGCGCTCCAGAGCGGCGGTGAAGTAAAGCTCGGCGCAGAGGGCCATGTTCCGGAGATCGTGCCAGAGGCCCAGGAGGTGGAAGTCGTTGTAGAGCGCGATCTGGCCCATGTTCTCCTGCACCCAGTGGATCTTGTCCATGGCTTCGTCCATGCGGTCGAAGTGCTTGCGGACGGAGAAGCGGGGAGGAGCCACCACGTCCTTGATGGCGTGGATGCGGTCACGGACCTCGTAGCCGCGCTCCACCTTCAGGGGAGCGAAGATCTCCTCCTTGAACTTGGCGACCTGATCGACATCGAGCTCGGGCTCAGCGGCAGCCTTGGCACACTTGGCCACATCGTCGTAGCACCAGAAGGAGGTGACCGCGGCGTACATCAGGCCCGAGCCACGCTGACGGCTGGGGGAGGGAACGGCGCCAGCCCAGCCGGTGCCGGCACGGGAGCTGTCGCCGATAGCCCAAAGGCCCTCGAGGGAGGTGCGGGTACGGCCGTCGGCCTTGATGGCACCGAACTCGCCGATGAAGAGGGGGTGCACGATGGGCTTCCAGCGGTGATCGACGGAGTACTTGGCCTCCTTGTCCATCTCCTTGTGGTGGAAGATGTCAGCCCAGGGGCGATGCCAGCGGAAGAGGAAGCCGCCAGCGGCCAGAGGATTGCAATTGAAGAACTCGGTCTCCTCCCAGACGATGGGACCGCGGCCCTCCATGACCTCCTTTTCCATGCCCAGGAAGATGCCGATGTCGAAATCGCACTCATTGGGCTTGGTGTAGCCAAGGTCAGCCAGACGCTGGCCCTTGCTGTTGTAGAGGGAGTACTGGGAACCCACCTGGACGCCGTTGCCGCCGGGGAGGCCCACGTTGTAGAAGTTGGAGAACTCGGCGTTGCGCATCTCCGCGCCCGCGCGCCAGGCCGCACCGATTCCGTCACCACGGGCGGAGGACCACATGTGCATCACGTTCCAGCAGCAGGAGCCGGTGGCGATGATGGTGGACTTGGCCTTGAAGATCTTGTACTCGCCGGTGACGATGTCGAAGCCCACGGCGCCCACGACCTTCTCACCCTGCTTGAGCAGTTCGACGGTCTGGACCTTGTTCACGAACTTGATGCCCAGCTTCTTGGCAACATCGAGGAGCTTGAACATGAGGTCGAGATCAACCGCACAGAGCGACCAGAAGGGGAGGCCGTTGGCGCGGGAGAGGCTGCCATCCGCTTCGCGCATGATGGTCACGCCCCAGCGATCCAGATCGCCCACGACTTCGCGGGAGGTCAGGGCATACTTGACCATCAACTCCTGATCATTGAGGTACTTGCCGCTGTTCTCAACGTTGTATTTCAGGTAGGCGTCGATATCGTCGGAATCCGCCACGACCTGGAGCACGCCGGCGCCCTTGTTGGCCTTGCCGCCAGCGGTGCCGGTGGTGGCCTTGTCCGCAATGAGGACTTCCAGACTGGAATCCGTTTCCTTGACCTTGATGGCGGCGATGAGGCCTGCGATACCGCCGCCCAGCACCAGCACATCACTGCTATAAACTGTACCCAATTCAGTTACGTTCGTCATTATCGTCTGTCTCCTTGTTTACGTTTTTGAGAGATCACTTTTCCACGTAGGACAGGGGATACTCCTCTTTCGGGTAGGGCTCGGGCATCCGCCAGGGATTGCGGGGGATGACCTCGATGCACTTGACCGGGCAGACGATCTCGCACCAGTTGCAGGTGGCACACTCTTCCGGGTACTTGGGGAAGGGCCGCTTGGACTTCTCGTCCCACCGGATCACGTCAACGTGACAGGTGTTGTAGCACTTCTTGCAGCCCACACACTTTTCCAGATCAATCTTGATCACGTGTGCGGTGTAGTTACTGAAGAACCTTGTCATTCTAGGTACCTCCCGTTCAATGGCCTGGTCTGGACCGGGCCTGGTTTCACCAAGGCTTGCTTTGGAGCAGTGGCTTCAGCTTGCTTTCCCCGCAGAGGGGGCCAAGGACTGGCGCGACGGCACAGTCCCAGTTTTTTTCAGGAATAAATTCACGTTTGGGCACGAATCGCGTCCGGATATTAATTCACATTTTCAAAAAAACGAGGCCGATCGAGATGATACGACCATCTATGTCATTGTGCGGCGCAAAAGGCCGGGGTTCAGAGTGGGGAACCAGCAATAGTGATAACGGGGATTTTCAAATGACGTAAATCGAATGTTTAGGTCACGGCAACAACCGTGCTCAATTGCATGGCAATTGCTGTATCCAAACGCGATAATGAGAGCAACCAAAGCATCATCGGCCTTGCTAGGATCTGGCTTAAGGAATCACCACTCCCATGAGTCGCCGCACCTTCACTTTCCTACGGATCGTCCAGCGCCGCCTGACCCAGGCGCTGCAGGGGAACTTCGATCTGGAACACCTCCAGCAGGGCGTGCAACGGACTTCGGCCAGACTGCTGGACCTGGCCCCCCTTGACGCGGACCTGCTGATGGGGCGGGGTGCCGCCCGCAGCAAGTTCCTGAACCGGCAGCTGGCAACCTCCCTGGCCTTCGTGGCCGGGGCGGTGAACGCCGGCGGTTTCCTGGCGGTACAGACCTACACGTCCCACATCTCAGGCACGGTTTCCCGGGTCGCGGATGAGCTCGTCCTGGGACACAAGACCCTTGCCCTGGGTGCTGTGGCCACCGTCGCATGCTTCTGCGCCGGAGCGGCCAGCGCCTCCCTTCTGATCAGCTACGGAAAGCGTCACCGATTTCAGAGCCACTACGCCCTGAGCCTCATGATCGAGGCCGTGCTGCTCATGGTCTTCGGGCTGATGGGCTACAAGCTGCAGGCTACCCAGCGATTCTTCCTCCCCAGCACCGTGGTGCTCCTGTCCTTCATCATGGGCATGCACAATTCGGTGGTGACCACCATCTCCAGCGCCGAGGTCCGCACCACCCACATGACCGGTATCGTTACCGATCTGGGAATCGAGATCGGTCGGGCCCTCTACGTCGACGTAACCCGGAACCGGCGGGTGGAACGGGTCAAGGCCAACTGGGACAAGCTCAAGCTGCATGCCCTGATTCTGAGCAGCTTCCTCGGAGGCGGCATTCTGGGCGCCATCGGATTCAAACACGTCGGCTTCAAGATCACCCTGGTCCTTTCAGGCTTCCTGGCCTTCCTGGCCATCCGCCCGATCATCTACGATCTGAGGGTGAGGTGGCGCCTGATGCGCCATCCCACGGACTGACCGACGACCTGAAGGAGCCCCCCTTTGATCCCATTGGAAGCCCTCCCCGGCTTTAGCTCCTGGGGACGTCACCTGCAGGAGCTGCTGGCCCAGCCGGGCCCCATCTGGGTCCACGGCGCACCGGGCACCGGCGTGAGCCTCGCAATCCAGGAGCTCGCCCATCGGCGGGACACTCCCCTGCTCGACGATGCCGATGCGACTTCACCGACAGCATTGGCGACCTGGCTCCAGCAGCACCCCCAGGGAATCCTGGGGGCCCACTGCGCGCCGGAGGACACCGAAAACCCGGCCCTACTGCGAACCTGCATTGCCCTTCGGCTGTGGTCGCTGGATGAAGACCCCCAAGCCCTCATCCCCTGCCTGGAAGCCATCGCCGGCGAGCTAGAAGTGCCTCTGCCCCTTCCGGCGGCCCTTGGGGTCCTCCCCTGCCCAGGCAATCTCCTGGAGGCACATAACCGGGTGCTTCGCTGGAAGCTCCTGGGACAGGCCCATGAAGGAAGCTTGGCGCAGCACCTGCCCCTGGAGACGGATAGCGTGGCCGCCAATCTCCACGCCCTGGAACGGCTGCTTCTGCACCGGGCCCTGCGGCGCAGTTACGGCAACCGCATGGAGGCTGCCCGCCGCATGGGCATCAGCCGCCGCCAACTCTACCTCCTCATTGATCGCCACGGGGATCCGATCCGTGGATCGCTACCGGTGGCGCCCCCTCCCAAGCGATTGAGAAAGAGAGAGTGAAGTCCCGAGGTCAAAACTCCAGTAACCTGGAGGGTCACCGATATAGGCTCCAAGGCCCCTCCTGGAAGCAACAATGGCGAACCCCCTCAGAGTGCTGGTAGTTGACGACGACCCCGGAATGCGGGATGGCATGGCGCTCAGCCTGAAGCGGGCCGGATTCGTATGCGAACAGGCCCGATCGGGAGAGGACGCCCTGCGGATGACCCGCCCGGGAGCCTTTGATGCGGTCATCACGGATCTGCGGATGACGGGGATGGATGGCCTTCAGCTCACCGCCCGCCTCAAGGCCTTGGATCCGGGCATCCCTGTCCTCCTGGTCACCGCCTTCGGAAGCCTGGATACGGCTCGGGAGGCCATGCGCCTGGGCGCCTTCGACTATCTCTCCAAACCCTTCAGCCCCGATGAGCTGGTGCAGGCCGTCAAGAAGGCGATCCGCAGCGAAGAACGCCTCAAGGCCGAGGAGCCAGCCGACGCTCCCGTGATCCTCACCCAGGACTCCGTTCTGGCCGAGACCCTCATCCTGGCCCGTCGCGCCGCCGACAGTCGCGCCACCATCCTGATCCAGGCCGAGAGCGGCACAGGCAAGGAGCTGCTGGCCAAGCTCATCCATACCGCCAGCCCCCGCCGCAAGGGCCCCTTCGTCGCCATCAACTGCGCGGCCATCCCCGAAACCCTACTGGAGTCCGAACTCTTCGGATTCGAAAAGGGAGCCTTCACGGGGGCCAATGCCGCCAAGCCCGGTCGATTCGAGGCTGCCGAAGGCGGAACCCTGGTCCTGGATGAGATCGGGGAACTGCCCCTGCCCGTCCAGGGCAAGCTTCTGCGTGCGCTCCAGGAGCGCACGGTGGATCGCCTGGGAGGCACGCGCCCCATTCCAGTAGATGTGCGGGTCATCGCCCTCACCAACCGGGATCTGGCCACCGAGGTCAAAGAAGGGCGATTCCGGGAGGATCTCTACTATCGCCTGAACGTCATCCCTCTCCGCCTGCCCCCCCTGCGGGAGCGCAGTGCGGATCTGGCCCTGTTGGCGGCCCATTTCGCCGAGAGGTATTCCCGGGAGAATGATCGCCAGACGCCCCAGCTTTCCCCCAGCTTCCTGGTGGCCCTGGCCCGGCATCCCTGGCCCGGCAATATCCGGGAACTGGAGAATGCCATCCAGCGTTGCGTGGTGCTGAATCATGGCCACATGCTGACGGAAAAAGATCTCCGCTGGCTCCTGGCACCGGAGCAATTGGAGAATCTCCCCGAGGATCCCCCCGAACCCCTGCCCATGGAACAGGAGCCCCGGCCCCAGAACCTGCCGGGCTCTTCGGAGGGCTCCCATGCCACCGGCGTACGCAGCGCCGACGCATCCATACCCCTGAAGAACGCACCCCTGGGCACGATGGTGGCCCTTCCCCTGGGCCTATCCCTCCCGGAGTTGGAGCGATTCTGGCTGCTCAGCACCCTGGCTGCGCTGGATGGCAACCGCACCCACTGCGCCCAGCAGCTCAATATCGCCCTAAGGACCGTCCGGAACAAAATCAACGAATACAAGGCCGATGGGTTCGAGATCCCCGAAAGCCAGCGGGGCCGGGAGGACTGAGTCATTCTCTCAGTCAGTCTGCTTATCAGGCCCAAACTGCCTTTATTTCATTTAAATGGGCCGTATATCAGAATTAAAGATCATCCACCTTCTCACCGAGGCCCTTCGGATTGCCGAAGGCGATGCGAAGGGGCGGTCCCTGGGCCTCGACCAAGTCGCTCACCGATATCTTCAGCGGCATTATGATTATTATTATTTAATACAAGCTTGACACTAAGAAATCAAGACCTGCTCCGCCTCAACGCCTCAGGCACCCTGACGTTCGTGGTCGTGTCATGCCGGTAGAAGGCAGCGGTCACCTCAGCCCCCAACAGGAAGATGCAGCAGCTGTAATAAAGGAAAACCAAGCCAGCCATCAGGCTCCCCAGAGTGCCATAAAGGATGCCCCAAGTCGGGGTGTGTGCTAGATACCAGCCGAAGCCCCACTTGGCTCCCCACCAGAGGACCATGGTCACGACCCCCCCCAGCAACGCGTGGCGGAAACGGACATGTCGACGCGGGAGATGCTGGAGGACCTGGGTCCCCACAATCAACACCAGGAAGGGCGGAAGAAGCATGTACATCGCGAGGGGGGAGAAGGGGGCTTCCCGCCGCAGAGTCCATTCGAAGCCCGCAGTGAGCAGCATCGCGAGGAAAAGCAGGCCACCGACGATGATGCCCAGGCGCCTCAGGACATGGTACTGACGCGTCTGGCGATGGGTCTTGAAGCGAAGGCCGAAGATGTGGCACAGGGAGCGATCCAGCTGGTTTACGCCCCAATGGGCACCCACGATCAGGATAAGCCAGCCCAGGCCCCAACCGCCCACTTGGCGGCTCTGGCGCACGGCATCCCCCATGACATTGGCAGGAAGATAGGGATACATCTGACCGATGGCCCGCTGCATGGTCTGGCTGTAAGCCTGGTTTCCCAGCACCAGGGCCATGAGCTTGAAGAAGAGCGTCGCCAGGGGAAGCGCGGAAAGGGTAAGAAAGAAGCTGATACCCGCGGCGTAGGTCAGGCAGTCATCGTGGTGATATTTCCGGAGCACTTCCCAGACAAAGCGGAGTACCCCCGCCACAGTGGGCAGGGCACTCTCCATCCACACCCAGACTCGGCTAGAGGCCTGGACAACCCGGCTGGAGAGTTCCCGGATCAACACTCCCTCCTGGCCACGCTTAAAACCGGAAAGGGTTGTGGGGGAAAAGGTACATCAGCCAGGCCAGGATCAGCCCGATGCCGATCAACCCCGCCATGTGTTTGAGGATGCTCATCCTGGTGCGTTCCGGCCGCTTCGTCGGCAGGAGCAGTCCGAGCACCAGCGAAATGCCGATACCCATGATCAGGAAGTGGATGACGTGGCTGCCAAGGAAGCGCATCGCTAGAGACTAACAGGCAACCTGGGACATTGCACCATGGGGATTAATTATTTATTTTCAATCAAATCTACTGATTGCGACATCAGTCACATCTATCGCCTGAGCCCCCCTTTCCCGTTGAAGGCCAGCTCTGGAACGCCGTACCCTGGCCAACGACAAATCTTTTCAGAACAGGTCCCATAGGGATTATCAAGGAGAAACATCTATGTCAGAACACGTATACCCGGGTTACCGGTGGTTTGTTCTTTTCGTCCTGGTCTTTGCCACCGTAGCCCAGGGTGTGGTCCTCATCTGGCCTGCCCCCCTGCTTGAGCACATCGCCCAGCACTACGCGGTTGATCTCGGAGCCGCCACCGGCGCCCTCATGGTGGCCTTCACCATCTTCGTCACCGTGGGTGCCATCGTCGGCGGAATCTGCTGCGACAAGTTCGGCTGGGTCCCCACCCTGATCGTCAGCGTCGCCCTCCTGGCGGTGTCCACCATCCTGGTGCCCCTCTTCGGCAACGGATTCGGCACCCTGGTGCTGGCCCGCATCCTGGAAGGTGCCGGCGCCGGTCCCATCATGGCTTCCGTCGGCGCCGTCAGCGTGCAGTGGTTCCCCCACCACGAGCGGGCCATCGTCACCGGCGTTCAGGGCATGGGTGTCTCCCTGGGCATCGCCCTGGGCTTCGCCTTCGTCCCCATGGCCTTCGTCAAGACCGGGTCCTTCCTGGCTGCTGCCTCCTGGATGTCCATCTTCCCCATCGTCGGCGTCATCTTCCTGGTGATCGTTGCCCTGGGCAAGAAGCCCCCGGTCCTCACGGCCGTCGAAGCTGCAGAAGAAGGCGACCCCATCAACACGGACCAGGACTTCAAGATCGCCACCAAGCTTCCGGTCTTCTATGTCGGCATCCTCTGTGTCTTCTTCCTGAGCTGGGTCATGCAGGCCTTCAATGACCTGACTCCTGTCTACCTGGCCGCCAAGGCCCCCCTGGGCGCCGGCCACGGTGTTGAGATCGCCGGCAAGTTCATGGCTCTGGTGCAGGTCTCCTTCATGATCGGATCCGTCGCCAGCGGCTTCCTGCTGGAGAAGGTCTTCCGCGAGAGCAACAAGACCGTGATCGCCATCGGCTTCCTGGGTGCCGCCATCTTCGCCCTGTCGGTCCGCGCTCCCTTTGTCTACGGCAACCTGAAGGTGCTCCCCGTCTTCCTGTTCCTGGCGGGCTTCTTCCAGGGATGGATTGTTCCCACCACCCTGGCCTTCATCGCCATGAACTTCCCCAGCCACATCGTGGGCAAGCTGACCGGAATCTGGATGGGCGTCGGCATCTTTGGCGGCACCGCCGGTGTGGTCGTGGGGGCCGGCCTGCTCCACAAGACCGGCCTCTACCACGCCTCCATCGTGGTGGTCGGCATCGTCGCCGCGGTGGGCTTCCTCTGCGCCCTGTTCCTCAACCCCCCTACGGTGTTCAAGAACGCGGTGAAGGGCAAGCGCGGCTTGGCCCTCGGCGGCCACTAGACCACAATTTAACTTTTCATACAGGCCCCCGGTTCTCCCGGGGGCTTTTTTTATGCACATAAAACCGGCAATTATTGCCATCGCCCAGGAGGATACCTTCCATCCCAAATTGCGATTATCGCGAGGGGTCACCCTGACTCTACCCTAAGGCAAGCTCCCATATGCATCCAGGAACGGCCAGACAAACGCATGGCCCATGGTTCCGGTCTGCCCATAACCCCCTTAATTTTTAAGGAATAATAAATTATGTCAAACCAGAACTATCCGGCGTACCGCTGGTTCATTCTCTTCGTACTCCTGTTCGCGACCATCGCCCAGGGTGTTGTGCTGATCTGGCCCGCCCCCCTGCTCGAGCACATCGCCAGACACTACAGCGTCGACCTGGGGGCCGCGACCGGCGCCCTCATGGTCGCCTTCACGATCTTCGTGACCATCGGCGCCATCGTTGGGGGCATCTGCTGCGACAAGTTCGGCTGGGTCCCCACCCTGCTGGTGGCCGTGACCATCCTGGCCCTTTCCACCATCGCCGTGCCGATGTTGGGCGGCGGCTTCGGCACCCTGATCCTGGCCCGCATCCTGGAGGGCCTCGGAGCAGGACCCATCATGGCCGCCGTAGGCGCCGTATCCGTCCAGTGGTTCCCCCACCACCAGCGGGCCACTGTGGCAGGCGTTCAGGGAATCGGCGTCTCCCTTGGTGTGGCCCTCGGTTTCGCCTTCGTGCCCATGGCTTTTGTCAAAACCGGCTCCTTCCTGGCCGCGGCCTCCTGGATGTCCCTCTTCCCCATCGTCGCCCTAGTACTGATGGTCGCCGTGGCCATGGGCCCCAAACCTCCGGTCTTCGCGGCCGAAGAGACCGGCGAGCCCGTCAACGCGGATGGCGACTTCAAGCTGGCCGCCAAGCTGCCAGTCTTCTATATCGGCATCCTCTGCATCTTCTTCGTCAGCTGGATCATGCAGGCCTTCAATGACCTGACCCCCGTCTACCTTTCCGCGGCGGCCCCCCTCGGTGCTGGCCACGGTGTGCTGCTGGCGGGCAAGTTCATGGGCCTGGTGCAGCTTTCCCTGATGATCGGCTCTCTCTTGAGCGGGGTCATCCTGGAAAAGCTCTTCCGGGAGAACACCAAGGCCGCCGTCGGCACCGCCTTTGTCCTTTTCGCCCTCTTCGCCTACCTGGTCAAGTTCCCCGCCATCGCGGGCAACCTGAGGATCCTCCCGGTGGTGCTCTTCCTGGTGGGCTTCTTCGAGGGCTGGATCATCCCCAACTGCCTGGCCTTCATCTCGATGAACTTCCCGGCCCACATTGTGGGCAAGATGACCGGCATCTGGATGGGCCTGGGCATCTTCGGCGGAACAGCCGGTGTCATCGTCGGTTCGACCCTGTTGCACAAGACGGGGATGTATTATGCCTCCATCATCGCAGTCGCCATCGTCGCCCTCTGCGGTTTCCTGGTCTCCCTGTTCCTCACCCCTCCCCAGGAGTTCAAGAACTCCGAAAAGGCGGCCCGCAGCCTGGCTTTGGGTGGGCACTGATATCAACGTAACGTCACCAGGAAAGCCCCCGAATGGGGGCTTTCCCTTGTCCGGACAGCCATCCTTTCCTGGTGAGCCCCCCTTCAAGCGTCCTGCCGTACGGAGGCCCCTCTGCACCGAACTGCCATCGAGGCGTAATGCCCCCGGAATGCGCCTCAATCCTTGGCTCCAAGACCCAGGACGGCTAGTCTCGTAGGGGAGGATTCCATGTCCCAGTCACAATTCACGGCAGCGGATCTGGCCCAGCGGTTGGGGGGGGCCCTGCGGCACTGCGCCCCGGATCGCGTCTTCACCTGCGTCAAGCCCCTGGACGAGGCGGACGAGAACGCCATCAGCTTCCTGGCCAACCCCAAGTATTCCCAGAAGGCCCTCAATAGCCGGGCCGGGTTGATCCTGGCAGATCCCAAGGCTCAGCTGGGGGATCGCCCTCAGATGATCATGGAGAACCCCTACTGGGGCTTCGCCCAGGCCGTGGGCATCTTCCACCCGGAGACGGAGCCCGCGTGGTCCGAGGCCCCCATCCATCCCAGTGCCATCGTGGGCCATGGGTGCCGGATCGCCCCCGGGGTGACCATCGGTGCCCGGACCACCATCGGGCAGAACTGTACCCTCCACCCCGGCGTCCACATCGGGGATGACTGCCAGATCGGAGATGATTGCGAGCTCTTTTCAGGGGTGGTGCTATACCGCCGCACCCGCCTGGGCAATCGCGTCAGGATCCATTCCAACTCTGTCCTGGGATCGGATGGCTATGGCTACGTCCTGGTGAACGGCAAGCATGAGAAGGTCCCCCAGGCCGGATATGTGGCGCTCGAGGACGACGTGGAAGTGGGAGCCTGCGTCACCATCGATCGCGGTGTCCTCGGAGCCACCCTGGTACAGCAGGGGACCAAGATCGACAATCTCTGCCAGGTGGCCCACAACGTCCAGATCGGCAAGCACTGCCTCATCATCTCCCAGACCGGCATCAGCGGCAGCTCCTCTCTGGGGGACTACGTCACCCTGGCGGGCAAGGTCGGAATCATTGGGCACCTGCATGTGGGATCCAGGAGCATCGTGGCTGGCAACACCATGGTGGGCAAGGACCTCCCCGAAGGTTCCTTCGTGGCTGGCTACATGGCCCGGCCCCATCGGCAATGGCTGGAGTGCCAGGCGGCCCTCAACCGTCTCCCGGCAATCCTGAAGCGGCTGAGCCGCAAGGAATCCCTGTAGTCAAGGCTTTGGCCTTCTGGCCGAATAGAAGGAGAGGGATCAGGCATGTTTTTGATTATCGGCTACGTATTGGCCCTGGGCGCCGTGATGGTCGGCTTCCTCTGGGAAGGCGGCAAGATCGCCACCCTTCTCCACCCCCTGCTTCCGGAAGGCACCATCATCATTGGCGCTGCGGTGGGAGGCTTCCTGGCCTCCAATCCCATGTCCATCATCAAGGCCGTGGCCGCCAACATCATGTCGCCCCTGAAGGGCAGCCGGTACACAAAAGCGGTGTACATGGAATCGCTCATGATGCAGTACGAGGTCTACGTCAACATCAAGAAGGGTGGCCTGCTGGCCCTGGAGCAGGATGTCAATGATCCCCACAGCTCCAATATCTTCAAAAAATACGAAACCATGCTCCACGACCACCATGCCCTCGACTTCTTCTGCGATTCCATGAAGCTACTCATCAACGGCAGCGCCAAGATCGACGAGATCGACCAGGTGATGGACCGGGATCTGGATGTACACCACGCCGAAAGCGCAGCCCCCGCCGCAGCAGTCAACAACCTGGCGGACTCCATGCCGGCCTTCGGTATCGTGGCCTGCGTGATCGGCGTGATTATCACCATGGGCTTTCTGGATCAGCCCCCCAACGTCATCGGCGCCAAGGTCGGCGCTGCCCTGGTGGGCACCATGCTCGGCATCTTCGTGGGCTACGCCATCGTGGGCCCTCTGGCCAAGAACATGGATCAGGTGGCTGGAATCGAGAGCCACTTCTTCACCGCCCTGAGAGCTGGCCTGGTGGCCTTCGGCAATGGCGCTGCTCCGGTTACGGCCGTTGAGTTCGCCCGCCGCGCCATCCCCTCCTCCGAGCGCCCTGGAGCCCAGGAACTGGAGGAAGTTGTCCGCCAGATCAAGCCGAGGTAGGGCAAAATGGCGGACCCCCAACCTGAAGTCAAAATCAAATTCATCAAGAAGAAGGGCGGCCACGCCGCAGCCCATGGCGGCGCCTGGAAGATCGCCTACGCCGATCTCGTGACCGCCATGATGGCCTTCTTCCTGCTGATGTGGCTCCTCAGTTCCGCCAACGCCAACACCAAGGCCGGCATCGCGGGCATGTTCCAGGACCCCAACTTCTTCAATACCGAAGCTGGCAAGGCCATCCTGGATGCCCATGGCAAAGGCATCCTCCCGGGAGGTCGGGGCATGAAGGAAGGGCCCGACGGGGAGGGCGGCGAAGCTAGCAAACCCGCAGGCTTCGATTCGGTGGAAGCCGAACAGAAGGCCATGGAGGGAACGGCCAAGGCCATCGAGGCAGCCTTTTCGAATGACAAGCTGCTCCAGTCATTCAAAGACCAGATTTCCATGGATTTCACAGACGAAGGCCTGCGCATCCAGGTCCAGGACAAGGCCGCCTCGGTGCTCTTCGATTCCGGCTCGGCCAACGTCAAGCCCTACACCATGACCATCCTCAAAGAGATCGCCGCGGAGTTGGGCAAGCTGCCCAACCACATCGCCATCGGAGGCCACACGGACAGCGCCCAGTACACCTCCAAGGCCTTCACCAACTGGGAGCTGAGCGGAGAGCGCGCCTGCGCGGCCCGCCGCATCCTGGAATCCTCGGGGCTCAGGTCCGGCCAGGTCCGCAAGGTGACGGGCTACGCTGACACGATCCCCCTGGAAGGAAAGGACCCCAAGGACGGCCAGAACCGGCGCATCTCCATCGTTGTGCTTTCCTCCGCCACCGCCGAAGCTGAAAGTGCCCGTCAAAAGTCCAAGGGACGCTTCGGGAAGAAAGAGGAGAAGGCTGGGGAGTAGGGAGACTCACGCGGAGACGCGGAGAGCGCGGAGTGAAAGCAGATCGAAGGAAGTGGACCAAAGGCTGGATACTCTGGCCACCCCTCCCGGAACTTGGCCTGATAAGCATTCGCAAACAAAAGCAGAACTTCCACCACGAAGGCACGAAGGGCACCAAGTTCCACGAAGAAAAGCGTGATGTGCTGACCAGGATACTCGGGCCTGGTTCCAGGAGGAGCAGGCGGCGGTGGCGCGCGGGCGTGCCTTAGCCGCCTGCCCCTCCCGGAACGCGGCGGCTTTGCCGCGCGCCCCCGCACAGCGGGGCGGCCAGAGTGTCCAGCCCAGCGGAGTGCCATCACACCGGCCCAGCTTGCACACTCGCCCTGGGCAAAGCCAGGGGCCGCTGGTGAGCCCTTGGTGACTCCTTAGTGCCTTCTGTCTTGGTGGTGGAAGTCGTTTTTGCGCTTTAGGTCATTGATTGCGAATGGGTATGAGTGTCCTGGTGGACCGCAGCATCCTCCTCCCTCCGCGCTCTCCGCGCCTCCGCGTGACCTATCTTTCCTACTCCAGGCCCGCGAGATCCTCAGGCCCGCCAATGGAGCAGGCCTTGACCTCTATGCCCTTCTCCTTGGCCTGCTTCTTTACGAGGCCGGTGAGAACCTTGCCGGGACCGAGTTCCAGGAAGGTGGTCACACCCTGCGCCAGAAGGAGATCCAGGGTCGCCTCCCATCGCACGGCGCCGGGGATCTGGCGCACCAGACCCTGCCGAAGCAGTTCGGGATCCGTGATGGCCTGAGCATCCACATTGTTCACCAGGGGGCAGCAGGGCGCCTTGAAGGCGAGGGCCTGCAGGACGGGCGTCATGGCGAGCTGGGCGGGCTCCATGAGGGGACTGTGGAAGGGGGCGCTCACCGGGAGCTTGACCATCTTGCGCCCCCCCCTGCCCTTCAGCAGCTCCATGGCGGCCTCCACCGCCCCAGCATGACCCGCAATGACAATCTGCCCGGGGCCGTTGTAGTTGGCCGGTACCACCACCTCACCGGTCTGGGTCTGGGCCTCCAGACAGCAGGACTCCACGTCGGAAGCGGCCATCCCCAGAATGGCGGCCATGGCTCCCAAGCCGACGGGGACGGCCACCTGCATGGCCCGTCCGCGCTGCCGAACGGTCCTCACGGCATCAGCGAAAGACAGGGCACCGCAGCCCACCAGGGCGCTGTACTCGCCCAGGCTATGGCCCGCCACGAAGTCGGGCTTGGGGAGACGATCCCCGTAGGCCCGGACCACCATGGCGCTGTGGGTGAGGATGGCCGGCTGGGTGTGCTCCGTGAGCTTGAGGGTGTCCTCGGGCCCTTCGGCCATCAACTGGCTGAGGGAGAAGCCCAGGGCCTCATCCGCCTCGTGGAGTATGGCCCGGGCGGCAGCCTCGGCCTCGGCCAGGGCGAGGCCCATACCTACGGTCTGGGAGCCCTGCCCAGGGAACAGCCATGCGGTTGTGCTCATGCTCACCTCGTTCAAATGCCATGCTGGTGTGGCTCGGGTAGTTTACTGCATTCCCGAACCACTCCAGAATGGGTGGAGACCCACCGACCGAAGACGCAAGAAGCCAGGAGTCCTCCCTGGTGGCTTTGGTTCCAAGGTGTCCGACCTGTTCGCAAGGAGTTCTCATGATCCAGATCAAGGTGTGCTGTGGGCTGAACTGCGCAGCCCACGGAGGACAGGAACTGCTGGCCCTGCTCGAGGAGAGCGGGGATCTAACAGGCCGCGTAGAGGTTGCGCCGGTGCCCTGCCTTCACTGCTGCCAGGAAGGCGAGCAGTCCCCTGTGGTCCAGATCGGCGATGAGATCCATACACGAGTGAGTTCGGAGCAACTGCAGGAGACCCTGGAGCAATTGATGAAGGGATAGGGATGGCACTGCCTCAGCTGGATATCTTCGAGAAAATGCGGGGGCTCTATACCCCGGTGATGAGCATCCGGCGAAGGGTCCTGGTGGCGGTAGCCCGCCTCATCCGGGAAGGTAAGCCCGCCCAGGCCATTGAGGCCATCCCCTATGAAATCATCACCCACAACACGCCGACCTACCGAGACTGCGTATTCAAGGAACGGGCGGTCGCCCGGGAACGGGTTCGCCTGGCCCTGGGACAGGACCTGCGGGAGTTCGGGGCCCACGAGCCGGTGATCGACCACCCCGAGCCCTCCCTCACCGACCATCGGGTCGTGGAGAAGCCCTACGTCGCCGTCATCAAAATCGCCTGCGAGCGATGCCCCAGCAAGTCCTACATCGTCTCGGACCAGTGCATGGGCTGTGTGGCCAGGCCATGCGTCTCCGTGTGTTCCAAGAATGCCGTGAAGGTCAGCGGGGGAAAATCGGCCATCGACCAGGAGAAATGCATCCACTGCGGCCGCTGTGCTCAGGTGTGCCCCTACAACGCCATCCTCTACCGGGAGCGCCCCTGCGAGTCCGCATGCGGCGTGAACGCTATCGGGGCGGATTCTGAGGGCTTCGCCGAGATCCGGAATGACAAGTGCGTCTCCTGCGGACTCTGTGTCGTCTCCTGTCCCTTCGGTGCCATCGGAGAGAAGTCAGAGATGGCCCAGGTGCTCCATGCCATCCGAAGCGGCCTTCCGGTCTGGGCTGAGCTGGCACCCTCCTTCGTGGGCCAGTTCGGCCCCCTGGCCACCCCCCAGAAGATCCTGGCCGCCGTGCGGGCCCTGGGTTTCGCAGGGACGGCCGAGGTTGCCTACGGGGCCGATATCGCGATCCTGGAGGAGGGTGAAAAGGTACTGGAGGTCTATCGGGCCAGACTGGCCGACCCCACAGCGCCCCAGACCTTTGTCGGCACTTCCTGTTGCCCCTCCTGGGTGCGGGCGGCCCGGCAGGCCTTCCCAGATCTGGCCCATTGCATCCAGGACAGCTCAACCCCCATGGTGGAAACCGCCAAGCGGATCAAGGCCACAGATCCGAATGCCAAGGTCGTCTTCATCGGTCCCTGCGTGGCCAAGAAGGCCGAGGTTTCCGAGCTCCGGGAGGCAAGGATCGTGGATTTTGTGCTCACCTACGAGGAATTGGGCGCGATCTTCCAGGCCGCTGGCGTAGATCCGGCGGAGATCCCGGACGAAGCGGTCCCGGCTGAAGCGAGCACTGCTGGCCGCGCCTACCCCGTGGCGGGAAACGTAGCCCAGGCCATCGCCGCCGCAGCTCGGCACCATGCGGGCGAGCCCTTGGTGGATCTCGTCCATCGCACCGCCGAAAGCCTGGCCGATTGTCTGGGCCTGCTGAAGGAGATCCAGCAGGGCAAGCTGAAGCCTGTCCCCCACCTTGTGGAAGGCATGGGCTGCCCCAAGGGCTGCATCGGCGGCCCCGGCACCCTGGCGCCCCTGAACCGGGCCAAGGCCGCCGTCGCCAGCTTTGCCAAGGCGGCCCCGATGGAGATGCCCAAGGCCAGCGAGGAGTGATCCCGAAAGCCTTCCTGAACGCAAAACGCCCCCGGAAGGGGGCGTTGCACTACATCCAGCCTGGGCTGGAAAAACCTACATGCCGGTCTGGGCAGCGACTTCAGCGGCGAAGTCCTCGACCTTCTTCTCCAGGCCCTCGCCCATCACGTACTTGGTGAAGCGGCGGATGCTGAGCTTCTCACCGATCTCGGCGGTCTTGGTGGAGAGGTGCTGGGCGATGGTCAGATCGGGGTTGATGATGAAGCTCTGCTCCAGCAGGCAGACATCCTTGTAGATGGAGGCCATCTTGCCCTCGACGATCTTCTCGACGATGTTGGCAGGCTTGCCGGTGGCCAGGGCCTGGGCCCGGGCGATCTCCTTTTCCTTCTCGATGAACTCGGCGGTGACCTCTTCCTTGGTGACGAACTGGGGGGCGGGATCGTGGGCAGCGATGTGCATGGCGATCTCCTTGACCAGGCGCTGGAAGCCCTCGGTCTTGCCCACGAAGTCGGTCTCGCAGTTCACTTCCACCAGCACGCCCACGCGGCCGCCGGGGTGAATGTAGGCCTCCACGATGCCTTCAGCGGCGATGCGGTCGGCCTTCTTGGCGGCGGCGGCAAGGCCCTTCTTGCGAAGCCAGTCACCGGCCTTTTCGATGTCGCCATCGTTCTCTTCGAGGGCCTTCTTGCAGTCCATCATGCCGAGACCGGTGCGGTCCCGAAGGGTCTTCACGTCCTGAGCGGTAAATGCCATGGAATTCTCCTTGGATCGAATGTCGCTTCAAAAATGAGCATGGGCGAACGGCGCCGCTGACGGCAGACCGTTCGCCCAATGGAGGCTTGACTATTCAGCGCCTTCGTTGGCCTTCTCAGCCAGCATGGCCTTCATGTCGTCGGTGTCGGACTTGTCCTGGAAGGACTGACGGCCCTCGAGAATGGAGTCGGCCACGCGCTCGGAGAAGAGCAGGATGGAGCGGATCGCGTCATCGTTTGCGGGGATCACGTAGTCGATCTTGTCGGGGTCGCAGTTGGTGTCCACGAGGGCCACAACCTTGATGCCGAGCTTGTTGGCTTCGGTGATGGTGATGTCCTCGCGATGGGGATCGATCACGAAGATGACATCGGGAATGCCGCGCATATCGCGAATGCCGTGGAAGGAGGCATCCAGCTTGTCGTGCTGGCGCTGGAGCACCAGGATTTCCTTCTTGGAGAGCTGAGCGGTCTTGGCGGGATCGTTGAGGGTGGCCTCGATCTCTTTCAGCTTCTCAAGGGACTTCTTGATGGTGGTGAAGTTGGTGAGCATGCCGCCCAGCCAGCGGTTGTTCACGTAGTGGGCGCCGCAACGCTGAGCCTGCTCAGCGATCAGATCCTGGGCCTGGGGCTTGGTGGCCACGAAGAGGAAGGTCTTGCCCTCGGCGGCGGACTTGGTCAGGAAGTTGGTGGCCTGGTTCCAGAGACGGAGGGTCTTCTGGAGGTCGATGATGTAGATGCTGTTGCGGGCGCCGAAGATGTATTTCTTCATCTTGGGGTTCCAACGCTTGGTCTGGTGACCGAAGTGGACGCCTGCTTCGAGCAGTTCCTTCATTTGAATGGCAGCCATGATGGCCTCCCGTAATGTCGCGACCGGGGTCGCGGTGGGATGAAAGGCGGTGTCCCGCCCGAATCGGCCGAAGGGTTCGGCCCTGCGTAAGTTCGGGGAGCCGCAGCTCCCCGATGAGAAAACACGATAATCGTCCCGGCAGCGCCGAAAAGACTAGCGCTTGGAGAACTGGAAGCGGGCGCGGGCAGCCTTCTGACCGGGCTTCTTACGTTCCTTCATGCGGGGATCGCGGGTCAGCAGGCCAGCCTGACGAAGGGCCGACTTGAGCTGCTCGTTGTAGCCCAGCAGAGCACGGGAGATACCCAGACGAATGGCGGAAGCCTGACCGGCAGGGCCGCCGCCAGCCACGGAGATGACCATGTCGAACTTGTTCTCCAGTTCGTTCATCACCAGGGGCTGATGGACCACCATGCGAAGCACGGCATTGGGGAAGTAGTGCTCCAGGGTGCGGCCATTGACAGTGACATTGCCGCTGCCGGGGCGCAGGAAAACGCGGGCAGAAGAAGTCTTGCGCCGACCGGTTCCGTAATGCTGGGAAATCGCCATGATATGCCTCTATCGAATTTACAGCTTGATGGTCAGGGGCTGGGGCTGCTGGGCGGCCTGCTGGTGCTCGGCACCATCGTAGACCTTGAGCTTGCGATACATCGCGCGACCCAGGGGGCCCTTGGGAAGCATCCCCTTCACAGCGCTCTCGATGATGCGACCGGGGAAGGTGATCTTCATGACGTCAGCGCGGACTTCCTTCATGGAGCCGGGCTGGGTCGTGGTGCGGCGGTACATCTTGGTCGTGTTCTTCTTGCCGGTAAAGACGGCCTTGGAAGCGTTGACCACGACCACGTGGTCGCCGGTGTCAATGAAAGGGGTCCAGGTGGGCTTGGTCTTGCCGGACAGCACGTCGGCAATGACGGTGCTCAGGCGCCCCACGGGCACGCCCGTGGCGTCCACGAGGAACCACTTGCGGTCAACCAATTCTTGGGCCTTGGGAAAATAAGTGCTCATAGCCGAACTCCGAAACCGATGGGCGGGCAGGAACTGCAATCCGCACAGCGGCGGAATGACAGAAGGACCACCTTATCTCGGATATTTAACGTCGTCAAGGGTAGGTTTCGTGAGATTCCACAGTTCCTGGACCACCCGGGCCGCCCCAAGGCCATCGATCAGGCCCATGCCATCCCGGCTCTGCTCCTGGCGACTGTCTTGTCCTTCGGGGCCAAGCCATTGGTCCAGCGAATGGAAAGTGGCTTCCAGGTTCTCCTGCGGGCCCACCCCCAGATCCAGGCAACCGTTGTTCATCGCAAGGTCCGATAGAATCTGGTGCTGACGATCGTTCTGGCCCCAGGCAGCCACGGGAACGCCCATACAGAGGGCCTCGTTCAGCGTCACCCCCGCGGCGGCCCAGATGGCATCAAACTCCTGCAGGCGGTGGGTCAGCCCGGGCAACCCCGACATTACCGTGCAACCCCTGAAGGGCGGCTCTTGGATCCCCCGGGGGGCGAGAATGGTGCAGCTTCCCATCCAGCGCTGCTCGGTCACAAGACGTTGAAGAATCTGAAAGGCCCGCCCCGCCAGATCGGCCCCATCGCTTCCCCCGAAGGTCACCAGGAGCTTGCGGACCGAAAGGGGCTGAAGGACTTCGCGCTTGGGACGCCGCCCAAGGGCCTCGGGGCTCACCACCACGTACTCGGAGCCTCGCAGGACGCGGCAGCCCCCGTGCTGGGTTTCGCAGGGGCGGGTCTTGCGACCGCCCACTGACTTCAGGGGCGCACTGGGCCAGGAGCTACCCTCCAGGAAAGGCTGGAAGAGAAGATCGGCCGACTCGTGGGCATCGCCATCGTCCTCCATGATGGCGACCTTGAGGGGACGCAGGGCCTGGATCTGCTCAGGCGTCGTATCCCACTGGTCCACCAGCACCAGATGGGCCTGCACTTTGAGTTCCTGGGGCAGAGCCCCGTGCAGATCTTCGCCGAGATCCACCACAGGGCAATCCAAGGCCTGGTCGAGGAAAGGATGACGCCCCTGACCCAAACGGCGGGCCCGCTCATCACCCGATACCGCGAGGGTGGCGAGCCCTCCCAGAGCCCGCCACTGTGCCTGGATGACCAAGGCCCGGGCCACATGACCCAGACCCAGGCGAGTATCAGTATGAATTCGGAGAATGAGGTGGGGTTGCATGGCCTTTTCACGGAATTTAGGACATGAGTCTAGCCGGAGTGGGTGACTTTTGGATTATCCTTTTCCCTCGTCCGAGGAGCGCTGCGAGACTCCGTCCCAGGCTCGGACCCAAACCAGTCCAACGGCGCTCACCAGACAAACCGGCCGGTTTGACTTCAGGTGAGCACGCCCTATCCTTCCGGCCCATTACGGGAGTTCCCATGACTGCGTTGAATCCATCCCAATACCTTGTGGCCGATCTGGGTCTGGCTGACTGGGGCCGCAAGGAGATCGCCATCGCCGAGACGGAGATGCCCGGCCTCATGGCCATCCGCGAAGAATTCGCGGCCTCCCAGCCCCTCAAGGGAGCCCGCATCGCCGGCTCCCTCCACATGACGATCCAGACCGCGGTGCTCATCGAGACCCTCAAGGCCCTGGGCGCCGATGTGCGCTGGGCCTCCTGCAACATCTATTCGACCCAGGATCACGCCGCCGCCGCCATCGCCGCCGGGGGCACCCCGGTCTTCGCCGTGAAGGGCGAGACCCTGGAGCAGTACTGGGACTACACCCACCGCATCTTCGAGTTCGCCGAAGGCGCCCCCAACATGATCCTGGATGACGGTGGCGACGCCACCCTCCTGATCCACCTGGGAGCCAGGGCCGAGCAGGACATCGCGGTGCTGAACGGCCCGGACAGCGAGGAAGCCAAGGTCCTCTTCGCTGCCATCCGCAAGCGGGTGACCGAGCAGCCCGGCTGGTACAGCCGACAATTGGAAGCCATCAAGGGCGTCACCGAGGAGACCACCACGGGGGTGCACCGACTTTATGAAATGGCCAAGAACGGAGAGCTGAAGTTCCCCGCCATCAATGTCAACGACAGCGTCACCAAGAGCAAGTTCGACAACCTCTACGGCTGCCGGGAGTCCCTGGTGGACGGCATCAAGCGCGCCACCGATGTCATGGTGGCGGGCAAGATCGCTGTGGTCTGCGGCTACGGCGACGTGGGCAAGGGCTGCGCCCAGGCCCTCAGCGCCCTGCGGGCCCAGGTCTGGGTCACGGAGATCGACCCCATCTGCGCCCTCCAGGCCGCCATGGAAGGCTACCGGGTCGTCACCATGGAATACGCCGCCGACAAGGCCGATATCTTCGTCACCGCCACCGGCAACTTCCACGTCATCGGCCACGACCACATGAAGGCCATGAAGGACCAGGCCATCGTCTGCAACATCGGCCACTTCGACAGCGAGATCGATGTGGCCAGCCTGGAGGGCTACACCTGGGAGGAGATCAAGCCCCAGGTGGACCACGTCATCTTTCCCCCTACCGGGGACAAGCCGGACGGCAAGCGCATCATCCTGCTCGCCAAGGGCCGCCTGGTGAACCTGGGCTGCGCCACGGGCCACCCCAGCTACGTCATGTCCAGTTCCTTCGCCAACCAGACCCTGGCCCAGATCGAGCTCTGGACCAAGCGGGACAGCGGTGAGTACCCCATCGGCGTCTACACCCTGCCCAAGCACCTCGACGAGAAGGTGGCCCTGCTCCAGCTCAAGAAGCTCAACGCCCAGCTCAGCACCCTCACCGAGAAGCAGGCCGCCTACATCGGTGTGCCCGTGGAAGGCCCCTACAAGCCGGAGACCTACCGGTACTAATCAAAAGATCCACCTCCAAGGCTCCAAGGAATGATCAAGAAAGACTTTTCTTAGTTCCGCTTTTTTGGAGCCTTGGAGCCTTCGTGGTGAATCTTTTTCGGATTTGGAAATGACGCATCGCTTTGATATCGACGGGATCCTTTTCGATCTCGATGGCACCCTCCTGGACACCGTGGCTGACTTGGCCGAGGCCACCAACCGGATGCTCCGGGAACTGGGACAGAAGGAACGCTCCCTGGAGGAAGTCACCACCTTCATTGGGAATGGCATCCGCTCCCTGGTGAACCGCTCCGTCAGTGAAGGACGGGAAGCCACCCCGGCCCTCCTGGAGGCGGCCTACGGGGTCTTCCAGCGCCATTACGCTGAGGTCAACGGGCTCGCGACCCGCCCGTACCCCGGCGTCACGGAGGCCCTGAAGGATCTGCAGGAGCGCGGCCTCAAACTGGGCTGTGTCACCAACAAGTCCGAGGCCTTCATATTCCCCGTGCTGGACGCCCTCGGCATGTCCAGCTTCTTCGGCAGCGTAGTGGGCGGGGACACCCTGCCCCAGCGCAAACCGGACCCCGAACCCCTCTTCCACGCCTGCCAGCAGCTGGGCATCGATCCCAGCCGCGCCCTGATGGTGGGAGACTCCCCCAACGATGCCATCGCCGCGCGACGGGCCGGCATCCCGGTCCTCCTGGTCACCTACGGCTACAGTGCCGAGGTGCCCCTTGAGGCCATCGACTGCGATGGGCTGATTCCCACCCTCTCGGTGCTGCCGGACTACCTCTCCCGGTAGATGTTGCTCACGGCCCCCAGGGGCAGCCGGACCCCCCGCTGGTAGTCCTCCAGGCACTGGAGCACGAAACCGGAGCGGGGGCGAACGGCGATCTCCTCCGGTGTCAGCCAATGGCAAGCCAGGATATCGGCGTCCTGTGGCTCCGGCGTAGCTCCCTCGGGCACCCTTCCGGTGAAGCAGGCCCGGATGTAATCCTTCCCGTTCCGGGCCTGGAGCTGGTACATCCCCAGGAAGGCCTCGGGCTCAAACGCCAGGCCTGTCTCCTCCCGGGTCTCCCGGACGACGGCCTCCAGCAGGGTCTCCCCGGGCTCCACATGACCCGCAGGCTGGTTGAAGACGCGCTCCGGGTGGACACCATCGGTCTCCTCCACCATGAGGAAGCGACCGTCGCGCTCGATGATGGCCGCAACCGTGAGGGACCAGGACATGGGAACTCCCTGAAAAACCAAAGCCTCACGCGGAGCCGCGGAGATGCGGAGGAAGCAGATCTACCGCAGCTCTCCGCGCCTCCGCGTGAGGCCATCTTCTTTGGTCAGCCTACTGAACGAACTTGGCGGTGAAGCGGGCCATGGCCAGCTCTTCGTTGGTGGGCACCACGGCGACCTTCACACGGCTCTCGGGCTTGCTGATGAAGCGGGGATCCTTGCTGCGGGCGTTGTTCACCTGCTCGTCGATCTGGATGCCGAAGAGGTTGGAGAGGTGGCTGCAGATCCAGGCGCGGAGCCGGGGGCCGTTCTCGCCGATGCCAGCGGTGAAGGTGATGGCATCCACACCGTTCATGGCGGCGGCGTAGGCGCCGATGTATTTCAGCACACCGTAGCCCAGCATTTCCATGGTGAGGCGGGCCTGGTCATTGGTATCCCACTGGTCCTCGACGTCGCGGCAGTCTGAGGAGATGCCGGAGACGCCCAGGAGGCCCGAGTGCTTGTTCAGGAGGTTGCTGAGGCCCTTGGCATCCAGGCCCTCCTTCTCAGCGATGGTGACGATGGCGCCGGGATCGACGCTGCCGCAGCGGGTGCCCATGATCACGCCTTCCAAGGGGGTGAGACCCATAGAGGTGTCGACGCTCTTGCCGTTCTTCACAGCGGTGATGGAGCTGCCGTTGCCGAGATGGCAGGTGATGATCTTGAGCTGTTCGATGGGGCGACCCATGAGCTCAGCCGTGGCCTCGGCCACGAAGCGATGGCTGGTGCCGTGGAAGCCGTAGCGGCGAAGGCCGAGCTTCTTGCAGAGGTCGCTGGGAAGGCCGTAGGTGAAGGCGTAATCGGGCATGCTGTGGTGGAAGGCCGTGTCGAAGACCGCCACGTGGGGCACATCGGGGAAGATCTCCATGGCGGTCTTGATGCCCATGGCATTGGCGGGGTTGTGGAGGGGGGCGTAGAAGGCCAGATCCTCGATCTCCGACAGGATGGCGGGGGTGATCACCTCGGGGTCACCGAAGTTGGGGCCGCCGTGGGTGACGCGATGACCCACACCGGACACCTTCTCGTCCTTGAGAACCGTCTCATGAAGCTTGTCCATGATGTGGCCCAGGGAGGCACGATGGTCCTTCATGTCGGCGTCCAGGCGCCCCTTCTCGCCCTTGATGGTCCAACGGATGAAGCCTTCCTTCATGCCGATGCGTTCGGCGATGCCGTCGGCCAGGACGTCTTCCGTGGCCATGTTGATCACGGTGAACTTCAGGGAGCTGGAACCCGCATTCAGGGTCAAGATGATCATGTCCGTTCCTCCAAACCCCCCATTCTACTCCGGTAAAGGGGATCTGTAACCACCCAGACAGACCTGGGCCAGGGCGCAGGCCTTGCACCGGGCCGCATCTCCAGTGCCCGTGCAGTCTCCCAGGATCCCCAGGTGGCTGATGGCGAAGTCGTAGGCGAGGGGATCCTCGGGATCCAACGCCCGCAGAGCCGACGTGATCTCCTGAGCCGTCCGCCCATCCGATTCGGTCCTGACGGTCAGCCCCAGAAGCCGAGAGATACGGCCCACATGGGTGTCCAGGGGGATGACCAGCGCCGAGGGCGGATAGTGCTCCCAGAGTCCAAGATCGGGCCAGCCGCGGCGGACCATCCAGCGGAGAAAGAGACGCCAGCGCTTGCAGGCGGAACCCTCCAGCGGATCCGGCAGACAGAAGCGCAGTCCATGGGTGGGCGGCAGTTCCCTTCGCAGGCGCTGCACCAGGCGCGAGAGGGCCTGATCAGCCGAAAGCCCCGGACCTGGGACAAGATGGGGCTCCAGGCCATGGAAACCGCTTTCCTGATCCAGCCGCTTCCAGGCCAGGATCCAGGCCACCAGGTCCCCCCGGGTATGGAAGCGCCACTTCCAGTCCCCCAGCGCCGCCTCCAGGTTCTGACCGGCCTCCAGATCGCCCCAGGCCCGAAGCTGCTCCGCAGGTCTCGCCCCCAGGGGCGCCAAGGCCTTGGCGATGGCACGCAGCATGGGGGCCACCCGGCCATAGGCCAGATGCGCCGCAACAAAAGCCGCCAGTTCCCGATCCCAGGCATCCCGGTAGACCATGGCCAGGACGAGGGGATCCTGATCGAGGGCTTGAGGGTTGTCATATTTGATTTTTAATTCATTTAATGCGATTTTCAATTCTCGATCCATGACGACTGGTTGACGGCCCGGAATGGGCTAAACTGGTAAAAATCCTATCTCACGTTTGAGGTGACGTCCCATGCATCAAGAGACCAAGAAGTTGGGGGAGATGCTCTTGGAGGCGGGCCTGCTGACCACCAGTCAGCTCCAGGAAGCTCTGCGACACCAGCGATTCGCTGGGGGCCGCATGGGAAGCAATCTGGTCGGTCTGGGATTCATCAGCGAGGAGGTCCTGATGGACTTCCTGGCTCAGAAAACCGGAGTCCCCCGAGTGGAACTCCGGGCCCTGGATGTGCCGGTGGCCGTCCTGGAAAGGATCCCCCATCGCCTTGCCGAGCAGATGGTCATCCTTCCCATTGCCTTCAAGGAGCCCAAATCCCTGGTCCTGGCCATGGCAGACCCCTCGGACCTGAATGCCGTCGACAGCGCGCGCTTCGCCTCGGGACTCAATATCGAACCCATGGTGGCCTCCCACAGCACCCTCAAGGTGGCGATTCCGGAGCAGTATCGAAAGCTGGAAGCCCTGGCGAACCAGCCCCATGAAATCGCCAGGATAGGTCACGAAGAAGGCCTGCCGGTCCCCCTGGACCTCTCCCCGAAGCCCATGGACATCAAGCTCGCCGCCCCTCCCATCGCCTTCGCCCCTCCCAAGGTGAAGGACTACCCGGCGGACCCTTTCTTCAGCGAAACCAAAACCACACCCACTCCGCCGGCCTTCGCCCTTTTCGAGGACGACCCCATTACGGACAGCCTGATCCCGCTGCCCACACCGGACACCGAGGTCCCCCTCTTCATTCCCGCCCGGGAGACCACCCGAAGGGCCACCAAGCCGCTAGAGAACTATCAGACCCGCACCCTGGTCCTGGGCCTGATCCAGCTCTTCCAGCGCAGAGGCATCATCGGCGAGGATGAATTGGAGAAATTCATCGCCCGCCAGATCGAAACCAAGGCCCTCAAGGACGACGATCGGATCGGCTAGTCAGGATTCGCTTCACCCACCCGCGCAGCCTGCCCGCCAAGGCGAAGCGTCGGCTCTGGGCATGTCGATGGGGATGCTGAGATGGCAGCGCGGACTCACAGCGCTCCACCAGGATGCACTCCCCCTCCTCGCGACGGATGGAGAGGTGGTAGCCCTTGATGATCAGCTCCATGGGATCCCCCAGGGGAGCCAGCTTTTCCACCTTCAGGTGGGCACCCCGAACGAAGCCCATTTCGAGCAGGCGCCTCCGGATTGGACCCTTGGCCTTCACCAGAAGGATCAGCGCCTCCTCGCCCGGAAGCAGATCGCTCAACTTCGCCTTCTCCAACTGAGACAAGTTCTCATCCTCTGTCATCAGTGTAACTTGTCCACTTGGCATGACAAGTCTGTAAACACCATTTCATAGTCAGCACCTGGCATGGCTACAATCGAAGGATCGCCGGACACCATGCCACTCACACTGACCGTTCCCAACTGCTTGACCTTCTTGCGGATCCTAGCGGTTCCCTTCTTTGCGATCGCCGTCTGGTACGGGCGCATGCCCGAGGCTTGCCTCATTTTCGCGCTGGCAGGCCTGACGGACCTGCTGGATGGGTTCATCGCCAGACGCTTCAACCAGAAGTCCGATCTGGGGGCGGTGCTGGACCCGGCTGCCGACAAGCTCCTGATGACCACCGCCTTCATCCTGCTGGCCTTCCCCCGCAGCCACTACGTGGTGCAGATCCCGGCCTGGGTAAGCATCCTGGCCATCTCCAGGGATGTGGTGATCTCGCTGGTGGCGCTCAACTCCTACGCTCACTTCGACCCTGCCAAGTTCCAACCTTCGATCCTGGGCAAGCTGACCACGGGAGTTCAACTGGTCGCCATCTCCGTGGCCCTGCTCCTGAACGCCCTGCCCCACCAAGCCTGGATCCACGCCTTTGTGCCCTGGTTCTTCTACCTGGTGGCAGTCATGGTCCTGGCCTCCGGCTTCCAGTATTTCTTCCGCGCCACCCACACCCGTCCTGAAGCCCCATGATCCAGCGCCCCCTGGCTCTGAAGATTCCCTGGCACTTCATCCTGGTGGGCCTGGCCGCCGTGGTCTGGCTCTTCCTGGTCAGACAGGCCCTGACGCCATTCTTCCTGGCCATGGTCCTGGCCTATCTTCTGCTTCCACTCACCGAGCGCCTTCGCAGGTATCTTGGGCGCACTGGAGCGGCTGTCACCCTGCTCCTGGGCACCTGCGCGCTGCTGGGTATTGCGCTCATCTGGCTGGTCCCCATGCTGTTCCGGCAGATAGACCACCTGGTGGCAGCCTACCCCGCCTGGCAACGAATGACAGAAGCCCGCTGCCTCCCCTGGCTGGAACAGCACCCTGTCGTGGAAGCCAAGCTCCGGGTCATCCTGGGGCACTTTGATGCGGACCGTTTCCTCAAGGGGCTTCAGCTGGCCGGGGCAGGCCTGCTGGCCCTGTTCCTCAAGCTGATGACCTACCTGCTGGTGCCCGTCATCCTCTACTACCTCCTGCTGGACGGCCCCAGCTTCATCGAGGGCATGCACTCCCTGGTCCCCCCCAGGCACCGCACGGCAGTTCGGGATTTTGTCACCAGCATCCACACCCGTCTGGGGGGCTACATCCGGGGGCAACTGGCGGTGGCCGTGGTCATGTCCTTTCTGCAGGGATTGGCCTTCCAGATCCAGGGTGTGCCCTACGCCTGGCTCCTGGGCCTCATCGCCGGATTCTCTAACCTGGTGCCCTACTCCCCCTATGTGACCGCCCTGCCCGCCGCCCTGCTCCTGACCGCAACCCTGGGCGCTGGCTGGGGGAAGCTCCTGGCGGTTCTCCTGGCCTTCGTAGTGGTGCAGAAAGTGGAAGCCCTCTATCTCACCCCGGTCTGGGTCGGCCGTGCCAGCCGACTCCATCCCCTGGAGGTGCTGCTGGCGGTGCTTACCTTCGGTTTCGCCTTCGGGTTGGTTGGCCTGATCTTCGCCGTGCCCCTGATGATCGTCCTCAAGGTCTCCTTTGAACACCTTCTCACCCACTACCGTGACCACACCTGGTTCAAGGCCGGCGATGTCCCGGATGAGCCCCTATGAAGGCTGCGATTTTCCTCGACAGGGACGGCACCCTGAATGAGGAGGTCGACTACCTCCACCGGGTAGAGGAAGTGGCCCTCGTCCCCGGCGCCGCCCAGGCCATTGCCGCCCTCAATGCCCGGGGCATCCCCGTCATCGTCATCACCAACCAGAGTGGCATCGGCCGCGGCTACTTCAGCTGGGAGGAATACCAGGCTGTCATGAACCGCATCGATGTGCTGCTGGCCAGGGAGGGGGCCCACATCGATGGGGCGTACGCCTCTCCTCACCACGAGAAGGGTCAGGGCATCTACCAGCATCCAGACCACCCGGACCGCAAGCCCAACCCCGGCATGCTCCTGCGAGCAGCCGAAGAGCACCGCATCGATCTCTCCCGTTCCTGGATGGTCGGAGACAAGGAGATCGACGTGGAGGCTGGGCACCGGGCCGGCTGCCGATCCGCACTGGTCAGGACGGGTTACGGAAGCGCAGGAGGGTCCACCCGGGCCGACCTGGTGGCCAAAGATCTTCCCGAAGCCATCCAGCGGATCCTCAGCGGGGAATGACCCAGCCCGCCACTGCCACCACATGGCAGGCACTGCCGCCCAGCACGAAGAGGTGCCAGATGGCATGGTTGTAGCGCAAGCTGCGCCACACGTAGAACACGACCCCCCCGGTGTAGCAGACTCCGCCGCCAAAAAGCCAGAGGAGCCCGGGCCTGGGCAAGGCATGCACCAGAGGCACGATGGCAACGGCGATCAGCCAGCCCATGGCCAGGTAGATGGCCAGGGAAAGCTTGGGATACCGGGGACCAAAAGCTGTTTTCAAGGCGACTCCAAGGACCGCCAAACCCCAGGTTGCGCCCAGGATGCTCCAGCCCCAGGGACCGCGAAGGGTGACCAGACAGAAGGGCGTATAGGTTCCGGCGATGAGCAGGAAAATGGCGGAATGGTCCAGGATGCGCAGGAACTGTTTTGTGCGGGGGTTCCGGAACGCATGGTAGAGGGTGGACATGAGATAGAGCAGCACGAGGCACACCCCAAAGATGGCCACGCTGATGGTATGCATGGGTGTGCCATGGAGGCTGGCAAGCATGAGCATCCCCACCAGGGCCAGGACCGCCAGAAGCGAACCAAACCCGTGAGTCAGGGCGTTGGCCAGTTCCAGACGCGCGTCGTTTATCATATGGTCTCCCCACGGACCGAGCATCGGCAAGTGATGCAAAATATTACCCTTGCTTTTGATCTGAAGGGGCCTATCCATTAGGAAAAACCCCGGAGCAATCATGGGCCTAGGAATGGTGTCTTCAGAAAAAAGCCTCCCCAGCCACAGGAACCGACCTGTACCCTTCCTCCCCAAGGAGGCTTGGGCCCATCTGCTGAAGGGTAGCGGATATCGTTCCCGCCCGGCCCCGCGAAAAATCCACCAGGACCCGGCAATCCTTTCGGTAGAGCCCCTCTATGCCTTCTGCCTCCTCGACCCCTTCATGCGCTTCATCCAGGTCAGCCCCGTCATTGCCGAACTGACCGGCTATTCCGTGGAGGAGCTGTCCTGTATGGGCCTCCAGGAGATCGTCGCCCTCGAGTCCATGGAAGCCACTCTCCTGGCCTTTGAAAAGATCGACAGCCTCGGGTGGAGTCATCACACCGCCCACTTCTACCGCAAGGACGGCATCGTGGCCGAAGCCCGCATCGACGCTATCCGTCTCACCGATGACCAGTACCTCGGCTGGATCCGGGAGGTCCGAGTCAAGGCGGGAACGAGTCTAAAGGTCAGCTAGTGGTGCGGCAGGCGCCCCCAAAGGGCGCGGTCCCCAGCACCAGGATCATTTAAGAGATTTTTGGGAGTCGGACTAGGCCGTCACGACCCCCGCCGCCTGCTGGAGTCCCAACTCGGCGATGGCCGTCTCTCGCATCTTGTATTTCTGGACCTTGCCCGACACGGTCATGGGGAAGTCGTCCACGAACTTCCAGTAGCGGGGAATCTTGTAGGTTGCGATCTTCCCTTTGCAGAAAGCCCTTAGCTCCTCCTCGGTGATCTCAGCACCGGGGCGGAGCTTGACCCAGGCCATGACCTCCTCGCCGTACTTGATATCGGGAACGCCGATCACCTGCACGTCGGCCACTTCGGGCTTGGTATAGAGGAATTCCTCCACCTCCCGGGGATAAATATTCTCGCCGCCCCGAAGCACCATGTCCTTGATCCGGCCCACGATCTTCAGATAGCCCTCATCATCGAGAACGCCCAGGTCACCGGTGTGCATCCAGCGTCCGGCGTCGATGGACTGATGGGTGGAATGGGCATCCTCCCAATAGCCCAGCATCACGGAATAACCCCGGGTGCAGATCTCGCCGGTCTCTCCCCTCGGCACGATGTGGCCGTTGGAGGGATCGATTATCTTGACCTCGACATGGGGGTGGATGCTGCCCACGGTGGCCACCCGCTTGTCGAGGGGATCGTCCACCCGACTCTGGGCCGAGACGGGAGAGGTTTCCGTCATGCCGTAGCAGATGGTCACCTCGGTCATGTTCATCTCCTGCTGCACCCGCTTCATGACTTCCACCGGGCAAGGGGAGCCCGCCATGATGCCGGTGCGCAGGGAGGAGAAATCCGTGTTCTTGAAGTCAGGGTGGTCCAGTTCGGCAATGAACATGGTGGGCACGCCGTAAAGGGAGGTGCACTTCTCCTCCTGGACGACCTTGAGCACCACCCCAGGATCAAAGGCCTCTCCGGGGATCACGATGCAGGCGCCGTGAGAGGTGATGGCCATGTTGCCCAGCACCATGCCGAAGCAGTGGTAGAAAGGCACCGGCAGGCAGACCCGGTCCTTTTCGGTGTAGGCCAGCCGCTCTCCGATGAAGAATCCGTTGTTGAGCAGGTTGTGGTGGGAGAGGGTGGCCCCCTTGGGGAATCCGGTAGTACCGCTGGTGTACTGGATGTTGATCGGATCGTCGAACTGGAGGGCGGCCTCCCGGGTGCGGAGCTCGTCCTCGGAGACCCGCTTGCCGTCTTCCATCAGGGAGGCCCACTCATGGTCGATGATGAGGGTGGCCTTGTGCTCGGGGCAGTGCTCCTCCACCTCCCGGATCATCCCGATGTAATCGGTCTGGCGGAAGCCCTTGGAGGCAACCAGCAGGGAGACTCCGGACTGCTTGAGGGCGTATTCGAGCTCATGGGTACGGTAGGCCGGGTTGATGTTGACCATGATGGCCCCCATGCGCGCCGTGGCGTACTGGAGCACCACCCATTCGTAGCGGTTGGCGGACCAGATTCCGACCCGGTCCCCCTTTTTCACGCCTCTGGCCATCAGCCCCCGGGCCACCAGGCCGGTCTGCTCCCAGAACTGGCGATAGGTTGCCCGGTAGTTCTGGTGCGGCACCACCAGGGCCTCCGCATCCGGGAAGCGCTCCATCGTCCGACGAAGGTTCTGCCCGATGGTTTCTCCCAGGAGAGGCACATCGGTGGCTCCGTGGACGTAGGACGGCTGGGACATGGGTGGCTCCGGTTCAGCGATTCAACAGGCTTGGACTTCTCAAAAAAGCAGATCCTTGTACCTAGCCCCGGCCTGCCCCCTTGTCAAATGACGACGAAAGGCACTGACAATTATTTAATTATTAAACATTAGCCATAAGCATTAGTAAACGAGATATTTCCCGAATTTATAATAATTTTTCAATACTCGAACAATATTGCTTATTACACCATTAGAAGAAGTCGAGCCGTAGCAGGGAGCCCAGGCTGAGAAATGGCGTCCTCACCCCCTGCGGGGACCGAGCGGCCCTGCGCTACACTGGTGATCCCATGAACACCCTCGCCCTCAAGTACCGCCCCCGCATGCTCTCCGACCTCGTGGGCCAGGAAGCCAGCGTCCGGGCCCTGTCCAACGCCCTGCGGCGCGCCAAGGATACCGGCAGCATCCACCACCAGGCCTTCCTTTTCGCGGGTGTCCGCGGCACCGGCAAGACCTCCTCGGCTCGCATTCTGGCCCGGGCGCTCAACTGCGTCGAAGGCCCCACCGCCACCCCCTGTGGGGTCTGCGACGCCTGTGTTTCCGCCGAGCAGCCGGACCGGAACCTGGACATCGTGGAGATCGATGCCGCGAGCCGGGCCAGCGTCGAGGACGCCCGGGCCCTCCGGGAGCAGGTCCAGACACGCCCCGCCTTCTGCCGCTACCGGGTCTACATTATCGACGAAGTCCACATGATGAGCCGGAGTGCCTTCGACGCCCTCCTCAAGATCCTGGAGGAGCCCCCGGCCCACGCGATCTTTGTGCTGGCGACCACCGAGCTTCAGGATGTCCCGGACACCATCAAGAGCCGGGTGCAGATCTTCCCCTTCCGCCTCATCCCCGTGGGCCTCATCGAGTCCCGTCTTAAGCTGGTCTGCGACGCCGAGGGCGTGCCCTGCGATGACGGCTCCCTGCGCCTCCTGGCCGAGGCAGGACAGGGCTCCATGCGGGACGCCCTCACGACCCTGGACCGAGTCATCTCGGCAGGCGACGGGAGGGTGACGGAGGATATCGTCCGTGAGCAGCTGGGCATAGTTCCGGCGGTGAGGGTCCAGGCCATCCTGGAGGCCCTGCTCACCGGAGACAGCCCCGCCATCCTGGACCAGTGCCAGGCCCTGGCAGATCTCGGCACGGATTGGGTCAGCCTCTGGCGGGAACTCATGATGGCCTTCCGGGATCGCCTGGAATCCGAGGTCCGACGCAACCCCGGCCCCCAGGACGTCATGCGCCTGGCCCGCATGCTCCATCTCCTGCTCCAGCGGGAGCGGGACCTACGGGAGACCAGCCTCCCCCAGGTGGTCGTCGAGCTGGCTCTGGTCACCGCCTCCCAGCTTCCCCACCTCGCCCCCCTGGACACCCTGGGTC
>JAFNAB010000017.1 GCA_017859955.1 Holophagaceae bacterium
CTGCAAGGTCTTCCACTTCGGCAATGCCATCGACATGCTGGACATCCTGCCCCAGATCCCCGCTGACTGCGTGGCCTGCGGCAACATCGACCCCTCCAATGTCATGCGCATGGGCAGCACCGAGATGGTCCGTGAGAAGGTCTCGGAACTCCTGGCCCAGACCGCTTCCTACAAGACCTTCGTGCTCTCCACCGGCTGCGACGTGCCCCCCGGCAGCCCCCAGGCCAACGTGGAGGAGTTCTTCACTACCCTTCAGGCCTACAACCGCGCCCTTGGGGCCACCGCCAAGGAGGCCTAAGGCACTTTCTGATTTCCTCCAGGGGATCCTGCGCGAGCAGGGTCCCCGTTTTTTTGTACAGCCTTGGAAAGGAAGGCCGGGCGGTGTACTTTTCGTTCAGGGAGTTCTGATGAACACGTTCGGTCGGCTTTTCCGCATCTCTATCCTTGGTGAGTCCCACGGGGCCTGTGTCGGCGTTCTCCTGGACGGTGTCCCCGCCGGGTTGGCCCTCTCGGACGACGACTTCACAGCGGATATGGAACGCCGCAAGGGGGGCAAGGCTCCGGGGACCACTCCCCGTCAGGAGGAGGACAAGCCCATCCTGCAGACGGGCTTCTTCGAAGGTCGCACCACCGGAGCACCCTTGCTCGTGCTCTTCGAGAACCGCAACACCCGTTCCGGCGCCTATGAAGGACTCCAGAACACCCCTCGTCCCGGCCATGCGGACTGGGTGGCCCAGAAGAAATACGGCGGCTTCGCGGACATGCGGGGCAGCGGTCACTTTTCGGGCCGTCTCACGGCGGGCCTGGTGGCGGCGGGAGTCATCGCCAAGAAGCTGATGGAGCCCATCCGGATCGAGGCCACGCTTCTTGAAGTGGGCGGGCGAACGGACATTGCCCAGGCCGTGGCCGAAGCCATGGCCGCCGAGGACTCCGTCGGGGGGCTGGTGGAATGCCGGGTCAAGGGCCTCCCTGCGGGCCTGGGCGAGCCCTTCTTCGATTCCGTGGAATCCCTTCTGGCACACGGGGCCTTCGCCATCCCGGCCATCAAGGCCATCGAGTTCGGGGACGGTTTTGCGGCCGCCAGGGCCCGGGGCAGCGAGTTCAACGATGCCATTGAGAATGTGGAGGGTCATACCCGCACCAACCGCTCCGGGGGAATCAACGGCGGCATTTCCAACGGCAATGAGCTGGTCTTCCGGGTGGCGGTGAAGCCCACCTCCAGCATCAACGCCGTCCAGCGCACGGTGGACATGACGACCGGAGAGCAGACCGACCTGTCGGTGGGCGGACGCCACGACGCCTGCATTGCGCTCCGGGTACCGGTGGTGCTGGAGGCCATGACGGCTATGGTGCTGGCGGATCTGCTGCTACAGGAAGGCTGGATCCCACGGGTCCTGAGGGTTGAAGCTTAGACTTCGCCCCAGATCGCCTCGGCGGTCTTCACCACGAGTTCCAGCTTGCGTTTCTGATCCTCCTCTGTGATGGTGTTGCCTTCCTCGGTGGAGGCGAAGCCGCACTGGGGCGCAATGCCGAGCTGATCCATATCCGCGTAGCGGGAAGCCTCTTCGAATCGGCGTTTCAGGTCATCAAGGCTTTCCAGGAGCCCGGTTTTGGTGGTGATGAAGCCCGGGTAGACCCGCTGGGATCCCTTGGCAAGGTATCTCAGGGGTTCCAGTCCCCCCGCCCGATCGGTGTCGTACTCCAGGAAATAGATGTCGGCCCCGATCTGGTTGAAGATGGCGTCTGCCACCCGGTCATAGGGGCCATCCGCGATCCAGGTTGACTTGTAGTTGCCCCGGCAGATGTGCATGCCGATCCGCATGTCAGCCGGGCGCTTCGCGATGGCTTCGTGCATCATCCAGGCGTAGCGCTGGATCAGCCAGTCGGGGTCCTGTCCTTCCTGCCACTTCTGTTCACGGATATGGGGGTCGCAGAGGTGGGCGAAGAAGATGTCGTCCAGCTGGAGATAACGGCATCCCGCCTCGTAGAACTTCTGCACGGCCTTGGCGTAGGTCCGCGCGATCTCCGCGAAGAGGAACTCCGGATCCCGATATTCCGGAGGGTGGATATCGGCCTTGGCGGTGCGGAAATGGCAGCAGCTCGGACCCGGGATGGAAATCTTCGGGATTACCCGAGTTTGGTCGGCCAGGAACTTGAAATGTTCCAGCATCGGGTGATCGTCCGGGAAGTCGAGCCTACCCGTGATGGTGGGGAAGGTGGGGCGCAGGTTGACGCCGTGGAACTGGACGCCTGCGGCGGGTTCGCGCTGCACCAGTTCAAGGCCTTCCAGGGCACCCATGAAGTCGTAGTGCCAGAAGGAACGGCGGACCTCCCCGTCGGTGACCACCGGGAGCCCGATGTCTTCCTGGAGGCGGATGAGTTCGGTGACCGCGGTGTCTTCGATGCTCTTCAATTCTTCAGCTGAGCAGGTTCCCTCCTCGAAGTGCTGTCTTCGGGCCTGTTTGACTGCGCTGGGGCGTAAAAGCGAACCGACGTGGTCCGCACGGTGGAGTCGGGGGCTGGATGGCACGGAACCCTCCTTTCCCAACTTGTCGGCTGGTTCAGACTGGGGCTTGGGAAAGGGACTGGCTTTGGTGGGTTTGGCACTTGAATGAATCCGCAGACCATGACAATTCCCTTTGTCTGAATCTGTCATCGCTTCTGGCTTCAGGTATCTAATACCGCATAGGAGTGATCATGCCCCGACCCCCCTTGCTCGCCCAAATCGACTGGCAGGTAGTTTTCGCATCTGGCACAAGCTACCTTGAGTGGGTGGCGGCAGCCGAGTCCAAGGAAAAAGCCCATCAATTGGAGGCCAATCTGCAGTCCATGGTGCTTGAGCCCCAGGCGCGAGGCTACCTGGGGAGTCTCCCCCGGAAGATCCGTGTGGTGGCCATTGCCGAGGACTGGTGCGGGGATGTGGTGCGCCATGTTCCCGTGTTGCGATCCCTGGAGGAGGCAGCCCCCAACCTGGAGGTTCGATTCATCCCCAGGCATCAATGGCCGGACGTCTTCACCCGCTTTCTCACCAATGGTGGAGAGGCGATTCCCAAGTTCATCTTCCTCAATGAGAACTGGGTGGAATGCGCCAACTGGGGTCCTATGCCGGAGGCCTGCCGGGAGCTCATCGCCAGGGGAAAGGCCGCCGGTGATCCAGTCGGTGCCCGTCAGCGGGTGGCGGCGCTGTACGAGGCGGATCCACGGCGGCGATCAGTAATCACCGAACTGCTTCGATGCCTGGATATCGCCTCTACGGTTCAGGTTTAGCCACTTCCACCCGATTCCGGCCAGATGCCTTGCCCTGGTAGAGGGCTTCATCGGCCTTCCCCAGGGCCTGGGTGAAGCTGCTTCCGGAGCCCCCCTGGGCAACGCCCAGGGTGATGGTGACGGGGATGGGCTTTCCGTCGAAATTGAGCACGAGTTGGGAAACCTGCTTCCGGATGCGCTCGGCGACTTCCAGGCCCGCCGTCAAGGTGGTTTCGGGGAGGAGGAGGAGGAATTCTTCGCCTCCCCATCGGGCCACCTGATCTTCGGCGCGGACAGAAGCCAGCAGGCATTCCGCCACCGCCTTCAGGGCCAGGTCACCCCCGGCATGGCTATGTTGATCGTTGATGGCCTTGAAATGGTCCAGGTCCCCCAGGATCACCAGGAATGGACGCTGGTGGCGCTCGTGGCCGTTCTGGACCACGGCGGCCATCTCCTCCATCCTGCGGCGGTTCAGGAGCCCCGTCAGGGGATCGGTGGTAGCCATATCGACCAGGGACCGGGTCAGGATGCCCAGTGTTCTTTCGCTCTGGTAGCTGATGGCGGAGATGAAGACGCAGAGGCCAACGATGTTCATGGTTCGCACGGTATGAAGAGCCCCGGGGGGTAGGGGCCAAAGGGGGCTCATGGCTCGGGTCCAGGGGTCAATGACCACGAAGAGGACGATGATGGCCAGAGCCATCGCCGTTTTCCTGGCCAATTTGAAACGCTTGTATCCGGAAGGCATGCTGAGCAATGACAGAGCATAGAGGTGGAATTCCGCATCGGTTCCCACGCCCCGCATAGCCAGTATTGAATACCCTATTACGAAAAAAACAACAAACAACTCATACATCTCTTTGCTGCGCCAGGGCAAGCGGGATAGGGCCCAGCCCTGGATGATCAGAGTGATGCCGGTGAGGGTCGCCATGGCCCAAAGGCCTAGTGTGAGGAATGTGACCAGGAACAGGAGGTAGAGCACGGTGGACACCTGCCCCCCCTGGCGGCAGAAACGCCAGTAGTGGTCTGCGACAACGGGATGCTCACCGGCAGGGGGTGGCGACATCAATGATTCCTCCGTCCCCAGTGTCGGCTGTGGGGTGGGGGGTGCAACCCGTACAGGGGGTATTCTGTTAGTGTGGTGGCCCGGAATAACTGGGACCAGTCCAAGACGGGCCACCACACTTCCATCGGGGCATGGCCCCTTTGGCGGGAAGCACGCGGTGCGTGCTTTTCTGTCACCCCCTTGGGGGCACTGCCTGCCCCCAAACCCCTGCCCAATGTCGTGTCAGGTCCGACTATAACGGTCCGCATTTCACTGGGAAACTACACTTGGAGAAGGAACGGGCATGTCCTACACGCTCTCGAGAACGGAACTCCTGCTGGGGGCTGAGGCCCTGGAACGGCTCAGGAACAGTAGGGTGGCCATTTTCGGCGTGGGAGGGGTGGGCAGCCACGCGGCGGAGGCCCTGGTCCGCAGCGGCGTGGGACGCTTTGTCCTCGTGGACCACGACTGCATCTGCCTGAGCAATGTCAATCGGCAGATCCACGCCACCCGGAAAACCGTGGGACAGGTCAAGGTGGAGGCCATGAAGGCCCGGATGCTGGAGATCAATCCGGAGGCCGAGATCGAGGCCATCCGTGACTTCTACAACCCTGGCAGGGCCGACGAGCTGATCGGCACGGGGCTCGACTACATCCTGGATTGCATCGACACGGTCACCGGCAAGCTGGACCTCATCCAGGAAGCCAAGCAACGGGAGATCCCCATCATCAGCGCCATGGGGGCCGGGAACAAGCTGGATCCCACGGGCTTCGAGGTGACTGACCTCTCCAAGACAGAGAACTGCCCCCTGGCCAAGATCCTGCGCAAGGAACTGCGCAAGCGCGGTGTCCGACATCTCAAAGTGGTGTATTCCCGGGAAGAGGCCCTGGTGCCGGACCAGGGGGTGGACCCGGGCTGCCCCGAGGACTGCAGCTGCCCGAAAAAGGGCGAGCCCGCCATCACCTCCCGCCGCCAGCTGCCGGGGAGCGTGTCCTTCGTCCCCGGGGTCGTGGGCATGATCATGGCGGGGGAAGTCATCAAGGACCTGATCAAAAAACACAGCGGCGAAGGAGTTTAGCCCCATGGACAGCATCGGAATACTCGGACTCGGGATCATTGGAAGTGCATGGGCGGAACGCTACGCCTCTGCCGGGCGGTTGGGGGGCGTCTGGAACCGTTCGGTCAAGGCGGATCAGCCCGGTTGGCAGGAGTCCGTCAGGCCGCCTCCATCAAGCTGGCCATGAACCTGAACCTGGCCATCCAGATGGAAGGCTTCGTGGAGAGCCTCAGCTTCGCCCGCCGGGCCGGGATTTCCGACGATCTCTACTTCCAGATCCTCTCCCGGAACATGGGGCACTCCCCCCTCATCGACCTGAAGGAGCCCAAACTGCGTCAGGGGGACTTCTCTCCCCAGTTCTCGGTCAAGCACATGGCGAAGGACACCCGTCTGGCCAGCGCCGCCGCTGGCGGATCGGTCTATCCCCTGCTGGAGGCGGTCCGGGAGCGGCTGGCTGGTGCTGAGGCGCAGGGGCTTGGGGATGCGGACTATTGTGCGCTGCTTCAGCTCCTGGAGGGCTGAAACAGCACCCGGAAAGCCTACGCGACCTTCTCCCGGGGAAAGGTCTTCCAAAAGGCCAGGGCGCCGACGCAGAGCAGGATGGAGAGGGTGGAGACGCCCCTCCATCCTGCGGTGTGCCAGGCGGCCATGGCCAGGGCGGCCCCCAGACTTCCGCCCAGGAACATGCCCACCATGAAGATCGTGTTGACCCGGTTCTTGGCCTCGGGCCGTAGGCTGTAAATCAACTGCTGATGGGCGATGAGTGAACTCTGGGCCCCGAAATCCAGGAGGATGACCCCCACCACCAGTCCGGTGAGGGAAATCCAGTTCGCCAGGATCAGCCAGGCCACCAAGGCGGAGGAAACCCCGAGCATGACCACCGGGCGGAAGCCCCGCTTATCGGCTTGGCGGCCCGCCAGGGGAGCGGCCAGGATGCCGATGGTGCCCACGACTCCGAAGAGCCCGGCGGTGGCTGCGCCCCGCAGGAGGGGGGGCTGTTCCAGGTGCAGGGCCAGGATGGTCCAGAAGGCATTGAAGACCATGAAGAGGCAGGTCTGGGTGAAGGTTGCGTGACGGAGCCGGGGCTCATCCTTCCAGATCCGGCCCATGGAGCTCAGCAGAGCACCGTAGCCCATGGAAGCAGTCGGCGGGAGAACGGGCAGGATGCGGGTGGAGAGTGCCCCCAGGATCGCCAGGGGGACCCCGATCCAGAACATGGCCCGCCACCCCAGGTGGGTGGCTACGAAGCCCGCCAGGGTGCGGCTCAGTAGGACACCGCAGAACAGGCCGCCCATGATGCTCCCCACCACGGCTCCCCGCCGTTCATCGGTGGCCAGGGCTGCGCCGAGGGGGACGATCTGCTGGACGACCGAGGCCGCCCCCCCGATGAAGAAGGAGACGATAAGGAGGACCTGTCCGTTGGGTGCCAGGGCAGCCAGGGCCAGGGCGAGGGCCATGGCCAGGAACTGGGCCATGATCAGGGTCCGCCGCTGCAGAAGGTCCCCCAGGGGCACCAGGAACAGGAGGCCCGCAGCGTAGCCGAAAAGGGTCAGGGTGGGGATGAGATGGCAGCTCGATCCTTCCGGGAAGGAGCGGCCGATAACCCCCAGCATGGGCTGGTTGTAATAGAGATTGGCCACCCCCATGGCCGTGATGAGGGCCAGGAGGAAGACCAGGCCCCTGCTGATACCCTGCCCCGGGCGGTGACTTGTCGTCATGCGATCGCCCTCCCGGGGAGTGGGCTCAATGGGTGGCCGATGGCTGAGGGATGGTGGATGGGGCCGGGGTCGGAGCCTCCCCGCTCCGCCTGGGCTCCGGCAGACGGGTCAGGGCCAGGGGGATCACTTCGTCCATGTGACTCACGAGGTGGATGCTGAGCTGTTCGCGGATCTCGGCGGGAACCTCCTCCAGATGGCGGGCGTTCTCGCTGGGGATCAGGACGGCCCGGCAGCCCATCCGGTGAGCCGCCAGGAGTTTCTCCTTGAGGCCGCCGATGGGGAGCACCATGCCCCGGAGGGTGAGTTCGCCAGTCATGGCCAGATCCCCCCTGACGGGGATCCCCGTCAGGGCAGAAATCAGGGCCGTAGCCAGGGTGATGCCCGCGCTGGGGCCGTCCTTGGGGATGGCACCCTCGGGGACGTGGACGTGGAGGTCCAGCTTCTCCATGAAGTCAGGGGCCAGCCCGAGGCGCTCGGCCCGGGTTCGCACGAAGGAGAGGGCGATCTGGGCGCTCTCCTGCATGACTTCGCCCAGCTTGCCCGTGAGCTTGAGATTGCCCTTTCCTGGCAGGGGGGCGGCTTCAATGGTAAGCAGGTCTCCGCCCGTTGAAGTCCAGGCCAGTCCGTTGACCACCCCGGGCAGCGTGTGGACATCGGGAGGCGTTTCCAGGAAACGTTCGGGACCGAGGAGTTTTGCCAGGCGCTGGGGGGAAACCTCCGGAGCGAAGGGCTCCTGATCGGCCTTGTCGGGCTGAAGGCTGTGGCGGGCCAATTTTCTCAGAATGGCCGCGACCTCCCGCTCCAGCTGGCGAACCCCGGCTTCCTTGGTGTAGGCCTGGATGATTTTCTCCAGGGCCTGATCCTGGAAATGGATATCCAGGTCCTGCATGCCATGCCGCTCCAGGGACTTCGGCACCAAGTGCTGCTGGGCGATGGCCAGCTTCTCCTTGGTGGTGTAGCCGCTCAGCTCGATGACCTCCAGGCGGTCATCCAGGGCGGGGGGGATGTTGTGACGCACATTGGCGGTGCAGAGGAACATCACCTGGCTCAGGTCGAAGCCCACGTCCAGGTAATGGTCCTGGAAGGTCGCATTCTGTTCCGCATCCAGCACTTCCAGGAGGGCCGAGGCCGGGTCCCCCCGGTAGTCCGAGGCCATCTTGTCGATTTCGTCCAGGAGCATGAGGGGGTTGCGCACCGCAGCCTTCTTCATGAGGCTGATGATGCGGCCGGGCATGGAGCCGATGTAGGTGCGGCGATGGCCCCGGATCTCCGCCTCGTCCCGCACCCCTCCGAGGGAGAAACGGACGAAGGGGCGGTTCAAAGCCCGGGCGATGCTGCGGGCCAGGCTGGTCTTGCCCACGCCGGGAGGGCCCACCAGGCAGAGGATGGGGCCCCGGAGCCCACCTCCCTTAGAGCTGTCCTTCAATCGGCGCATGACCGCCAGATACTCCAGGATCCGGGCCTTCACCTTCTCCAGGCCCGCATGGTCCTCGTCCAGGATCCGCTCGGCCCCGTCCAGGTCCAGGCGATCCTCGGCGGTGGCCTTCCAGGGCAGGGACAGGAGCCAGTCGATGTAAGTGCGGGATACCGTGGCTTCGGCGCTCTGGGGGGGCATGGCCTCCATGCGTTCCAGCTCCTCCAGGGCCTTCTTCTCGGCCTCCTCGCTCATGCCGGCTTCCAGGATCCGCTCCTTGAGGCGGGTCCCCTCGTCCTTCTCGCCCTTCTTGCCCAACTCCTGCTGGATGACCCGCATCTTCTCGTTGAGGACGTACTGCTTGTGGTCCTCATCCAGGCGCTGCTGAGTTTTGGCCTCCACCTCTCGGTCCACGGCGTGGCGGGCGGCATCCATCTCCACCAGCTTGAGGAAGGTCTGAAGTCGGGGCTCGATTTCCAATTGCTCCAGGACCGCCTGCTTCTCCTTGACCTCCACCGGCAGAAGGCCTGCCACGGTGTCCATGGCCTTGCCCAGGGGCAGTTCCTTGATCTGGTCCATGGACAGGAGGCGGGTGGCGTCGGGATTGCGGCCCAGAAACTCCTCGACACTGCGATGGAAAGTGTCCAGCAAGGGGGCTTCCGCCAGGGCTGGGGGCTCGTCCAAAATCGTCACTTCGGCCCGGATGACCTCATCCTGGTCCAGGTACCGTTCCAGCTTCACCCGGGCGATGCCCTTCACCCCCACCTTGTAGTAGTCCTTGGGGAGGGCGATGAGGGATTCCACCAGGGCCAGGGTGCCGACGCCGTAGAGGGTCTCCTGCTTGGGCTCGTCCTCCTTGGGCTCCCGCTGGGTGAGGAGCACCAGGTGATCTCCGGCCTTGATGGCCTGCTCCAGGGTGCGGACCGAAGCACGGCGTCCCACGACGAAGGGGACCCGGGAGCCGGGAAAGAGAACCATGTCCCGAATGGGAATGGCGGGAAGGGTGATGGTCTTGTCGGTCATGCTGGTGCTCGCAAAGGCCGCCCATGGGCCAGGAACAGGATTATAGCCACCGGAAGGCGGAAAGCCCCGGAATCGTGCATGATGGCTGGATGAAACCGGAGAGTCCCGAATGAATCGAAGCTTCCGCAGCATCCTCTCTTTTGTGATGCCCCTCCTCCTTGGCTGTGCCGCCCTGGCAGGGGAGCTCAGTCCTGGGGCCCGGGATCTGGTGGCCAAGTCGTTCCAGGGACTGGATGGCAAGGCGCCCCTGGTGGATGCCCATGTGCACATTGTCGGTACCCGGAATGGGTGTGAAGTCAATCCGCGCTTTTTCGACCAAAAGCATCCATTCAAGCGCCTGGCAGGCCAGATCTACATGAAGGCGGGGGGAACCAATGACCTGGCGGTCTTCGATGAAACCTATGTGAAGACTCTGGCGGAGCGGGCCAGGGTCTTCGGCCATCCTATCCGCCTGCACATCCTGGCCATGGACCATGCCTATCGCGCGGATGGCACCCTCGACCGGGACCATTCCGACTTCTACGTGCCCAATGGCTATGTGGTCAGCCTGGCCCAGGCGCACCCGGGTCTCTTCGTTCCGGTCATTTCGGTGCATCCGGCCCGGGCCGACGCCCTGGCGGAACTGGACCGCTGGGCGGCCAAGGGCGTGCGCTGGGTGAAGTGGCTGCCCAATGCCCAGGGCATGGATCCGGCGGATCCCCGCTGGGACAGCTTCTACCGGAAGATGGCCTCCCACGGCATGATCCTGCTGGCCCATACCGGGGAGGAGAAAGCTGTGAGCGCCGCCGGGGCCCAGGCCCTTGGTAACCCCCTGCGGCTCCGCAGGCCCCTGGATCTCGGGGTGAGGGTGGTGGCGGCCCATTGCGCCAGCGCCGGTCGGAACGCCGACCTGGATCACCCCGGCAAGACGGCCCGGAATTTCGATCTCTTCCTGCGCCTCATGGCGGAGGACCGGTACCGTGGACGCCTTTATGGGGACATCTCCGCCATGACCCTGTTCAACCACCTGCCGGGCGCCATGCGGGAACTGCTGCGTCGACCGGATATCCAGGCACGGCTCCTCAACGGCAGCGACTACCCCCTCCCCGCCATCCGACCCCTGACCTGGACCACCCAGGCAGTGGCCCTGAAGCTGATCACACCCGCCGAGCGGAAGGCCCTGAACGAGATCAACCGCCAGGATCCCCTGCTCTTCGACTTCGTGCTGAAGCGGACCCTGCGGGATCCCAGGACAGGGGGAAAGCTGGAGGACGCCCTCTTCACCCGGACTCTGGAATAGCTTAAGGGCGCGATGGGAGGCAGTGGGGACTGCCTTCCATCGCGCCCTTCGGGTCTGTCGTTCGGATCAGCCCGCGGCTTCGACTTCCTCAGGGGGCAGTCCCATCACTTCCAGCACCCGTTCCCGGGTGATGCGCAGGGGGGTCTTGCCGGTGCGCTCTTCGCTGGGGAGCTCGAACATGGGTTCGAGGAGGATCTGCTCCAGCATGGAGCGCAGGCCGCGGGCACCGAGCTTGCGGGTCATGGCCTGGTCGGCGATGGCCTCCAGGGCGGAATCCTCGAAGGAGAGTTCCACATCGTCCATGTCCAGCAGCTTGGTGAACTGCTTGGTGAGGGCGTTCTTGGGCTGGGTGAGGATGCGCACCAGGGCCTCGCGGTCCAGGGGATCCAGGGTGGCCAGCACCGGGAGGCGGCCCACCAACTCGGGGATGAGGCCGAACTTGACGATGTCCTCGGGCTCCACCAGTCGCAGGTAGTCTTCCTTGTCCACCTTGCTGCTGACCTGGGCGCCGAAGCCCACGGCCTTGGCGCGGACCCGCTGCTTGACGATGTCGTCAATGCCCACGAAGGCGCCGCCGCAGATGAAGAGGATATTGGTCGTGTCCACCTGGATGAACTCCTGGTGGGGGTGCTTGCGGCCGCCCTGGGGAGGCACGTTGGCCACGGTGCCTTCCACCAGCTTGAGGAGGGCCTGCTGGACCCCCTCGCCACTCACATCGCGGGTGATGGAGGGGTTCTCGCTCTTGCGGCCCACCTTGTCGATTTCGTCGATGAAGACGATGCCGCGCTGGGCCCGGTCCAGATCGTAGTTGGCGGCCTGGAGGAGCTTGGTGAGGATGTTCTCGACGTCCTCGCCCACGTATCCCGCCTCGGTGAGGGTGGTGGCATCGGCCATGGCCAGGGGGACATCAAGGAAGCGTGCCAGGGTCTGGGCCAGAAGTGTCTTGCCGGTGCCCGTGGGGCCGATGAGCATGATGTTGCTCTTGGCCAGCTCCACTTCGGTGGCGGTGCCCAGGCCACGCTTGGGAACCATGATTCGTTTATAGTGGTTATAGACTGCCACTGCCAGGCGCTTCTTGGCCGGGTCCTGGCCGATCACGTAGTCGTCCAGGAAGGCCTTGATCTCCTTGGGCCGGGCCAGGCGTCCCTTGTGGGGATCGGAGACTTTGCCGCCCTGGCGGCTCATGCGCAGCTGGAGCTGGCCCTGTTCGACACATTCATTGCAGATGAAGGCCGTAGGGCCAGCGAGCAGCTGCTCCACCTCGTGGGGCGCCTTCCCGCAGAAGTTGCATCGCTGGTCCCGCTTGGGCTTGGTCATGGGATCTCCAGACGGATCGTCTCTACAGATTGTGGATCGTGGTGAGTTCGATGACTTCGAATCGTTTGGTGCCAGCGGGGATCTTGATCTTCACCTCAGCACCTTCTTCCAGGCCCACGAGGGCCATACCGATGGGGGAACTGATGCTCAGGAGGTCGGAAGCGCCCCCCAGTTCTTCGGGAAGTACCAGTCGATAGGTTACTTCTTTCTCAGAGTCCAGGTCCAGGAGGGTGACCCGGGTGCCGTAGGCCACCTTGTCCTTGGGGAGACGCGTGATATCGAGACTGGCGATCTCGGCGATACGCTTCTCCATGGCCACGACCTTGGCCTGGAACATGTCCCGCTTGGACAGGGCCTGTTCGTATTCCGCGTTCTCGGACAGGTCGCCCTGGGAAGCCGCCGAGGCGATCTCCTTGGGGATTTCCACCAGCAGAGCGTGCTTGAGGTCCTTGAGTTCGGCCTCGAGCTTAGCAAGTACGTGCTTGGGCATAGGGGTTCCGGAGAGAAGGGCGCAGGCCCCGGGGCGTGGAAAAAGTCGGCACCTGGAGTGGGCGACGAGGGTGAAAAAGGCCTAAAAAAAAGGGGCGCCTCGGAATGACGAGGCGCTGAGGAATCAATGCTACCAGAACCTGGTGCTCCCTCGGGAATTCTTTCAGGACCCCCGGCGCTCCTTTCTTAAGACTCGAGCGACACCTCAACCGGGGTGGGATGGAGCACCCGGGTCAGGTCTCCCGGGCTCATGCCCACCAGGAAGCCCCGGGAGCCTCCATTGATGTAGATGCGGACCAGTTCCAGGATGCTCCGCTCCACGTGCACGGGCATGGGTTTCCGGGTCCCGAAGGGGCTGGTGCCTCCCACCAGGTAGCCACTGTGCTTCTGGGCGGTCTCCGGCTTGCAGATCTGCACCGTTCTGGCGCCGATCTGCCGGGCCAGGGCCTTGGTGGAGACCTCCCGGTCGCCGTGCATCAGGACGATCAGGGGGCGTCCCGCCTCGTCCTCCATGATGAGGGTCTTGATCACGGCATGCTCGTCGACGCCCAGCTCCCGGGCCGGGACCGCCGTGCCGCCATGGTCCTCATAGCGGTAGAGGTGCTCGGTGTAGGAGACGCCCTGCTGCCGGAGAAGGCGGGTGGCGGAGGTGGACGGGGCTTTGGACATTCCTGATGACTCCTGCTGCGGTCGCTTTACGAGGTGACGCGTTTACGTCTTCCCCTTCGCAGGCTCCTGGGCCCGACTCTTGCCCACCCGTTCCATGAGCTTGCCCGCCAGGGGGGCGTCCAGGAGGGAAACCTGGTCCATCAACTTGGCGGCCTTCTTGGGGGTCATGGCGCCCAGGAGGCCCGTGGTCAGCTCCATGTTGAGGGCGGCCATCTCCTTGATGGACTTGGCACCGGCCACGGGGTCCATGGCCTCGGTGGTGCGCACAAGCTGGGGGTCCACCGGGGGACGCAGCCTCAGGCTTTCCAGCTTGGCCAAGGCTTCCTGGACGGCCTTCTCCCTGCCCAGGAGGTCGTTCCGATCCTTGTCCAGGGTGCCCTGGAGGGTGGCGAGGCGCTGTTCCAGTTCCCGGAGCTGGGCCTCCTTCTGGCCCAACTCTTTCTCCCGGGACTGGAGCTTCTCGGCCAGTTCCGGCACCTTGACCCCCTCGGGGACCTTCTTCTCCTGGGCGGAGAGCCAGAGCACGCCAGCGCTAAGGATGACGGGGGCGACGATCCAGGGAACAGGACGCAGGTTCATGGATTCACCTCCGAGGGTGAGAGGGACTGGAGTTGGGTATTGAATCGGTGGCGGAGCACGGCGATTTCATCGAGGTTGCGGATTTCCTCGTGCATGGCTTCGAGGTCGTGGGCCTCCTGCCGCCGCTCTTTGAGGCGCACGAGGGTGAGGTGGGCCTGGTGGGCCAGGGTGAGGGCTTTGCGGGCCTCGTGGACCCGTTGTTCGGCCTCATGCCGCTCGGCCTGGGCGACCTGGATCCGATGCTCAAGCACCACGAGGTAGCGCTCGATGGCCCTCCACTGGTCCAGGTCCACCACGGAGCCCTGGGGCGCCCGACGGGTCTCCAGGGTGCGGCCGTGCTCGGCCTGGAAGTGGGCGATGCGTTTCTCGATTTCCCGGAGGGCGCCCATCTCCCGGCCCAGCTTGCGCTGAGCCTCGTCCTCCAAAGACTTCCGGAGCTTGAGGAGGGCTTCCAGGCGGAAGCGGAAACGGGTGGCCATCCTACACGTCCGGTTTCAGGAAGGGGGCCAGGTCGATACCGAAGATCTGGCCCATGGCCAGTTGGGTCTGGCGGTAGCTGCTGTCCTCGGCCACGGCCTGGCGCAGAAAGGCCTGGATGGCGGGCTGGAACTGGATGGCCTGGTCGATCTGGGGGCTGGAGCCCTTGTTGTAGGCCCCGATCTGGATGAGGTCCTCGGCGTCCGCATAGGTGGCCATGAGGTCCCGGAGCTTGGCGGAGAGCTGCTTCTGCTCCGGGATCGCCAGGGTGCTGAAGAGTCGGGAGATGCTCCCCAGGACATCGATGGCAGGGTAGTGGTTCTTGGCGGCCAGCTTCCGGGAGAGGATGACGTGGCCGTCGAGGATGCCCCGGACAGCGTCGGAGATGGGCTCGTTCATGTCATCGCCTTCCACCAGCACCGTGTAGATGCCCGTGATGGAGCCCATGCCCTCGAAGTTGCCGGCCCGCTCCATGAGGCGGGGCAGGAGGGCGAAGACCGAGGGCGTGTACCCCCGGCTGGAGGGGGGCTCACCGGCGGAAAGTCCCACTTCCCGCTGGGCCATGGCGAAGCGGGTCACGCTGTCCATCATGATCAGGACGTCCTGCCCCTGGCGCATGAAATACTCGGCCACCGCCGTGCCCGCCAGGGCGCAGCGCAGACGCAGGAGGGGGGCCTGGTCGCTGGTGGCCACCACGACCACGCTGCGCTTGAGGCCCTCGGGCCCCAGATCGTTCTCGATGAATTCCCGCAGCTCGCGGCCGCGCTCCCCCACCAGGATGATGACGTTGATATCGGCGGTGGTCTTGCGGGCGATCATGCCCAGGAGGGTGGACTTCCCCACGCCGGAGCCTGCGAAAATCCCAACGCGCTGGCCTTTTCCGAGGGTGAGCAGGCCGTCGATGACCCGGACGCCCGTGGACAGAACCTCCTTGATGAGGCGGCGCTTCATGGGATTCGGGGGCAGGCCGTGGATGGGCAGACGGGCTTCGCCCTGAATGGGAGGGCCACCGTCCAGGGGGCGCCCCAGGGGATCGATGACCCGCCCCAGAAGGGACGGTGAGACCGGCAGCTCCGGCTGGTGCCCCATGGCCTCCACCAGGAGTCCCGGACGGATGCCGTCAGCGTTCTCCACCGGCATCAGGAGCACCTGCTTGTCCTGGAACCCGACCACCTCGGCGCTGACGGACTTGCCATCCCCCATGTGGATGAGCACCTGCTCGCCAAGGGAGGCCTCGGGGCCCCGGGATTCCACCAGAAGGCCCACGACCTTGGAGACCCGACCCAGGATGTCTCCTGCGGGGAGCTGGCGGATCTGGGGCACCAGGGCTGCGAAATCCATCAGGGTGTGTCCTTTTCACGGGACTCTTCGATCAGGGCGAGAAGGCGCTGTCGACGGCGTTCCAGGGTGGCGTCCATGACACCGTCGGCGGACTCCAGGCGCAGGCTGCCGCGGCTGAGTCCGGGGTCCTCCATCAGTCGGATGCCGGGGATGGCGAAATCCAGGGCATTGAGAGTGTCCAGGTCCTTCGGGTTCAGGTAGGCCTGGATGGGAGCCTGGGTTCCTTCGGGAGTGGCGAAAATGTGGCCCTGGAGGAGCCTTTCCAGGAGCGGGGCCACGGCCTGGGGACTGCTGTCGATCTGCTGGCCTGCGAGGTGCTCCCCCATGGCCATGGCCATGGCCAGGATTTCGTCCCGGGTCGCATGGTTCAGCAGGTTCATGGTTGAGGACAGGGCTTCCAGGTGGCTTTCCAGGCGGAGGATATAGGCCTTGAACTGACTTTCGCCAAAGATGCGGCCCTCAGCCTCGCCGGAGGCGAAGCCTTCCTCGTAGGCCCGCTGGGCAATGTCCTGGGCGCGTTGTTCGGCGGCCTGGAGCTTCTCATGGATGATCTGGTCCACGGAGACCAGTCGGTGGGCATCCTCCTCGGGTGTGCTGAGACTGCTGCCGATGGGGCTGTCGTCCCCGTTATCCAGGGGTTCGGGCTCCGGGGAAAAATCTGCAGCGCGATAGGGGAAGGCTTCGATCTGCTTCCGCTCGGCCTGCTTGGCCGTGATGATGCGGCCGCTACGAGACATAGTCCTCGCCTCCACCACCGCCCACGCTGATGAGGCCTTCCTCTTCCAGCTGTCGGACGATCTCCACGATCTCGTGCTGAGACTTCTCCACATCCTTGAGCTTGATGGGGCCCATGAACTCCATCTCTTCCTTCATCATCTCAACGGCCCGGCTCGACATGTTGCGGAAGAACTGGTTGCGCAGCTCCTCGCTGGTGCCTTTGAGGGCGATGGTGAGCACCTTCTTGTCGGCCCGTTTGAGGATCTCGGCGATGCCCAGGTCGTCGATGAGCAGGATGTCGTCGAAGACGAACATGAGGTCCCGGATGCTGGCGGCCAGTTGGGGGTTTTCGTTCTCGATCTTCTCCAGTACCACCCGGCCCGTGGAGCGGTCCATGCGGTTGAAGAGCTCGGCCACGGCCCGGACACCGCCGTAGGCCTCGGTGGCGAAGGAGCCCAGGGACTCCAGCTTCTGTTCCAGGATCAGGGAGATGCGGCGCACCACTTCGGGGCTGATTTCCTGGAGGTTGGCCATGCGCATGGCCACATCGGCCCGCAGGGTTTCCGGAAGGCTGGCGATGAGTTCCCCGGCTTGGGTGGCATTGAGGTGGGCCAGGATGAGGGCGATGGTCTGGGGGTGTTCGCTCTGGATGAACTTGGAGAGCTGTTGGGGGTTGGCCCGCTCGATGCTGGAGAACCCCGCGGAACTCTCCAGGGCCTTGGTGAGGCGGTCGATGATCTTGCGGGCCGCTTCCGGGCCTACGGACTTGATGAGGAGCTTCTTGGCGTATTCCAGGCCACCCTGGGAGATATAGCTCTTGGCCAGGGTCATGGTGTGGAACTCTTCCAGGACCTCGTCGGCAATCTCTGGCTGGACGTTCTTGGTCAGCGCGATTTCCTTGGAGATGGACTGGATCTCGTCCTCTTCCAGATACTTGAAGATGCCAGCGGCACAGTCGTCCCCCAGGGCCACCATCAGAATCGCAGCCTTTTGGGTGCCGCTCAGTTTGGCCATGCCTACCTCCCGGTGTCTTCAAGCATCCAAGAGCGCACCAGGGAGGCTACCGTCTCGGCATCGCCCGTGGAGCTTTCCTGGATCCGCTTCTTGATGAGCTGGCGACGCTGTGCCTCTGGGGCGCTGGAAGCCCCTTCGGCGTTCAGTTCCGCCTCGATTTCAGCCGCGAGTTCTTCCTTGGTCTTGGTCTTGGTGTGGGTGATTCTGCGGCTGCTGGACACGGATCCTCCCTCCTCGCCCTCCTCCCCGGCATGAACGCGCAGGGGGGATGGACGGTTGATGGCCGATGACAGTTTCTTGAGCATGGGGATCACGATCAGGAAAAGGACCACCAACCCAAGGATGGTCGGGAGCAGGTAGGGCACCAGGGCCTTGGCCTGATCGATCCAATATTGTTTCTGGGCGGCGGCCTCCTCCTTGGGGTTTTCCATGGAGGCGAAGGGGATGTTCTCCACTGTGAGCTGGTCTCCCCGGTCCTCCTTGATGCCCACCGCAGCGGCCACCTGGTCCCGGATCTTCTTGAGCTCCTCGGCGGTGCGGGGGGTGATCTTCTCCTTGGGGTCGCCCTTGGCGGGCTTCTCCCAGGAGGTGGCGTGATCCACGATCACCGCCAGGGAGACCCGCTTGATGGTCCCCGGGGCCTGCTCCACGCTGCGTAAGGTCTTGCTGATCTCATAGTTGGTGGTGGTTTCCTTCTTTTCGCTGTTCTCCAGGACCCCGGCCCGGCCTCCCCCGCCGGCGGCGGGAGCCACGTTGGAGGCCGTTCCGGGAACCCCGGCGCCCCCTTCGCTCTTGGTGATCTTCTCTTCCTTCTGGTTCACGGAGCGTTCCACCTGCTCCTGGGGATTGAAGCGCTCTTCGTTGATCTTGACCTTGTCGAAGTCGAGGTCAAGATGAGCGGTGGCCCGCACCTTGCCGAGGCCGACCACGGGCTCCAGGAGCTCGGTCACCCGGCGCACCAGGTGATCCTCCTCCTCCCGCGCCACCTTCTTCTGGGAATCCGAAGCCCCCACCATGGGATCCCGGCCCGTGCGGCTGAGGATCCGACTGTACTGATCAATGATCACGACGCTCTCGGCCTTCAGGCCTTCGACGCTCCCTGCCACCAGATTGACGATGGCCTGGGTGTTCTCCTCCGGCAGCAGGCGTCCTCCCTTGAGCTTCAGGAGCACGGAGGCCTTGGCCTCTTCCTTGTCGGTGACAAAGGGGCTGTCTGAACCTGGAGTGATATGGACCACGGCATCCTGGACCTGCTGGAGGCTGCGGATTGTCTTGGCCAAGTCGGCTTCCAGGGCCCGACGGTGGACAACCTTCTGGGTGAAGTCGGTGGTGGTGAGGCTGGGGGACTCCAGCTTCTCGAAGCCTACCTTGTCCCCGTTCAGGAGGCCCTCTCCCGCGAAACGGAGTTTCAGTTCGCCGACGCGCTTCTCTGGGACGAAGACGGTGCGCTGGTCTGAACTGAGATCGTAGGGGATGTTCTGCTTGCGCAGACTCTCCACAATGGTGCTGGCGTCCCCCGGTGGGAGGTTCGATGCCAGGACTTCCATCTTGTCCTGGCTGGCCCAGACGCCAAAGCCCGCGAGGACGATGACGAAGGTCAGGACAATCACCCCGACCACCGCCTTTTGGGTGGAGGACATGTTCTGGAGGGTGCGCTGGAGCTGGGAGGTCAGGTTGTTCTCGCCGGCCATGGGTTCCTTTCGATGGCCGGGCGCCTAGGTCACATCTGCGTTCGCATGACTTCCCGGTAAGCGTCGATCAGTTTGGACCGAACGGCCATCATCATCTGAAAACTGACATCGGCTTTCTGGACCGCCAGAATCGCCGTGTGCATGTCAGTTGTCTCTCCAGTCATCAAGTTCCGTGCCTCTTGCGCGGCAGTGCTCTGGGCGGCGTTCACTTCCTGGAGCGCCTGCTTGAGGATGTCGCCGAAATTGGCACCCTCAGCGTTCGAAGTTCCCTGGCTGGAGGCCGTTCCGGTCTCGGTGAGGGGCTTGATCGAGGGGAGATTGTTGAGGTTCAGGGGATCCATGGGGGCGGCTCGTAAGGGCTCAGTTCAGGATGGGGCAGGGAGTCGGGGGATGCCAGTCAGAATTCCGTCACTGGACCCGGAGTAGGTCCTGGGCGGAGAGTGCCATGGCCCTGACTGCCCGGACCACAGCCACATTGGCCTCGTAGGAGCGGCTGGCCTCGGTGAGGTTCACCATTTCTTCCACGGGGTTGACGTTGGGGTACTGCACGATCCCGTCGGCGTTGGCGTCCGGGTGGTTGGGTTCGTATTTGGCCGCGAAGGGGTCCTGGGAGTTGATGACCTGCCGCACCCCCACGCCCGTGAGTTCCATGCCGTCGGAGGTCTGACCCAGGGGTTGGACCTGGAAGGTGGCTTCCTTTTTCCGGTAGGGGCCGCCCTCGGTGGTCCGCGTGGTTTCGGCGTTGGCGACGTTGGCGGCGATGAGCTGGACCCGGAGGCGCTGGGCGCTCATGCCCGAGGCGGCGATGTCGTAGATCTTGTTGAAGCTCATCACTTGGCTCCGTCTTTGATGGCCTGGAGGAGGCGTCGGAGTTCGGACTGGGCAAAATTGGAACTGAGGACGTAGTTGCCTTGGGTCCTGGCCAGGAGCATGGATTCGCGATCCAGGCTCACGTCATTGCCGTCATTGCGCTCATAGTTGGGCCGGATGGGGTCGGTGGTGCGGGGGAGGGAACCCGAACTGGTGACGGAGAGATGGTTCGCGTGGGTCCTCTGAATGGGCAAAGAATTCCCGGAAAGATTGTTGACCTCTTGCTTCAGGGCGGCTTCGAAGGAAAAGTCCTTGGTGTGGTAGCCCGGAGTGTCGAGGTTGGCCATGTTGGACGCGATGAGACCCAGACGCCGATTGGCCAGCGTCATGCTGCGGTCCATCGTTGTGATCATGGGGTTGGAGGATAGGAGGTCGAACATGGAACCCTGCAAAAATCGCCGGGATTCGGCGGAGGCGTGGAACGGGTTGCAGGGTTCGTGCCTGACAGCGTGCATGGCCCGGGTGGAACCTACATTCCTTCCCGCAGGGCGGCAGGTCCTTGGTACACTGCGGAAAGCCGCGCGAGGATATGACATGGACATCATTCAACGCACTCAAGGGGATACCCGAATCCTCTGCCCTGCTGGGAAGATCACCCTGGGGGAAGGCGATCAGGAACTCAGCGAAGCCGTTTGTGATGCCCTGGAGAGCGGAGCCCACCGGATTGTCATCAACTTCGAGGAGGTCAGCTATCTGGATTCCTCTGGCGTGGGCGAGTTGGTTAGCTGCTACAACGCCATCAAGAACGGGGGCGGCGAGCTGAGGCTGTGCGGCCTGAACGACCGGATCTCCCGGGTCATCGCTATGACCAGCCTCCATTCGGTGTTCGAAGTGACGGAAACCGAAGCCGAAGCTCTGGCTGGTAACTGACGCGCTTCATGGGTCTTCTTCGCGCATCCCTCCTCTCTTTAAATGCTCTGGCCTGCGCTCTGGCGGTGGCGGAGCCTCTCGTTTCGGTCCGCTATACCGGGGGGGGGGCCGATGACCAGGCCTTTGCCCGGGCCGCAGCCGGCCTCAAAGCCGGACAGGCTCTGGTCCCCGACCAGCTGGAAGTGGCCCTTGCCGCTATCCGGGCAACGGATCGCTTCCGACTTGTGTCCGGAGGCCTTGAGGCCGAGGGGGGGCAGACCGGGTGCCTGATCCGCCTGGAGCCCTGGCCCAACCTTGAGCGTTGGGAATGGGCGGGGGATTGCCCCCTGGCCCTGCGGAAATCCCTCTTCCCAGAATTGCGCAAGGGAATCCGGGTGGGGGAGGCTCGCCGGGAAATGTGGCGGAGCCGGGCCGAAACCCAACTGCGGGGCTCGGGCTATCCGGAGGCCAAGGTCAGTGTGGAGTCCACCCTCGGGGGCAAAGGTCTGAAGCTTGGCGTTGAGCTTGGGAACCCCGCCCTGGTGAAGGGCCTCGAGATCACCGGGGCCCTCGGCCCCTACTCGGTTGAAAAACTCCGGAAACTCATCGATGTCAAACCTGGCGTCAGCCTGTGGCATGTCGAGGCCGCCAGGGCCGCCAGGGCCAGTCTCAGGGAACGCTTCCTGAGGGATCGGCGGTACGAATGGAAGGCGGAACTGACCTTTGACCCTGCGTCGGGTGTTCTCAAGGCCCAGGTGGAGCCCGGTCCTCTGGTCCGCCTCCGCATTCTGGGTTCCGGCCTCGGGTGGAGTCGGGCCAAGGAGCTTCTGCCCCTCGCCCGCGCGGAGTCCTACAGCCCCGAACTCCTGGGAGAGGGGGAGCGCCGGATTCTGCGCCTCCTGCGTTCCCGGGGCTACCTGGATGCCCAGGTCAGCTCATCCCGTGAGATCCTCAAAGCCTCCCCCGACGAGGTGCAGGTCACCTATCGCATCCAGAGCGGACCCCGCTTCCGACTCCATGATCTGCGATTCGAGAAGAACGCCGAGCAGACTTCCGCACAGCTCCAGGACGCCCTGGCTATTCCTCGCCGCTGGCTGTTCTTTGGGGAGCCTCTCCTGACTCCGGATCTGATCAGCGGTTTGGAGGACCAGATCAAGGGGTTTTATGCCACCCGGGGGTACACCGACCTGAGTCTTCGCCGCCCTCCCATGGAGCGCACTGGGGAGGAAGCGACTCTGGTCTTCCAGGTCCGGGAGGGGCATGCCAGGAGCCTTCGCCGCCTGGAACTTCGTGTGGCTCCAGAATTTGCAACCGAAGCTCCCCGGATGGCCGAGCTCCTGACCGCCTCTTTTGCGGACCGCCCCTTTCTTCTCAAATCCGGGGATCCGATTAAGCGGAACTACCGGAGCGACCGTCCCGGCCTGGGGAAGCACACGGCGACCCTGAGTCCCATCCCGGGTGAAGTCGGGGCCTATGCCCTTGACTTCTCAACCCCTGTGCCGATGGTCAAACGCGATCTGGCCCAGGTCCTCTATCTCGTTCATCAGCGCTTGGTGGCGCTGGGGGTGCAGCGGCCCCAGGAACACTTGAAGCTGGAAGAGGGGAACGGCCCCGCTGTGGTGCGGATAGACATCCCCAGCCAGCCCATGGAGCAGGTCCGGCGCCTGGTGGTCAAGGGGGCGGACCGAACCCGGGCCGAAGCCTTCCTCCGGGAGTCACTGCTGGATCCCGGGCAGCCCCTGGATCCCGAACGGGTGGTGCAAACCCAGTCGCGGGTGGCGAACCTTGGGGCCTTTGAGAGGGTGGAACTCTTCAGCCTGTCGGAGGACAAGCCCGAGGTCTCCCCCTGGAAGCCCGGTGATCTCACCCTGAATGTCCAGGAGCGTTCGCCTTGGGTAATCACCAACGGTTTTGGCTACGATCGGGCCCAGGGCTATCACTTCGGTACCGGTGTCCAGCGGCTCAATGTTGGCGGCATGGGGCGCACCGTGGATTTCGGCCTGCGGGCGGGTGATGGCACCATCAACAACCCCTGGCTACGGAGGGTCTTTCCCACCGGTGATTCGCCCCGGTCCGTGGACGTGTACAGCCTGGGGTATACCGATCCGTGGTTCTCACCCTGGAGTTGGTTGCCGCAACATGCCCAGCTTCGCATGGAAGGGGCCTACATCTTCGAGCGCCGGGATGCCTATGAAATCCGGAGGCAGCGCATTACTGCGGGGCTGGAGTGGCGGAAGGGGGAGCATCTGCTCTTCCAGATCGGGCACCGTTTCGAGCAGGCGAATGTGAAGGCCAGGGCTGATCTGAACGCCCCCACGGTCCCCGATGAGGTGTTGAACCAGATCACCCACAGCCCGAGCCATTCGGTGATCTCGGCACCCTATTTCCAGGTGGTGCGGGACACACGGGACAACCCCTTTGATCCCACCAGCGGACGCTATTCCGTGGGACGGGTCGAGCTGGCGACCCAGTTCCTGGGCACCAGCCCCAATAGCAGCTTCGTGAAAGTGGACCTTCGCCACCAGTGGACCTGGCCCGTAGGGGCGAGGGCCCGGGCTGGGGTTGCCATGCTGGGGCTCCGGCTGGGTATGGCCCGGCCCACCGCCAGCAGTGCGGAGGATCTTCCCCTATCCGAGCGATTCTTCGGGGGTGGGCCCTTCTCCCAACGTGGGGTGCAGCCGGATTGGCTGGGGCCAAGGACTCAAGTGCCCATGACCACCTCCAGCGGGACCCAGGTGGAGCAATGGGTGGCCCTGGGGGGTCAGGGCCTGGCCCTGGTCAACGCCGAGTACCGCTTTCCGATCCTGCGCCCCACCTTCTGGGGAGAGGTCTTCGTGGATTCGGGACAGGTCTACGCCAAGATCAGCGACAAACATCACGATCCCTTCCGGACCGCCCTGGGGGTGGGGGCGATCCTCAAGATCGGCTTCCCCATCAAGATCGAGTACGCGGTGGACCTGAAGCAGCTTCTGGGTAAGACCCGCACCCAGGATGAGAAGGATACCCAGTTGAAGAACCTGCTGATCTCGGCAGGGTTCCAGTTCTGATATGGAGCTCCAATGAAAGACTTTTTCAAGTCGTTATTCGCCTCCCTGATTGCGCTGGGCTTGTTCGTCGGGATCGGAGTGGTATTCCTCTTTGGGCTGTTGGCGGTGGTCGGAGCCTCCAGCAAGCCTACGGTTCCATCCAGGGCGGTGCTGGTCTTCGATCTCTCCACCAATATCCCGGACGCCCCCCGGGAGGAGGGCGCTGGCGAGATCCTGCGCAAGGCCATGCGGGATCAGGATGCCGACGGGACGCCTCTGGCGGTGCTCATCGCCGCCCTGGATCGGGCAGCCAAGGATCGGAACATCAGCGCGCTCTACCTCACCGGCAATATCCAGGCCGTGGGATACGGTGCTGGACCAGCGGCCCTGAAGGAATTGCGGGAGGCCATTCAGCGTTTCAAGGCGGAATCCGGCAAGCCTGTTCTCGCCTACAACCAGACCTGGAGCAAGAAGGAATACTATCTCTGCGCCGGGGCGGGGACCCTCTATGCCAATCCCTTCGGCGTTGTCGAGATGAGCGGTCCCAGCGCTGAGATGGTCTTCCTGGCGGGGGCCTTCAAGAAATACGGCGTCGAGGTCCAGGTCACCCGGGTGGGCAAATACAAGAGCGCCGTGGAGCCCTTCATTCTCGACAAGATGAGCGATGCCAACCGCGAGCAGTACCAGAAACTGCTGGATGACGTCTGGACGGACTGGAAGGGGACCGTGGCCAAGGATCGCGGCAGGACGGAGGCCTTCATCCAATCCCTGGCGGACGAGAAGGCCCTGCTGACGGCCCCCGAGGCCCAGCAGGCCGGTCTGGTGGACAAACTGGCTCCCTACGACGAGGTTCTGGACCAGCTCAAGACCCTGAGCGGGAAGGGCCCCCAGGATCAGGACTTCCCCCAGATCGATCTGGTGGCTTATTCCAAGATTCCGCACCCCGCGAAGGGCAAGCACCTCATCGGCGTGGTCTATGCCGAGGGCGAAATCGTGGACGGGGAAGGGCAGGGCAACCAGGTCGGAGGGGATCGCCTTAGCCAGGAAATACGTCGTCTTCGCCTGGACTCCCACATCAAGGCCATCGTCCTGCGGGTGAACAGCCCCGGGGGCAGTGCCACCGCCAGCGAGGTGATCCAACGGGAGCTGGTTCTGGCCCGGAAAACCAAACCCGTCGTGGTCTCCATGGGGACCGTGGCGGCCTCTGGGGGGTACTGGATCAGTGCCTATGGGGACCGGATCTTTGCCGAGCCTGCGACCATCACAGGCTCCATCGGGGTTTTCGGTATGCTGCCCAATGTGCGCAAGCTGGCTACGGACCACGGTGTGAGCTTCGATGGTGTCCAGACGGCCAAGCTGGCGATGCCCAGCCTTTTCCGTCCCGCCTCTCCGACGGAACTGGCCCGGATCCAGGGGCTCGTGGACCACATCTACGATCAGTTCCTGACCAAGGTTGCGGAAGGTCGGCACATGAAGCGTGAGCAGGTGCAGGAGATTGCCCAGGGGCGGGTCTGGTCAGGGATTGAGGCCAAACGCCTCGGCCTGGTGGACGAGCTCGGGGGGCTCCAGGATGCCATCCGCTGGGCTGCGAAGAAGGCTCAGATCGAGTCCGACTACCGGGTGGACGCCCCTGAGTCGCCCAGATCTCCGGTGGAGAAGCTGCTGAAGCTGATTGGCGGCGGCGAGGGCAGGCCCCTGGCCCGGGGGCCCGTGCTCGAACTGAAATCCCAGCTGGAGCGGCAGCTGGGCACCCTCCAGGCCCTCAATGATCCCTTCGGCGTCTACGCCAGGTTGCCTCTGGATGTGACGTACCGCTAGTTTTCCGCATCCGATTCCCTACGGCCCGCCTCCTTCTGCGGCGGGCCGTTTCTTTACGGTGTCCCATGAAATATCGCTCTGAAGTCCTGCTCCTGATCGCCCTGGTGGGTCTTGCCGGGGTCCTCTTCTCCCTTCGTTGGGCCCTCTTTCCAGGGAGTGAACTGCACAACGAGATGTGGCGCTTCCTGTTGGGGGATGTGGCCTTCCTCTTTCTGCAGGTGGCCATCGTCACCGTCTGCATCGACCGTTTGATGAGGGCTCGGGAGCGTCAGGCCACGCTGCGCAAACTCAATATGGTGATTGGGGCCTTCTTTTCGGAAGTGGGCACGGAACTGCTCAAGCGTCTGGCCCAGGCGGATCAGAACCTGGGGGAGCTCCACAAGGCGCTGGTGCCCAGTAATGCCTGGAAGCTTGCCGACTATAACCAGGCCAGGGCCTTCCTGGTGGGGCACCATGCGGTGATGGACCTGAGCGCCTGTGACCTCGAGAGCATCAAGCAGCGGCTGATTGCCGAAAAACGTTTCATGCTCAGCCTCCTGGGCAACCAGGCCCTGCTCGAGCATGAGGCCTTCGCCGAGCTGCTCTGGGCCGTGACCCATCTGGCGGAGGAGCTGGCTGCGAGGTCCAGTCTGGTCGGCATGCCCCCCAATGACGTCGCCCACCTGGCGATCGATGCCAGGCGCGCATACACCCATCTCTGTTCCCAGTGGCTGGACTATGTCCGCCACCTCCAGACCGACTACCCCTTCCTCTTCTCCCTGGCTGTGAGGACCAATCCCTTCGACCCCGAGGCCGATGCGGTGGTCTATTGAGGCAGGGTTGACCGGGTTTTAACCCGGAAGGACGATGGAAGACTACCCCTATGACGGGCGATGACCCGAACGTGAGGATGGAATGGATCTCGAAGATGTCCTCTACCTGAGGCGCACCACACGGAAATATCAGCCCCAGCAGATCCAGGAGGACGCGCTTCAGCGCCTTCTGGAGGCCGCCCAGACGGCCCCTCTGGCCATGGGGGACGACCAGAGCACGCACCTGACGGTGGTGCAGGACCCGGGGCTTCTCCAACAGATCCGGGACGCAGTGCAGACGGTATCCCGCAAGACCGGCCTGCCGCTGGATCCCCTTCACGGAGCTCCGACCCTGATCCTCGTTTCGGCCACGGATCTCTCCGAGGATCACATCGAGCTCTGCAACGCGGCCTGCGTCATTGAGAACATGAGCCTGCAGGCCACGGCCCTGAACCTGGGCAGCAGCTATATCTGGGGCTGCCTGAGGATCCTGCGGCAGCATAAAGAGCTGTTGGCCATGCTCCAGATCCCCGAGGGCTACGAGATCCTTTCTGGATTCGTCGTGGGTTATCCCGTCAATCCGCTGCAAAGGCGGGAGAAACAGGGAAAGATGTCCGTGAACAGGGTCTGAAAAAAGAAGTTGGGGGCTGAGAAACTTTTCTCCCCTTTTTTCGGAAAGGAGTCATTGTAGAGGAAAGGAACTGCGCATCTCGCGGGTTCCCGATGCTGAGCCGGCCATTGTCTCGACTTGCACCAGCCCCCACAAAAGAGACAATCAGGATATTTACATGGCTCAAGGTATCGTTAAGTGGTTCAACGCTGAAAAGGGTTTCGGATTCATCTCTCCCGATGGGGGGGGCGCCGACCTCTTCGTTCATCACACCGCCATCCAGGGTTCGGGCTTCAAGAGCCTGGACGAAGGCCAGCGCGTGAGCTTCGAGAGCGCCCAGGGCCAGAAGGGCCCCCAGGCTGTTAACGTCGTCAAGCTCTAAGCTTGTCCTAGCAAAAACTTGGCCCGCCCCCTTCCAGGGTGGCGGGCCATTTTAATTTAGGAGGACATCTTGGCTCGTGTGAACTATCAGCGCGAGAAGCGGCTCAAGGATCTGGAGCGCCAGCGCAAACAGGAAGAGAAGCGTAACCGTAAGCTGAACAAGGACGGTACGCCGATAGAAGAAATCCCCCAGGAGACCCAGGGGATTGAGGGGCAGGAGACCCCGGCTCAGCCGGAAGAGGTCTGAACCGGCTCAGTCTTTGATCCGGTCCAGGTCCAGAAGTCCCGGGGGAGGGTCCAAACGGACCTTCCGATTGGGCAGGTCCAGCTGGAACCAGGCCTTGATGTAGGGAATGTCTCGCTGGCCCGTGCGGCCGGGGCGGAGATCCCGCATGATGACCATATCGTAGCCCATGGGGCTGGGGTCCAGGCGCAGCACCTCCCCCACGAGCTGATCGTCGACCAGGACCTGGCAGCCGATCCAGTCGTGGCGGAAGCTCTCGCCTTCCTCCAGGGAAGCCTGGTCCTCCGGCATCCAGAGGGCCCAGCCCTTGAGGGCTTCGGCGGCGGTGCGGTCAGCGACCTCCTGGAGGGCCAGGCAGGGGCGTTCCTGGTGCCATCGGAAGCTGCGAATCGTCACCTGGTGGGCCGGAGCCTGGGGCTCGGCGTGCTGGAGGTCCATTCCCGCAGGAGCCAGTACCAGGCCCTTGAGGTCCGGCAGGCGATCCGGGTTATCCATGAGGGCGTGGAAGAGGAACTCGCCCTTCAGGCCCTGGACCTTGGCCAGTTGTCCCAGGAGCAGCATCAGGCTTCCCCTGCGGCAGGCTTCTCGTCCGCATCGTAGAGTTCGACATTCACGATGAGGCCATTCTTTTCGCCAGCGGCCTTGCAGAGGGTGCGCAGGGAGGAAATCATGCGGCCACTCTTGCCGATGATCCGGCCCCGGTCCTTCTGGGCGGCGATGATGAGCGCGTCCCGCTTCTTTCCGCTTCCCGTGACCTCGATGCGAAGGCTCTCGGGGTGGTCCAGCATGGGGGTCAGCACTTCTTTGAGAAAGGCTTCGAGGTTCACATGGCCTCCGGAACCAGCGCGAAAGGCCGGGATGATCCCGGCCCTTCGTTCATTTGGTGTTTGAATTAGACGATCGCGTTCTTCTTGAAGAGATCAAGGACGGTCTTGGAGGGCTGAGCGCCCTTCTGGATCCAGGACTTGGCCTTGTCGGCATCGATGCGGACCGTCTCGCCGGTGGTGGCGATGGGGTTGACGAAACCGAGGATCTCGATGGCACGGCCGGTGGGAATGCGGTCGTGCTCAGACACGACGATGTGGTAGAAGGGCCGCTTCTTGGCACCGTTGCGAGCGAGACGGATTGTGAGCATTTGAACTCCTAGAGCTTGCCAGTTTATACCGGATTGGGCTGAAAAGAAAGGAAAGAGTTGGGAGGCTGGGGGTCCAACACCTGGACCCTTGTCTCCCGGGTGGAAGAACGCTGAGTCATCGCAGGGTTCAAATTCCCTGCATTCTATTAAAAGGGCATCTTGGGCATTCCCGGCATGTTCTTCATGGCGGCCATCTTCTTCATGAAGCGAGGATCCTTCATCTGGCCCATCATCTTCTTCATCTCGAGGAACTGCTTGAGGAGCTGGTTGATCTCGTGGACCGGCCTGCCGGCACCCGCCGCGATCCGCCGCTTGCGCTTGGCGTCCAGCAGGTTGTGGTTGGCGCGTTCCTTGGGGGTCATGGAGTTGAGGATGGCCTCCAGGTGTCCCATGCGCTTGTCGGTCACCACGCTGTCCAACTGGGCCTTCATCTGGCCCATGCCGGGCAGCATGCCCAGGATCTTCTGCATGGAGCCCATCTTCTTGACCTGCTGGAGCTGGCTGCGCATGTCCTCAAGCGTGAACTGGTTCTTCACCAGCCGCTGGGCCATGGCCTCCGCATCTTTCTCATCGATCTTGTCCTTGGCCTGCTCGATGAGGCTCAGGACGTCGCCCATGCCCAGGATGCGCTGGGCCATGCGATCCGGGTGGAAGCGCTGGAAGTCATCCAGCTTCTCGCCCTCACCCACGAACTTGATGGGGCGACCGGTGGCGTGCTTGATGCTGAAGGCGGCGCCGCCCCGGGTGTCACCGTCGGTCTTGGTGAGGATGACGCCCGTGAGGCCCAGCTTCTCGTGGAAGGCGGTGGCGGAGCGAACGGCGTCCTGGCCCGTCATGGCGTCCGCCACGAAGAGGATCTCGTTGGGCTGGGTGCCCTCCTGGATCCGGACGAGTTCATTCATTAATTGTTCATCAAGATGCAGGCGGCCAGCGGTGTCCAGGATGACCGTATCCCAGCCCTTGATCCGGGCCTCCTCCACGGCGGCCTTGCAGATGGCCACGGGATCCTTGGATTCGGTGCGGTAGCTCGGCACGCCCGCGTCCTTGGCGACGACGTGGAGCTGCTCCACGGCGGCGGGACGCTGGATGTCGGCGGGCACCAGGATGGGGGAGCGCCCCATCTTCTTCAGGAACTTGGCCAGCTTGCCGCAGGTGGTGGTCTTGCCGGCGCCCTGGAGGCCCACCATCATGACCACGGTCGGAGGCTTGGTGCCGAAATCCAGGGGATGCTCGGGGGCCGTGCCGCCCATGATCTCGGTGAGTTCCTGGTAGACGATGTCGATGAACTGCTGGGCCGGGTTCAGGCCATCCAGGACTACGGCACCTTTGCCGTCAGGCCCCTGGGCCAGGGCCTTCTCCTTGACCCGCTGGAGGAAGGTGCGGGCTACCTGGACATGCACATCCGCCTCCAGGAGGGCCATGCGGACCTCGCGGAGGGCGTCTTCGATATTCTTCTCCGAGAGGCGGGCTTCGCCCCGGAGCGATTTCATCGCCTTGCTGAGCTTTTCGGTGAGGGATTCGAACATGGATCTTCCGGCGGCCCGGGATTGGGCCAATTCACCATTCTAGCCGGGGAAGAGGCCCTCGCCGATGGTGGATTTCATCCTGCAGCCTGTGTTCTCCCGGGCTCGACAGGGTTGGCCTTCCTGGTGTCCTTGCCCTGAGCTCCGCGCCGGGCGAAGGGGCGCCCGAACCGGGAGAAATAGCGGTAGACCTGATTCTGACTGAGTTCGGCCAAGGCAGGATGGCCCAGGCGGGGCCCCTGGGTTCTCCCGAAGTCCAGGAGGTCGGCGGCTGTCCAAGTGCGTCGGGAGTAGCCATGGTGGCTGGGAGGACAGTCGGCCACGGCCAGCAGCCATTGGATGGAGGCCATGGGGATCTTGGGGCGGGAGTTCCGTCCGCGGCGCTCCTGAAGGGAGGCCAGGATGCCCATGTCCTGGGCCTGACGAATGATGCGGACGGCCCGCGTCCGGTGGACCTGGAATTGATCCGCGATGGCCGAGATCCTCACGCCCCCGGCAAAGGCCAGGAGGACCTGGGCCCTCACCCGTTTGGCATCGGGGGTGTCCTGGGCGGAGGCCAATTGGAGCAGGGTCTGGAGGGTTTTCTCGTCCAGCATCAATGGGGCGGGAAGAGCGAAGGAATCCATGCTGAGCTCTGAAAAGGGGGGAAGGGGATGCCAGCGTCTGGAGAAAGGGCCCCCCCGATCGGATCCGGGAGGGCCCTTGTGCGAGGATTTGAGGTCTACTTGTAGTGGTTCGTCTTGTAGAGCTCGACGAAGGAGTCGCAGTAGATCTCCTTGTTCATGATGATGCGGGCGGCGGCGGCGGTTTCCATCAGGTCGTCGTCGTTGGCGTCGGCGATGGCGGAATCCAGGCCACTGGCCATGAGCATGGCGATCATGGTGCGGTTGAGGAGCTTGCGGTTGTTGCAGCGCTGGGACACGTTGGAGAGGCCCACGGTGGTCTTGGGGGGGGGATCGGACAGCATCTTGACCTGGCGGAGGGTCTCCATGGCCTCGATGGCGTGATCCTGGGCGACGTTGACAGGCAGGATCAGGGGATCGATGTAGAGGTCCTGGAGGGGCAGACCGAACTCATCGGCGGCGGCCACCAGCTCCATGGCCAGGCCCACGCGGGCATCGGCGGTCTTGGGGATGCCGGACTCCTCGCTCATGGCCAGGGCGATCACCTTGGCGTTGTACTTCACGGCCATGGGGAAGACGCGCTCGATCTTGTAGCGGTCAGCGTGGCAGGAGTTGATGAGGGCGGGACGCTTGCAGAGCTTGAGGCCCTCCTCGATCAGGTCGTAGTTGGTGGAGTCGAGGGAGAGGGGGGTGTCCACCACTTCCTGGACCGTCTCCACCAGCCACTTCATGGCGGCGGTGGGATCCTCAGCGGCGGGGCCGACGCAGACGTCCAGCCAGGTGGCGCCGTTCTCGGTCTGCTTGATGGCCCAATCCTGCACGGGCTTCTTGTCGAGGGTCTTGATGGCCTCGCGGATGTCCTTGAACATGCCGTTGATGCGTTCGCCGATGATTTCCATCGCGGTGGGTCTCCTTAGGGAATGGTGTTAAAACGTAAAACTGAATTGCTGAAGATCGTTTTATCGCTGTTCATCGCTGGCTGAAGGGCTTTCTGGAGCGTGATTGCGGGGCATTGCTTCCTTTTTTGGGAAAAAGCAGAGCAAAAACCTGGGCCAGTGATGGACAGCGATGAAAGGCAGGCCACGCTTGGCGTCAGGAAGTGATCCTGACGTGGCGATGGCTATTTAGAGGCTGCTCGGTGTCATCAGGTCGGCGACGTTCTTCTTCACCAGCGCAATGGCCTCGGGGTGGCGCATCACCAGGATGTCCAGACCGGACTGCAGCAGCGAGGCGGCGGTCACGGCCTCCCAGAGGATGCCGCGCTCGGCCTGATCGCCCCAGCCGGGGAACTCATCGGCGCCCACGTTGGCCTCCTTGGCCTTCCAGGCCTCGAAGCCGACGGTGCCGATGGTGGGCAGGGCCAGCATCTTGTCGCCCTGGAGGGAGCCGATACGGGCGCGCTCACCCACGGAGTAGGCATACTCCAGGCCGTAGCCCAGGCCGCCGATGCTGGGATCGACGATGATCCGGTCCGCGGGGATCCCCATCTCGGTGATGAGGATGTTGAGCTGCTTGCACATGTTGATGTCCAGGGGGGACTGGGCGATCACGGTGTGCTTGTGCACCATGGCGGCGGCCACGATGGTGTTGTAGTTCTCGGTGGTGGCGAGGCCCAGGAGCAGGTTCTCACCGGCACAGGCTTCGGCCACAGCGGGGATCACCTTGTTGTCCACTTCATCGATGCCGCAGCCGATGACGGCGACGGGCACGCCCACGGCGGCCAGGACCTTCTTGACCGTCGCGACGCACTGCTCGGGGGTGCTGGCGCCCAGCTCGGGATCGGCGCTCTGGAGGCGGAGGTAGATCAGGTCCGCGCCACCGCACTCGACGGCGGCCTTGGCCCAGGCGGCGGCATCCTTCATGGCATCGCCGTAGGTGGCCTTGACGGCGTCGTTCCACTCCTCGGGGTAGCGGTCCAGGACTTCGACAGCCACGACAGGCTTGTTGGGGGTCTCACCCTCGAAGTGGAGCCAGGGCAGGCTGGATTCGCCACCCACCGTGATCGTGCAGGCGCGGGTGCCACCCTGCTCGGCGGTGGCGCCGAGGGTGACACTGGTGATCTTGCCCGAGTTGCGTTCCTTCAGGATCTGAACAGGCATGGGTATTTCCCCTTTAAATGTTGAGGTTGTCCAGGATTGCGTAAGCCGCTTGCACGGCTGGCGAGTGAGCGGGAAGGTTGAAGAGGGGCTGGCCCTTGATGTCGAACTCGTTCACCAGGGGGTCGCTGGGGATGATCCCTGCCAGCGTCAGGCCGGTCTTCTCGATCTCTTCCTTGAGAAGCTCCACGTCTTCCGGCGTGGCCCGGGTGACCACAAGGCAGATGTTCTTCACTTTGGTCTGGATCTGCTTGACCAGCTCATGGACCCGTCCGGCGGAGCGGATGGCGCGGGCCGAGCTGTCGCTGACGACGAAGAGGAAGTCCACGTCCTGGGTGGTGCGGCGGCTGATGTGCTCCAGGCCGGCCTCGTTGTCGATGACGACGTACTTGTAGCCGTGGGTCAGGAGCTTGTCGAGGTGTTTGCGCAGGATGTTGTTGGGGAAGCAGAAGCAGCCGGGGCCGTCGGGTCCCCCCATGACCAGCAGGTCCACATCCTTGCCCTCCGCCAGGGCGGCGTTGAGCTTGTACTCGATATAGGTCTCCTGGCTCATGCCCATGGGGATGCTGTTCGCATCCTTGGTGCTGGCGATGAGTTCGGAAACGGTCTCGCCCTCGAGCTTGAGACCCAGTGCCTCATTGAGGTTGGCGTTGGCGTCGGCATCCACCGCGAGGATGGGCACCTTGCGCTTGTCGATCAGATAGCGGGTGAGGAGGGCACAGAAAGAGGTCTTGCCTGTTCCGCCCTTCCCGGCGACTGCGATTTGTACGGGCATGGTCATGACTCCTGACTTGAAGGAAGGGGACCGCCCGCTCCCGTTGGTCGCTCTGCGTCCCCCTCCTGCTCCCCACGGGTTGCCTGGGCCGAGCCCAGGCACTCCGTCTGCAGGGATGGGAAGAGGTTCAGATCGGTATGGGGAATGAAGAGCGCCGAGATGAACTCGTCCATGAACTGGTTCCCGTTGGAGAGCTCCAGGTAGGTCATCCGGTTGGCCAGATCCAGGGACTCGGCCAGACCTTCCTGGCTGAGCAGTACGGTCATGGCCCCCTGGATACAGCTGTTTCCGACGTACTCGAACTTCTCCCGGGGCAGGTCCGGCAGCAGTCCGATGCGGACCGAGTCGGAGATGTTGAGGTAGTTGCCGAAGCCGCCGGCAATGTAGACCCGGGCGATGTCCTGCATCTCGAGCTGCACCAGGTTGAGCATGGTGCGGATGCCCGCCAGGATGGCGCCCTTGGCCCGGAGGAGGTTCTTGATGTCTCCCTCGGTGATCACAATGTCCTGCTTGCCTCCGCTCTCATCAGCCCAGACGAGAACGTATTCGAGGCCTTCGGAGCCGGGTCTGATGCGCGGGTGCTGTTTGGGCAGCATCTTCCCCGCGCGATCAATGATTCCGGCGTATTTCATTTCAGAAAGCGCGCAAATGAGGCCGGATCCGCAGATGCCACGGGGCTTGATCTTCCCGATGGTCCCGCAGTGGGCCTCCAGGGTCTTCCGATCGATCTCCAGGGAGTCGATGGCGCCTTCCATGGCCCGCATTCCGCAGGCGATGCCCGAGCCTTCGAAGGCCGGGCCCGCCGAGCAGGCGCAGGTGACGAGCCAGTCGTTGTTGCCCAGGACCAGCTCACCGTTGGTGCCGATATCGATGAAGAGGGTCAACTCTTCGGACCGGGTGATCTGATTGGCCAGGACACCGGCGGTGATATCGCCACCCACGTAGGCGGCCACCGAAGGAATGGTGACCACCAGGGCGTCGGGGTTGATATGGAGCTCCAGCTCCTTCGCCCTCAGGACCGGGGGGGCCGTGACGGCGGGGGCATAGGGCTCCAGGCGAAGCCAGGTGGCGGGTATTCCCAGGAAGAGGTGGGTCATGACGGTATTTCCGCCATGGACCAGGACGGGAATCTCCCTGGGGTTGATGCCGTTCTTGGCGAGCAGGCCATCGATCAGCTCGTTGAGGGTGTCCACCACTGCCTTTTGCAGCTGGGCCAGACCCTCCGGGTGATCATCGGTATACATGATCCGGGAGATCACGTCCGAGCCGTAGACGGACTGTTTGTTGTAGGTGCCGGCCTTGTCGAGGATCCGACCGGTGGCGGTGTCCAGGAGCGCCACCACGACGGTGGTGGTGCCGATGTCCACGGCCAGTCCATAGGTGGGGCGGGTCGTGTGACCCGGTTCCACGGTCAGGACCTTGGGAACCCCCAGAAGGGTGCCCACTGTCACCGTGATGTCCCAGTTCCCCATGCGGACAGCCGCAGGGAGGGCCTGGAGACAGCTGATGGCGATGGTGGCGTCCTTCAGGCCGTGCTGCTTGCGGAGGGCATTCTGAAGACGGTCCCAGTCACTCTGGTTGTCCACCAGATCCGGAGGATCCAGGCTGAGACAATAGCGGTGGCAGATGGGATTCATCTTCCGGGTGGCAAAGTAGTCATTCGCCTTGGTGAAGCGCGTCCGCTTGCTGCCCAGGAGCACTTTGTGTTCCGTGAGGCGGGACTGGGCCGGCACTTCCACCGTCATGGGGCCCCGGACCTTGATCTTGCAGGCCAGGACAAGTCCCTGCTCCTTGAGATCTTCGGTCAGGTGGGCGTCTTCCCTGGAGTCGTAGCTCCCGGAGAGCACCTTGACGGCGCATTTGCCGCAGGTGCCACGCCCCCCGCAGGGGCTGCTCATGTCGATTCCGGCCTGCTTGGCTGCCGCCAGGAGGTTGGTGCCCTCCCGGACGGCGACCGAAACCTGGTCCGGCATGAAAGTGATGAGGTGCTTTTCCAAGGGTTGATTCTTTCTAGGCGAAGTTGGCCTTGGCGAAGGCATTGATGCCGGAGGCTTCGGCGGGGCCCACCAGGACCTTCCAGCCGGACTTCTCCTCCAGGGCGCCCTTGATGACCGCCACGTGGCCGGGGATCACGATGTTCCGGTGCTTGACGGTCTCTTCGATACCGCAGGCCTTGATGAACTCCGTGATCTTGTCCCCGTTGAACTTGCCGGCGGCCCAGGCGGTCAGCACCGAGGTGCCATCCGTGGGGCAGGCCAGGATGTACGAGGGGACCTTGCTGGCGGAGACCTCGCCTTCCACCGTGTAGTAGGTGAGGGCGAAGTTGGTGGTGACGTAGACCGGAGAGTCCGGGGTCACCGCACCGATGGCGTTGACCTTGGGCTCCACCTGGCTGGGCTTCTGGGGGTCCGAGAAGATGTTCATCTTCAGGGCCGTCAGGGGCAGGAGCTGGGACTTCTCATCGGCCTTGAGGACGACCACGCTGGCGTACTTGGTGATGTAGGCAGCGGCCTCGATGACCTGATCCCGGGGGCTCTCGGAGGTCGCGAAGGCGATCACCGGGTAGCCGAAGGGGCGGAACTTCTTCTTGATGGCCAGGCGGCGGGTCTGGGTGATCTCCGCCAGGGACTGGGAGAGCTGACGGGTGCCGAGATCGATCACCAGTTCCTTGTAGGAGGCGGCGACCTTCTCCACCAGATCGGCGGTGGAATCCAGGCCGTTGCCCTTGACCACCAGGGGAGCCTCATACTTCTTGGCCAGCTCCACCATCTTTTCCCAGTTGGCTTCGGTGGCGGCGTGGATCAGGGGCTTCTGGCTCCCGATGATGGCCAGGGCCTTCTCCATGGCGACCACATCCTCGGTGATGAGGACGGTGGCGAAGCAGGTGACATCGGCCACGGCCTTGACGGCGGCGGCGAAGGCATCGGCGTTCCCGGAGTCGTTGCGGACCGCCATCATGTCGATGGAGACCGACTGGCCGACGCGCTCGAAGGCGAGCTCATTGACCTTCTTGACCTTGGCTTCGAGTTCGGCACCCGAGAGGGTGTCAGAGATCTCGACGGCCAGCAGGGTGGGGTGATAGAAGGCTTTGTCGTGGCGGAAGAGCACCACTTCGTCGCCCATCTCTCGCTCGGAACCCAGGGTGCCCACCTTCACCAGCTTGATGGGGGGGGCGGAGGCGCCGCCCAAGGCTTCCTTGGCGGCCTCGGAGACGTAGGGGCACTTGTCCAGGGCGGTCTTGGCGTTGGCCAGAGCCATGGCGAAGGCCAGACAGGTGGGCTGCTCGCATTCCTTGCAGTTCTTCTTGGGCAGCAGTTTGAAAATATCAAGGCCGGTTAGCGCCATAATTCACAACTCCTTTCGGTTTAGAACAACGATTCCATCGCGAAGGCCGGGTGGCCCTTTTCTTCCAGGAAGGGGAGGATCTCCTCGGTGGCGATACCCACGCTCTCGTCGGCGATCTTGTCGATGAAGTCCTCACCAAGGCCCTCTTCGACGCTGCGCTTCACGAAGTCCTCACGGATGGATTCCTTGAGGCTCTTGGGCATCCAGACGATGCGGGCCATGCCACCATCCGCGCTGATGAACTTGCGGCTGGTGATGTAGCGCTTGCCCACACCCATGAAGCCGGGGGACTGGACACCGCCGCCCACCGAACCCGCCAGGGTGGAGAAGGTCATGCCGCAGGGGGTCATGCCCGTGTGCTCGCGGGTGGTGATCATGATGCCGTTGGCCTCGGGCACGATGGCCATGATGGCCTCGAAGCAGCCGCAGGAGGTCATGGGCAGTTCCATGAGGGTGTAGAGGGCCACCTCTTCCAGGGTCTTGTTGGTGCTGTTGTAGATGAAGTCGTTGACGCTCTTCCAGATGCCCTTCTTCTCGTCGATGACCCCTTCCTTGAGGATGGGCTGGTTGGGGCCCGTGGGGGTGATCTCGTAGGAGGCCTTGGCATCCAGCCAGCTCACGGCGCCGCAGAGGCCCACGCGCTCGGGGGTCACGACACAGGAGTGGTTGGGGGCGAAGGACTGGCAGAGGGTGCAGGAGAAGAACTCGTCCACCGTGTCGTCCTTGAGGCCACGGAGGCGCTCGTCGCGGAGGTGGTAGACCTCGCGGGCCTCCTTGATCTTCTCGTCCACATCCGCCTGGTTGGTGTAGATGGTGACTTCGACGCGATCCACGATGGCGGGGAACTCGGACTTGTATTTCGCGATGAGGATGTCGCCGAAGTGCTTGAACTTGAAGCCCTTGGCTGCGGCATCCTTGTTGATGCGGATCCAGCAGAGATCGCGCTGGGCCACGTGCCACAGGCCTTCGCCGTAGTTGGTGAAGTAGTGGACCCGGCGCTCGAGCACGCTCTCGAAGTCCGTCTGCATCTTGCGGCCGTAGATCTTGATGTAGAGGCCGATGGGCAGGATGGACCCTTCCTTGACTTCATCGATCTCGGGGCCGACCACGGTGATCTTGCCGTCCTCGATCTCGTCGGCACCGACCATCTTCACCAGCTCGAAGCCCGTGGCCTTGCCGCCGCCGAATTCGACGTAGGCATCGGCACGGCGGATGGTCTCACCCTCGAAGGCGGGACCGATGGTGATGGGCACGTCGATATCGACGGCCTTGAGCTTGATGCTGCGCAGCTCCAGGGCCTCGGCCACCATCTTGTCGTAGTCGGGCTGGGAGATGTAGCAGTCGGGGATGGGCTCCGCCACGGGCTGATCCGTGATGGTGGGGTGGCCCAGGAACAGGGCGCCGAACTCGGCGACGGTGCGGACGTCGTCCTGTTCGCCCAGGGCGAGGACGAAGGCCCGGACGCGACGCTTCTGGTAGTCAAGCTGGGCGTCCCGGGCGCCGGGGGCGATGCCGCCGAAGGCCAGACCGGCCCGGAGGGCGAAGTTCACGGCGTGGATGACCTGGGTGAAGTTGCCCAGGGGGAAGGCGATGTAGTCGATACCGAGCTTGACGTTCTCTTCCAGGAGCTGCTCGATGATCTCGTTGCAGAGCATGAGCATGATGCCCTTGCCCTGGAGGTTCTTCACCAGCTTGGCGGCTTCCTTGCTGCTGCGGGCCTTGCCCAGGATCACGGCCACGCCGGGGATGGAGAAGTCCACCAGCTGGATGCCGAACTTGCGCAGGACGGGGTCCGTGAGGAAGCCGGTCCAGGGGGCCACGTGGGGGTTCACGCCGTTCAGGTAGCGCAGGGCCTCGATGATCTCGGCGCTGTAGAGGGCCACCTCACCGTTGAGCTTGGCCCCTTCCAGGGTCAGGTTCTCCTTGAGATTGTTGTGGCGGATGCGGTTGAGGATGGGCACCAGATCCTTGAGGGTCTGGACATCCTCGCCGCTGAGGGCCGTGATGACCGGGAGCTTGTAGGCCGTGTCGGGGTATTTGACGGGGCAATCCTCGCCGTGCTCCTTGATGGCCTGGTTCAGCAGGATCTCGGCATAGCTGGCGGCGATGACGGCGCCCTCGAAGGCCTTCTTATAGAGGGGGTTGGGCTTGCCCTCCAGCTCAAGGTGCTTCATGGGGCTCAGGTTGGCGTAGGCGTCGTTGATGGTCAGTTCGCTCATGTCTGGATCCCTTATCCTTCGTAGGCCATGGCCGGGGTGCTCTGGTACTTGGCGGCGGTCTCGCTGTAGATGCGCAGTTTCCAGGCGCGCTTTTCCAGGCGCTCGTAGAGCTGGGCGGCGGCCTTGACGGGGTCGGTCTCGAAGATGAAGTAGCCGCCGAAGACATCCTTGGCGATCTGGGTCGTGACACCGTAGACCAGGTCACTGCCTTCCAGGGGAGGCATGACGCCCACGTGGCAGGGGATACCCATGGAGATCACCCAGGAACCGATGGAGATGGCCTTCTCGGACATGGCCTCGGGGGCGGTGGCCACGAAGGGCAGCTGGGCCACGGAGATCTTGAGGTTGTCGGCCATGGCGGTCCAGAGGGTGGCGATGCGGGTATTGTCCACGCAGGAGCCCATGTGGAAGACCAGGGGGAGGTTGGCCTTGAGGCCGGACTTCTCCTCCAGGCGCTGGATGAACTTCTTGAGGCCAGGACCCGCGTGGGCCTCGACACCCTCCGTGGACAGGAAGCCCGCCTTGGCGAAGGCGCCGGCGGCACAGCCCGTGGACACCAGGAAGACATCCTTGGCGGCCAGTTCCCGGGCGATGGTGAGGGTGGCGTCGTCGTGGATGGTCTTCTGGTTGTTGCAGCCCGCGAAGGCGGCGATGCCCTTGATCTCGCCCGCCAGGATGGCGTCCGTGAGGACACTGATGGGGTTCTCGGGGCAGATCTTGGCGAAGAGGTCGATCATGGCCTCAAAGGAGAAGCCACCGACGACCTGCTTCTTGTAGAGGGGGATCTTCACCAGGGCGGGGTTGCGCTTGCCGAACTGCTTGATGGCGAGTCGCACGATCTTGCGGGCATCTTCCATGGCCGTGGCTTCGTTGAACTCGATGTGCACGGAGCCCGGGATCTTGGAGACCCTGGAGGTGGTCACCAGCTGGGTGTGGAAGCAGTTGCAGAGGTCCTTGACGCCGGGGGCGATGCACTGGACGTCCATGACCATGGAATCCAGGACGCCGGTCATGATCACCAACTCCTGGGAACCGAAGTTGGCCACGGAGGCGATGCCTTCGCGCATGAGGACTTCGTTGCCAGTGCAGCAGATGCCCACGAGGTTGATGCCCTTGGCGCCTGCGGCCTTGGCCTCCCCTTCCAGTTCTCGGGCGGCGTAGACCACCATCTGGCTAAGCAGGGGGTTATGGCCGTGGACGGCAATATTGATCTTGTCCTTGTCCAGGGCGCCCAGATTGGACTCCGTGACCACGGGGGTGGGGGTGCCGAAGAGCACGTCCGTCAGGTCCGTGCCGATATACATGCCGGTGTAGTCCGCCAGGGCCGCCTT
>JAFNAB010000018.1 GCA_017859955.1 Holophagaceae bacterium
AGGTGAATTTTGAATTATTTACATGCCAACATAAAACACCACATTTGCCCCATCCCGCACCACGACTGGCTTTGCTCCTCACTCCATATGGAACTTCGGGCCAGAAGCTGTGGTCAGCCTGTACGCCTTCATCGGAATGGACTCGGAACAGGTCTTCACGGTTCTGGATGGCCCCGGAAATATCCCGGTACCACCAATTTGAACAGGTGGGGCCGTAGTCCATCCACCAGGTGAGCCCCCGCCCCAAAGATTCCAGGAGCCGTCCGGCTCCCGTCAGGGGAGTGCGGGGTGCGGCATAGGCATCCGCAAGGTGCACAAGGCGTTTGAGGTGGTCCACAGGCCCCAAGTGAACCACTGAGCTTTCCAGGTAGTCGATGTCCGCCAAGGAACCTTCGGGGGGAAGATTACCCACCCAAATAAGGTCACCCGGCACCGCAGCCCGGAGGACCTGCGGCCGCAGACGCTCCAGGATGAACCGCAAGCTTTCGCCCTCTCGAGACCTTGGTCTGGGTCTCCAGAGATGGATGGAAACCCATGGCCGATTCGTCGGCTGAGTGTTCGACATAGAGCGGGTGCGGGCAATAGTGCCTTCCTCGGCTCAGGTGCGCCCCGGAATGGGAAAAGACCACATCAAAGCATGCCTCGAATAAACCAAGCAGCCACGAGCCCCATAACCAGCAGTTCTCTCGTCAGCTTCAGAATGCCCTTGAACGAGAGTCGGCCGCCCCTGTTGGAGACCATGAGGTTCTCCACCCAATCAACAACAATTAAGTCATATTTCCAGCGATCCGCCGCCGAGGGGGATCGATCATTACAGAGCCCGGATTGGATTCACTGCTGTTCTCTACCAAGACGACTTCAAAGCAGCATCGACATCAGTAATGTAACCAGCATCCCCCTTCTGCCTGTGCCTCAAACCCCGCGAAGCCTTTCCGTTTCCGGACCTCATTCAATCGAACCCGCCATTTGGGTGTCCATCACGGTGCACAGCTCTTCACAAGGCGATTGCTATATTCTGGGATATTATTATTTATTAATCAAGACTCGGGAACACAAAAACCATCCTTACCAAAGACCCTCCTGGCGAATTCCCACTCCCCGGAGGCAGGAATGAAGGACTCGCTAGCATTGGCGTGGCAGTGGGTGATTTCACCCACATAGATCCTCTTTCCATCATTGTAGAAATCGATGCGCACAAAGGGAAAGGGCTCACTCAGTCTGGTTGCCAGACTCAGCATTTCGGACAGATTCGCCGGTGGGTCCACCTTCCGCGCTACGGGATGGGCGATGGTGTAGGGGAGCAGCTCCCACTCCGTGGAATAGAGGCTGCGCAGGTGCCTGGTGCGACGATCCATATCCACCTGGATGACCTTGGGTTCCCCCCGGAAGCAAAAAACCTTCAGATCATCCACGTCAACCCGGTCAAACAGCAGAGGCTCGACAATGACCTTGGGCTCCAGATCCCTATAGTTCTGCTCGCGCCACCGGTCATAAAAATTACTCCGAAACCAGCCCTTTATGCGTTCCAGGTCCAGGGGCTCGCCATTCAATCGCAGGATCACTTCGCCGGACATGTGGGTGGGCTTGATAACGCACCGTTCAGGGAAATCGAAGGCCTGGACAGCTTCCAGATTTTTGCAGATACCAAGGGTAGGCACGTTGTAGTCCTCACCCACTGTGTCCCGGATGTAGACCTTCACCAGCTCCTTGTCAGAGGTCTCGGTGCAGCGTTTCTCCAGCAGCTTTCCCGAGGTCTTGATCCAGTAAAGGGCATCATTCAAAGAGCCTCCACGGACCTTCGGCAACCTCCCGTGGTAGCCGTAGAACTGCATTAAGGCAACCAAGTCGTCAGCCCAGGGCCTTTTCGCAAGGCACTTCCGGCAGAGTCGCTCGAGCCTTCGACAGAGTTTTTTCAATGTCGACCAACAACCACATTATCGCCGGCCTGCGTTTCGGTGTCGGCTGGCTGCACCTTCTCCGGGGGCAAAGATCCGGCTTTCGGTTGGGTCTTGAACCTCCGGTGCATCCAGAACCACCAAGCCGGGTCCTGGCGGACCTCATCCTCGATACAGGTCGTCATGAGCTGGGTGGCGGCCAGGATGTCCTGATCCGGATTCCCGGTCCTGGGGGCGTGGAAGGGGGGGCGTATCAGGACGGTCACAGAACCGTCGGGATGGACGCGGTTGAAGATTGGCAGGATGGGCAGGTCGTAGCGGGTCGCCAGCATCCCGGCGGTGGGGAAGGTGGAGGCCCATTGCCCGAAGAACCGGGTGAAGACCCCGTTCTTCTGGGCGTCCTGGTCCAACAGGAAGCCGATGGCCTTGCCCTGCTTGAGGGCCTTGAGGGACTCACGAACCGCACCGTTCTTGGCGATCACCGAGTTCCCGAAACGCCCCCGCAATCCGCTCAGGTAGGGTTCCAGCAGGGGATTGTCCAGTTCCCGCCCGATGACAGCCAGGGATCGCCCTTCCAGACTCAGCCCCAGGGCCATCAGCTCCCAGTTGCCGAAATGACCAGTCAGGGCGATGGTGCCCTTGCCCTCGGCGGCTGCCGCGTCGAAGTGTTCCAGGCCCTCGATGCGAACCAGATCCCGGATGCGCTCCGGACTCATGGTCAGCATCCGCAGGGTGGCCAGGAGCATGGAACCGAAATTGGCAAAACAGCGGCGAGTCAACCGTCGCACTTCCGTCTCATCGACCCCAAGATCCGAAGCCCGAAGGTTGCTGCGGACAATGCGACGATGGGCCGGGTCAAGGAACCAGACCAGGAGACCCAATCCCGCTCCCAGGCGGCAGGCGCCGCGCCAGGTGAGGAGGCGGATCAGAACCTCGGCGATCTTGAAGAGACCGAATTCGATCCAGTGCTGAAGGTTGGGCTGGTTGATACGGGCCATGAAATCCTTGGAGGTGAAATACCGGGAGGCTCAGTATCGCACAGCCAGCCGACGGACTGCCTCCCACACCGGAGGGGTCTGGATCACGCTCACGCCACACCCAAGGGGAGCGACAATCTGCATTTCTGGCATCCCCTCCAGGGGGCGCCAGAGACCATGAGCTCCCCCCGTTGATGGACACAGACTCACCACCGGGACGCCCAACCCGTAACCAACCTGTCGCAGGGCCAGGTCCGAGGCCACCAGGAGACGCGCCCTGGCAATGGCCGCCGCCAGTTCCAGAAGGGGAGCGCCTGCGGGATAGATGGTCGATCCGGGCAAGCGGCCCTGCAGGGCCTCCAGGTCGGAGTCGTCGAGCTGCTGGCAGATGACCAGCACCTTGAGACCCAAGTGCTCCCAGACTTGCTGGATCAGATCCCGGCAGGCGGCCTCCGACCACTTGTATTCAGAGTCCCGAGCCTCCCAGTGGATCACAATAAAGTTGCCTTCGGTCAATCCTAGTGCCCCCAGTGCCAGGGTGGCGGCTTCCCGGTAACGGGGATGTGGGGCAAGGCTCGGCTCCTCATTCTCGGGTTCGGCGTATCCCGAAATGGCGTCCGCAACCACCATGGGCAGCTTCTCCCGAAGAGAAATCCCCCGGTTGGCAGACAGGGCCTGAATGTTATAGAAGACCGAGTGCTCAAGTCTGGGGTAGTGGGCGACCTTGAGGGCCTTCCGCCCCCCGACCAGGTTGGCGATCAGGCCGTTCTCCGAGGTATCGCTGAGCATCAGGTTGAGAACCAGGTCGTAATCCCGCTTGCGCAACGAGGCGATCTTCCCGAGTCTGCCCATCCAGCCTCCCGGCAGCACGAAGGCCTCATCCACCTCGGGACATTGCTCCGCCACGGCGAAGTTGCCTTCAGACGCCAGCACATCGAGCCTGCAGTTGGGCGCCAGCCTCTTGATGAGGCGGAAGGCCGGAAGGGAGGCCACCATGTGGGGAACCCCATCATGCCTCAGAACCAGTATCCTGCGAAGCCTGAACCCATCGGCCTTCCTGAAGGTGCCCTGGTTGCCCAGGGGCCACTTCAACAGCGTGCAGAAAAGCCTGCGACAGATCAGCCTCAGACCGCCGTCCACCCTTGCCGACATCGTTCCTCCCGGCTCAAAGGATGCGAGGAAGCCCCCCCAAGGGATTCCTTCGCAGTGGGAACGGCAGGGATGGCCCGCTGAGCCGCGCCTTTCATCCGCCGGACGGACCTGGGCAAACTGATCCCATGTCCATTCCCTTTCTGACCCTCGATTCCCATGTGGACACCCTGGAGCGTGCCCTGGATGCGGCCCTGGACCTCCGCAGGGAAAACCGTGACCTGGCCTGTCTCGATCTCCCAAGAATGGAAGCGGGCCTTCTCTGGAGTGCCTGCTTCACGGCCTTCCTGCCCCAGGGCCCCCTGACGGAGGATGCACGGTGCACCGCCCTTGGCCGGGCAGAGGCCATGTGGGACATCCTGGATGCCCTGGCGGTCTCCGCCCCGGAACGATGCGGGAGGGCCCGCAACCCCAGGGAGCTGCGAAACCTGCACGCCCAGGGCCGCCGTGCCCTGGTGGCCTGCATGGAGAATTCCTACCCCCTTGGCCAGGATCTGACAACCCTGGACAGGGTGGCAGCCAGGGGACTGGCCTACCTCACCCTCTGTCACCAGGGGGCCAACTGGGTCTGCGGCAGCAATCTGGAACCTCACCAGGGGCTCACGGCCTTCGGGAGGCAATTGGTGATCCGGTTGAACCAACTCGGAATCATGGTGGACATCAGCCACGCCTCGGAACGGAGCGCCTGGGAGGCCCTGGAACGCAGTGAGGCCCCTGTCATCGCCAGCCACAGCAGCTGCAAGGCCCTCTGCGACCACCGCCGCAACCTGCCGGATGACCTGATCCGGGCCATCGCCCACTCAGGCGGCGTGGTCCAGCTCTGCGCCTACGGCCCCTTCCTGCGAAGCGGAGCCGGAGAGAATGAGGCCTCTGTCTCGGATTTTGTGGATCACCTGGAGCACGCCATCTCCCTGGTGGGGGTCGAGCACGTGGGTATCGGTTCGGACTTCGATGGCGGTGGCGGCCTATCGGATTGCCCGGATGCCTCCCATCTCCCCAGGATCACGGAAGAGCTGCTGCGGCGGGGCCATGGGGAGGCCCACTTGAAACAGATCTGGGGGGCCAACTTCCTGAGAACCTGGGACGAGGCACTGAGACTTGCGAATGGAAGCCATCCCCACCCGTGATCCGCCACCCCTCCGGATGAACCTCGAGGCACACCCCGAAGTGCTCCCCGGTGACCCACACCCATGGGACGCCCGCCCGCTCAAGAGTGGCCAGGGTGACCGAGTCCGGATGGCCGAAGCGGTTGTGCCGCCCCGCTGTGATCAGGACCACCTCAGGACTGAGGGCCTTGATCCAGGCGCGATCGGTGGCGTTGCCACCCCCGTGGTGTCCCGGCTTCAGGAGGCGCCGGAAGGAGCCCGGACCCGGGTTCCCCTCATCCAGGAGATCCCGTTCCTGGATGGCGAGGGCGTCACCCATCAGCCAAAGCTCTCGGTCCTGCCAGCGGACCCTGAGAACCACCGAGGCCATATTGGCATCGGCTAAAGCCAGGGGAGCCGGGGGCCAGCGGACGGAGAATTGAGCCTTACCGCGTTCCCAGGCATTTCCCCGCATCAGCGGGAAACCCGAAGGGAGACTCGGTGCAAAGGGATGCCAGTCAGAAGGATACGCCAGGGCCGCTCCCCGGACGGAGGCCAGGGGCCAGAGCCGGGCCAGGGTGGACCACCCACCGGCATGATCTCCATGAGGGTGGGTGAGAATCAGGTGCACCGGCTCCCGCACCCCCCGGCGGCTGAGAACCCGGACCAGACGTCGGGCACTCCAGGGGCTTCCCCCCGTGTCCACCAGGGTAGCCTCGCCCCCGGGCACCCGCAGAAGGAGGGCATCCCCCTGCCCGATCTCCACACTTTCCAGACTCAACGCCTGCGGACGGACTCCCGTTCCCCGGCTGGCAAGAAGCCCCAGGCTGGCGAGCACCAGCCCCAGCACCAGGGCGCGGGTGCGCCGGAAATGGGCGTGGAAATGGGCCAACATAAGCCAGCCCAGGGTCAGGGCGATCCAGGGCCACAGGATGCCGGTGGCCAGGGGCAGCACCCGGGCGAAAAAGGGCGTAACCCCCTCCCCACACCAGGCCAGGAGTTTGGCCGTCGCCCCAACAATGCCAGGGATCGGCACCAGGGTCAGGACAAGACATAGGGGGGTAAGGAATACCACCAAGGGCAGAACCAGAAGGTTGGCGGGGATTCCCCAGAGGGGAGCGCCGCCATGCAGAAGCGCCAGGATAGGCAGGGTGGAGAACCAAGGTGCCGCCATCCGGGCCAAAGGAAGGGCCCAGCGCCCCAGCAAGGGAGCAAGCAATCCGGCCAGGGGCTCCGCACCCCAGATCAGTCCAAGCAGGGCCGACCAGGCCAGGAGAAAGCCCGGTTCACAGCCCGCAGCCGGGTGAAAAAGCATCCAGAGAAGGAGCGCCCCATGGAGCGTCAGCACCGGGGGGAGTTTCCAACCACTCTCCCGGCCCAGAGCCCAGGCGAAACCCATCAGGAGTCCTCGCCATACCGGAGCAGAAAAACCCACCAACAGCGCGTAGGCCAGCCCCGCAGCAGAGGCGCTCCAGGCGGAACCCCTGCGGAACAGGCGGTTCCAAAGCCACAGGGCGGCTCCCATGACCAGGGTGACCTGGAGTCCCGAAACCACCAGGGTATGGATGGTTCCACTCTCGGCAAAGGCCGAGAACACCTCGTCCCGGGCAGGCGGGAGTCCCAGGGTCAAAGCCCCCCAGAGATCCTTGGCCAGAGGAGGCAGCCCCAGGGCATCGAAGCGCCGCCGCATGAAGACCTGGAATCTCAGCAGGGGAGAAGGTGCGGGGCTCCCAAGGACTTCCATAAGCAGGGCCGAACGCAGATGAACCCGTCGAGGAGCCTCGTCACTGCGCGCCCGCCAAAGCGGTCGCTCCCCCAGAAAGCCTGGCGCCGGCCCCACTTTCCGCAATTCCCCCCTGAAGCGCACCGGTGTCCCCGGAAGGGGAGCGGCCTCCCCCTCCAGGGGAAGGGTAACGGGAAGCTCCAACCCCTTCAGGGAAACGGGCGCGAGGACCTCCAGGCGACCGACCCGGCGCTCCCCCACCACCGACCAGGGGGCGCAGACCCGGGCCTCCAGTTCCACAACCCCCTCAGGCAGTGCCGTCTCCCAGCGAGCCTTCCGGGCCAGGCCCAACAGGGTGATCCAGGCCAGGATTACGGCGAGAGACAGAACCCGCCAGCGCCGAAAGGCCAGGAGCGGAAGAGCTATCAGAACCAGGATCCATCCCAACCAGAGGAGTTTCGGGGAAAGCTGCCCATCCCAGGTTTCTGGAATGATCCATGGGAGCGCACAGGCCAAGGCCAGAGCCCAGGGCAAGCCCCAAAGCCCGGCGCCGCTGAAGCGCTGCCAGATTCCAGTCCGTGAGAGCATAATGGATTGTACCTGCCCGGGATCAACCATGATAATCTCATTAAAACCACTACTCTGCTGCCTGGCCTTCATGATCCCCCTTCAGGCCTGGAGCCCTCGTTTCCACGAGACCCAGACCCGGATGGCCCTGGGGATGGTGCCCCAGGGAATGAGGCAGTTCCTGCTCCTGCATCCCTTTGCACTTTCCGAGGGCACACGGGGCATCCCCAACGATCAGGTGCCGACGGTTGAAGAAGTCGAGGAGCAGTTCCAGCGCATCCTGCGAATGAGCGATGAGCGGAGGCACCCCGAGACCCTCGTCAAGGAACTGGGCATCCTCGCCCACAAGGTACAACTCCTGTCGGACCCCTCCGCCCTGCGTGGCGTAACCCCGCTCCGGGAGCATTTCGAGGCCTACGCCGATGAACTCACCCCGCATCTCGTGATCACCAGCGAACCCTGCTGGGCTGCCAAGGGCCCCATCGACCTCCGGGGTCCGCTCCTTCAGACCGCCAAGACGAAATTCCAGCGATACACCGCACTTTCATCCCAGTTCGATGAGTCAACGCGGCAAAGGATCGGTTCCTGGGATCTGCGGAGCCTGCCCTTCGCCCAGCTTCAGCTAGCCTTCTCCGATGGGGTCAACGCCACCGCCAATCTATGGATCCTGGCATGGCGAGCCAGCGGGGACCTCTGGGTTTCACCAGGGAATTCACACCCTAGCTTCAGCAGCATCGACTAGGATTTTTTATGAATTGGAGCTATCTTTTCTCAACACAACTTTGGAGACTCTAATGGCTTACACCCGCATGGGAAACTATCTGCTTGCCAGTGAGCTTTCTGCGGACCCCCTGGGTGGAATCCATCGCGGCGTCACGACACAAGGCCCGGTTCTCGACCATAATTTTCTCATCAGGGCCTTCTCCCAGGAGATCCAGGATGCAGGCCTGAGCGAGAAGGGCGAGGACATCGAACGAGCCATCGGCAGCCTGAGCAGCGCAAGGGGTCTCGGCACTGGCTATCGAATGGAAACGGCTGCCCCCGCCCATCTGGCCTGGGATTACCTCCCTGGGCGCAGCCTGGCCCAACTGATCGAGAAGACCCGCCAGGAGCAGATCCCCCTCGGCATCGATCACGCCCTATCAATCACCCAGGGCGTCTGTCAGGGCCTCCTCCAGATGAGGTCCCGGGGCTTGGCCCACGGCGTGCTGTCTCCCCACAGCATCTGGGTCAGCTTCGAGGGTGCCACCCAGATAGCCGATGCCCCCGTGGCTCCAACCATCTGCACCCTTCTGGCCAAATGCCCCACCCTGGCCAAGGCCATGGGACCGTACCGTCCAACCAAAGCGGCCAGTGCCTTCCTGATCGACCTTTACGCCCTGGGTGCCATGTTCTTCGAGCTCCTGACCCTGGAGCAGCTCCCAGCCCAGGACCTGATCCCCGCGGCTCTCGCCGACGCCACCCTCAAGGCGGCCCAGGACGAGGCTCCCATCCCGGCCGAGATCCAGGCCTTCCTGGCCCGTCTCCTCCTGGTGGGTCAACCCTTTGAAAGCTCGGAGGAACTCACCTCTTCTCTCGAGAGCGTGCTCTACGACGGCGACTACAGCCCCACGACCTTCAACATGGCCTTCTTCATGCACACCCTCTTCCGTGAGGAGAATGAGCAGGACACCCTTGCCATGAAGGAGGACCAGTCCACGGACTTCACGCCATACCTTCCGACCCTCGGCGAAGCGAACAGCGCTCCCGTGGACCGCGGCAAAATGATCCGCTGGGCCAGCCTCGGAGGGGTTGCCCTGATCCTGGTTGTGGGTGGTCTGGTTTACAACAACCACCGGGCCAATGTCCGGAACGCCGCCCTCCAGGCGGAATTGAAATCACTCAGGGACGCGGATGCGGTGCAGGCCTACATCCAGGGGGAGCTTCGGAAGCAGGAGGCTCGCCAGCAGGAGATCGAAGTCGAGCTGAAGAAGAAGCTCCAGGAGGAGAAGAAGGCTGAAGAGAAGGCCAGGATTGAAAAGGCCCTGGAGGAGTCCAGAAAGCGGACCCAGGAACTCGCCAAGGCCAGGGAGGAAGCCCAGAGGGAGCAGGAACGCCTCCGTCGCCGCCAGGAGCAGCTTGCGGCCAAGAGCAGGCAGACGACAACCCCCACCCCAGGTCCCGTCGCGGCTCCTGCCCCTGCCCAGGCTGCGGCACCCACCCCTGCCCCCGCCGCCCAATCCTCGGAGGCCCAGTTCCTCAATGCAGTACCTGCCCGCTATCCTCAGGCCGCCATCCGTCTCAACGCAGCCTCCCAGGACCGCTCGGTCACCGTGAAGGTCTACGTCGACTCCATGGGGCGCCCCCAGAAGACCATCGTAGTGAGTGGTGTCCCCGGCAGCTATGGTTTCGATGATGCCGCCGTGGAAGCCGCCAAGGCCTCCACCTACAGGCCTGCATCTCAGAATGGGCGCTCGGTCCCGGGCTGGGTTACCAAGACCTATGCCTTCGCCGCCCAGAACCAGGGAGGAAGCGCCTCCAGCGACTGCCAGATGATCAAGGTGGCCCCGGTCAAGCTCTCATCCGCCTCCCGGAAGTTCCTGAACGAGGACCGGGCCGTAACGGTCAAGGTCTATGTTGACTCAGTAGGTCGTCCGCAAAAGGTCATCGTCGTCAGTGGTGTGCCGGGCTCAGGTATTGACGAGGCAGTCCGGGATTCCGCTCTGGCCTCCACCTACCAGGCTGGCCAGCGGGACGGGAAGGCTGTGGCAGGCTGGGTCACCAAGACCTACAACCTGTCCAAGCAGTAGGCGGGAACTGCATCCCGAAGTCCTGCGAGGGGCTTCGGGTCAGCGTATAAATCGACATATCGAAACTTTCCGATATATCCACATCCCCATGCTACACTCCCCACTGGAGTGAGCCCATGGTGGATAACCTGCGATTCCTGGTGGAACAACTGAAGGCGGTGTCACACCCGCTCCGCCTTCGCGTACTTGCCCTCCTGGCTGTCGGCGAGTACTGCGTATGCCAGGTGGCCGAAGTCCTCCAGGTGCCCCAATCTTCGGTTTCTGAGGCCCTGAAGGAACTCCGCCGGGCCGGATTTGTCAGGGAACGCAAGGAGGGTCGCTGGGTCTTCGTATCCACGACGCCGGCCTCCGAGGCTTCGCCCCTGCTCCAGGGCCTCCTGGCCGAGGTGGCGCCCTTGCCGGAAACCCTCCAGGATCGGACCCAGGCCGAAGCCGTCAAGGCCCTTGCCCTCCCCATCCCCTGCCCGGCCTCCAAGGTGCAGCATGGTTGAGTCCTCCTCCTTCATGCGCCGAAGGGGATGGGTGCCGCTTGCCCTCCTGCTCTGGATAGCCCTCTACGCCATCTGCCACCCTCTGTCTGAATGGATCGCCTTCGGGCTCTTCCGCCTCACCCCCAAGTCCCACCTGGGCGAGTCCGTGGCCTTCTTCCTCTACGATGGCCCCAAGGTGCTCCTCCTGCTCACCCTGGTGGTCTTCGTCGTCACCTTCCTCCAGTCCTTCATCAGCCCAACCCGGGTCCGCGACACCCTGTCGAAGCGCCGGGCGGGCCTGGGGAACGCCCTGGCCTCCCTCTTCGGGGTCATCACGCCATTCTGCTCCTGCTCGGCCATCCCCCTCTTCATCGGTTTTCTGAGGGCTGGCGTGCCCCTGGGCGTGACCTTCAGCTTCCTGGTGGCGGCCCCCATGATCAACGAGGTGGCCCTGGGGCTCCTTTTCGCCATGTTCGGGTGGAAGATCGCCCTCCTCTACGCGGGCACGGGGCTGGTGATCGCCTTCAGTTCAGGACTGGTCCTTGGACAGCTCGGAATGGAGCGGCACCTGGAGCCCTGGGTGCAGGACGTCCTGAAACTCTCTCCCACAGGAGAACTGGAAGAGGAGCGGCCCAGCCTCGACCAGCGACTGGATCAAGCCACTCAGGGTGTGCGGGACATCGTGGGCAAGGTCTGGCCTTACATCCTGGGGGGCATCGCAGTGGGGGCCCTGATCCATGGCTATGTGCCCCAGGCCTTCATGGCGGGCCTGCTGGGCAGGAGCACCTGGTACAGCGTCCCTCTGGCCGTGCTGGTGGGGGTTCCCCTCTACTCCAACGCCGCAGGTGTCCTGCCTATCGTAGAGGCCCTCCTGGGCAAGGGCGCTGCCCTGGGTTCGACCCTGGCCTTCATGATGGCGGTCATCGGCCTCTCGCTTCCCGAAGTCGTCATCCTTCGCAAGGTCATGCGCCCCAGGCTCATCGCCACATTCGTAGGCATCGTGGCCCTCGGCATCCTGCTGGTGGGCTACATCTTCAACGCCATTCTCTAGGAGATCCCATGCTCATCGAAGTCTTCGGCTCCGGCTGCGCCAAGTGCGAAACCCTGACCCAGAACGCCAAGAAGGCCGTGGAACTGTCCGGTGGCGACCACGCGGTGGTAAAGATCAACGACTTCGCGGCCATCGCCGCCCGGGGCATCCTGGGCACCCCCGCTCTCGCCATCGACGGCAAGCTGCGCTTCCAGGGCAAGGTGGCCAGCGCCGACGAGATCCTCTCCATGTTGAAGGCCTAGGAGGCAACCATGCGATTTCATTTACCCGCGCTCTTCCTGGGGGCCTCACTGGCCCTGTCTGCCCAGTCCTCCGTGCCCGCCCTGGACCCGGCGGGCCTCCGGCAGGCCCTGAAATCCGGCCAATGGACCATCATCGAGTTCGGCGGCCCCACCTGCGTGCCTTGCAAGCGCATGCAGCCCATCCTGGGGGAGCTCCAGGCACGGTTCGGAGATCGGGTGCAGATAAGGAATCTCTATATCACCGAGTACCCCAAGGAGGCCCAGGCCCATCGGGTGATGGTCATGCCCACCCAGGTAATCTTCGACCCCAAGGGCAGGGAGGTGTCCCGGCACATGGGGTTCTGGCCCAGGGAGGAATTCCTGGCGGCCCTGGCCCAGGCCGGGCTGAAGTGAGATGAGCGAACTCCTCGCGCGGCTGGCGGAACTGGTGGCCCAGGCCCCGGCGCTCCAGCAGCTTGGCCTGGTCTTTCTGGGAGGGCTCCTCACCTCCGCCAATCCCTGCGTTCTGGTGGCCGCCCCCTTGGTCGTGGGTTTCACCGGAGGCACCGCGCAGGGACGCCATCACCCCATGGTGCTGTCGGGCGCATTCGCACTTGGACTTGCCGCCGTCTTCACGCTGCTTGGATTGCTCGCCGCCGTGACGGGCACCCTGCTCGGGGATATCGGCTGGGGCTGGAAAGCCCTGCTGGGGCTCATCCTGCTGGCCATTGGTCTTCACCTTCTCGGCCTTTACTCCCTGCCCTCCCCTTCTCCCAGGCAAATGGGCCGATTCCAGGGTGCGGGGCTCCTGGGGGCCTTCGCCCTGGGGGGACTCACCGGAACCCTTTCCGCTCCCTGCGCCACCCCCGCCCTGGCGGCAGTACTGACCATCGTGGCTCTCCAGAAGCAGATCGTCTGGGGTGGCGTACTGCTCTTCGGCTATGCCCTGGGCCATGTCTTGCTCCTCTTCCTGGCCGGGGCCTCCAGTGGGTGGGCCAGCAAGTATGCCCAGAGTCGTTTCTCCAGGGTCCTGGGGCGCTGGCTCCCCAAGGCCATGGGTGTCCTGCTCACCTTCTGCGGCCTCTGGGTCCTGCGATTGGCCTGGCAGGCGCGTTCCATGATCTGACCCACATCAAAGGAGTCCGCAATGTCCTGTGCCTGTTCCACCCATACCAACCGCTTCGCCTACGCCTGTTCCGGGGCAGCCAATACGGGGCTTCTGGCGGACCAGGCCGTCCGGCGCCTCGCCCTGCAGGGGGGGGTGCGGGTGACCTGCCTTGCCGCCGTGGGGGCAGAACTCGAGGGATTCCTCAAGAACGCCCGGGAGGCCCAGCTCAACCTCGTGGTGGATGGCTGCCCCACCGCCTGCGGGCACAAGACCTTCCAGCGGTTGGGGCTGCCCCATACCTCCCTGGTGCTGACGGATTTCGGGGTCGAGAAGGGGAAGACCCTGGTGGACGAGGCCCTCATCGCCAGCACGGTCGAACGCCTCGCCCTCAGCCTGCCTGCCCAGCCATGAGACCCGAGGATACAGGCTTAGCATGCGTCCGCTGCAAGCAGCCCATGACCGAGGCCGAGGCCTGTGAGGATCACGGGGAGCTGATCTGCGAGGACTGCTACATCCAGGCTTGCACACCGGCCCAGACCATCGGGCACGGCCTTCCGTCCACAGGGCGGGCGGCCCTTCCTGGGCCTGGGCGGGGCGGGCGCTGAACCATGGATCCAGAGTCCTGACATCCTGCCTCGCGGACATCAGCTAGTGTGGTGGCCCGGAATAACTGGGACCAGCTCCAAGACGGGCCACCACACTAGGCACCCAGGCGCTCCAGTCTTTGCCGGATCTCGTCCCGGGCGACACGCATAGGCTGCCGAAGCTGTTCCGGCGTGGGATCCGCAACCCGGCAGGCCGGATCCGGGATGGGCCAGTGCACACGCTCCGCCTGGCCGAAAAAGACCGGGCAGACCTCCTCAGCGCAGAGGGTGATCACGAGATCGATGCCTGCAGGATCGATCTCGGAAACGGACTTGCTCCGGTGCCCGCTGATATCGATGCCCAGTTCCGCAAGGACCTCGATGGCCTGGGCGTTCACCCGGCCGGGACGGCTTCCCGCGCTCTGGATAGTCCATCCAGGGAACATCTGGCGGGCCAGTCCCTCCGCCATCTGGGAGCGGGCGCTGTTGGCCACACAGAGGAAGAGGAGGCTCTTCACGCGGACTCCTGGGATTCCGGGTACCAGCGCCGCTTCAACCAGAAGGCCACGCTCACCAGACTGATGAGCACCGGCACTTCCACCAGAGGCCCGATGACGGCGGCGAAGGCCGCTCCATGGGCGATGCCGAAGGTGGCCACGGCCACCGCAATGGCCAGTTCGAAGTTGTTGCTGGCGGCGGTGAAACTCAGCGTGGCGCTCTGGGGATAGCTGGCACCGACCTGCTTCGACATCCAGAAGCTCACCAGGAACATCACCACGAAATAGATCAGCAGTGGAATGGCGATGCGGACCACATCGAGGGGCAGCTTCACGATGGCCTCACCCTTGAGACTGAACATCACGATGATTGTGAAGAGCAGGGCAATGAGGGTGATGGGACTGATCCGGGGCACGAAGACCCTGTGGTACCAGTCCAACCCCTTGGCCCGACCCAGGACATAGCGCGTCAGGAAGCCCGCGATGAAGGGGATGCCGAGGTAGATGAAGACACTCTTCGCGATCTGTCCGATGGTGATGGCCACCACGGCTCCCTGGAGGCCCAGCTTGGCCGGCAGCACGGTGGCGAAGAACCAGGCGTAGACGCTGAAGAAGAGCACCTGGAAGATCGAGTTGAAGGCCACCAGTCCGGCGCAGTACTCCGTATCCCCCTTGGCCAGGTCGTTCCAGACAATGACCATGGCGATGCAGCGGGCCAGCCCGATGAGAATCAGGCCGATCATGTACTCGGGCCGGTCCCGCAGGAAGAGCACCGCCAGACCGAACATGAGCAGGGGGCCGATGATCCAGTTCTGGACCAGGGAGAGCAGCAGCAGCTTCCCGCCACCGGAGGCAGGGATGGCAGCGAGGTCGGCGTCCAGGGCAGGCTCGGCCTGGCCAGGACGCGGGGAGCGCGAGGGGGACGCAGAGGGCCCTTGGGCCCGGGCGGTCCCCCTCGCACCAGAGAAGACCAGATGCAGTTCCTCATATTTCACCTTGGCCAGGGGCGGATACATCATCAGGATCAGGCCCGCCGCCAAAGGGACGCTGGTGGTGCCCACGTTCCAGGCATTGATGGCGGCGTTGAAGCCCGGCACCGCATAGCCCAACAGGACACCCAGCCCCATGGCAAGGAAGATCCATAGGGTCAGGTAGCGATCCAGGAAGGAAAGGCGTTTCCCGCTCATGGGGGCTCCTGTCAAAGGCAATGGGGGTCACGACAGCCGCCACCGCAGCAGTCTTCCCACAGATAGTTGGTGAGGGCCTTCAAACGCTCGAAGCAGGCGGCGTAGCGAAGGGTGGTTCCCTGGCGCTGGGCCTTCACCAGCCCGGCCTGAACGAGCTCCGAGAGGTGATGACTCAGGGTGGAGCCCGGAATGGCCATGCGAGCTTGCAGCTCACCGGCAGGCGTTCCCTCCACAGGCCCCCGCACCACCAGGCGGAGGAGCGCCAGGCGGGCGGGGTGCCCCAGGGGCTTCAGGGCCTGGGAGAATAGGCGCAACTGGGCATCGGACTCGCTCATGTCGCTTATTCTAAATTTCCAGAAATATAAAACAAGCCCCTCCATGGGATACTTTTCCGGTATGAGCGATCTCCCCTTCCTTGCAGGCTACCCCGAGCACCTCCTGATCCAGGTGCGGGAGCTGATTGCCGCTGAAGGCCTGGGCAAGCTCCTGGAGAATCGCTACGGAAACAAGCGTCATCCCATCCAGAGCGACAAGGCCCTCCAGTCATACGTCATGGACCTGAAGACCCGCTACATGAAGAACGCCCCGCCCCTGGCGGGCGTCAGCTACGACAGCACCATCGGCCTCACCCACAACGCCCTGGGCCTCCAGACCAGCGCCAGCCGGGTCCAGGGAGCCCGCCTCAAGGCCAAGGCCCATATCCGCATCGCCACGCTCTTCCAGGACGCGCCGGAGCCTTTCCTCCGGATGATCGCCGTGCACGAACTGGCCCATCTCCGGGAGAAGGCCCACGACAAGGCCTTCTACCAGCTCTGCTGTCACATGGAACCCCACTACCACCAGCTCGAGTTCGACCTGAGGCTTTACCTGACTCATCTCCAGCGGACGGCATAGGTTCAGCAGGCCTCTGGCCTGCCCTGGACAGCCCCGGGTCCCTTTCGAGCACCGCAAACCTTCGCCCTGGGTCACCGGGAGGATCAACGGTGGGCCTTGGGACCTGAGAATCAATCCCTGATCACACTTCACCGACTTCAGCGACTTCCGGCTTGGCCAGTTTCCCTAGGAGCCAGAGGGTCAGTGGAACAAGGCTTGTCGCGTAGACCAGGCCGAACATGAAGGCCAGAGTGCCCCACAGCCAAAGCTTATTCGAGGGGTCCACGGGATTTTTTAGGGCAAACCAGATCCCATAGGTACCCAGAAGGGTCGGAACGTTGGCAAAGAGCGTGTTGCCCAGCAGAACCATGTGGACCATGCAAAGAGCGAAGGTGACAGGAATCGCGCCGATCATGAAGGCCAGCTTGGGGTGGATACCCTGCATGATCATGAGCCCGATGACGGTGTAGAGGATGAAACCGTAGATGGGGCCGCAGGCTGCGGAGAGAATCCCGCTGGGAAGGGTCTTCCAGGTGCCCTGGGAGGCGATGACGATGCTGGCCCCCCAGAAGATGCACCAGACCAACCCGAAACAGGGCGACATCCGCTCAGGATGGATGGGGTCGTAGTTGAATACGAAGATCCAGACCAGGCAGATGAGGGCCAGACTCGCCGTCACAATACAGCCCAACGTGAAAACGAACTTCTTGTCCATGAATCGTCTCCTTGCAGAACGTAGAGGTTGACGAATCCAGGGATTCACCGACTGATTGAGGTTCTGCTTTCCCTCGTGTCCCGGATTCATTAGAAGCAGAAGGCACAATGATATTTTTTTGGGGATTAATTAAATATTTATTACATAATTACAGATTCACCACACCCCTGTGGCTTAATGACAACTTCAACAAGACTAAATTATTTAAAATATCAACAAAATGCCGATAAGGACTCGATAGCGCCGCAAAATGCACCAATACAGACAGCCGCAGACTTCGCAATCGATGAAAATCACCAATTAACATTTTAAAAAGTTATAGTCAGCGAATCACTCGCAGTCAGGGATGCACAATCGCCTTCAGCACGCGCCCCTTTTCCGAATCCTCCACCGCCTGGTTCAACTGCTCCAGGGGATAGGATTTGAGCATCCGGTCAAAGGGGAAGCGGCCCATCCGGTAGAGTTCGATCAGTTGGGGGATGAAGATATCCGGATTGGAATCCCCTTCCACGATGCCCTTGATGGTGCGGGCATCCAGGATGGTGGCCATTTCCAGCGAAACTTCCACACCGGGCCCCGCGACCCCGATGAGCCCGCAGGTCCCGCCGACCCGGATGCAGTCCACGGCTTGACGGAAGACCTTGGGGAGCGCGGTGCATTCCAGGGAGAAGTCGGCGCCCTGGCCGGTCAATTGCCGGATGACCTCCACCGCATTCTGCTCCAGGGAGTTGATGGCGTGGGTCGCCCCCAATTCCAGAGCCAGCTCCAGGCGCGCAGGGACCACATCGACGGCCATGATGGTCCCGCAGCCCACCGCCGCGGCCGCCAGGATGGCGCTCATCCCCACGGAACCGGCCCCGAATACGGCGATGGAGGAGCCGATGGGAGGCTTCAGGGAGTTCATCACGCCCCCGGCCCCGGTCTGGACACCGCAACCCAGAGGGCCGAGGATCTCAAGCCGCACATCCCTGCGCACCTTGACCACATTCCGCTCCGCCGCCAGGGCGTGGCTGGCGAAGGAGGACTGACCGAAGAAGGAGCCATGGATGATTTCATCCCCCTTGCAAAGGGTGGTGGAACCATCGGACCTGACCCCGGCGACATTGCTGGGCAGGAAGCTGGGACAGTGGCTCGGCATCCCCTGGAGACAGGCGGGACAGGCCCCACACGTGAGAAAACTCAGGACCACATGGTCCCCGGGTTTGACCTTGGTGACCCGGGCGCCGACCTTTTCGACCACCCCGGCCCCCTCGTGGCCGAACACCGCCGGCAGGGGCGCGGGAATGAACTGGTCCCGGGCCACGAGATCGGTGTGACAGACCCCGGTGCCCACGATGCGGACCAGGACTTCGTGGTCCCTGGGCTCATCGAGGTCCAGTTCCTCCAACAGGAAGGCTCCCCCCCGCTCCCGAATGACTGCGGCCTTGATCTTCACGGCGTTTCCTCCTGGAATGGGCCCGATGGCATGAGAACAGGGCTGAAACAGGGGCTCAGGGAGCGATCACGGTCGACTTCACCTGGGTGTAGTAATGGAGGGCCTCCGGTCCGTACTCCCGGCCGAAGCCCGACTGCTTGTAACCCCCGAAGGGCACGGAGGGATCCAGGATGGCCCAGCCGTTCACCCACACGATCCCGGCCTTGAGGCGGGCACTGACCCGATGGACCCGGGAGATGTCCCGGGTGTGGAGGCCCGCAGCGAGCCCGAACACCGTGCTATTGGCCAGCGCGATGGCCTCCTCCTCCGTATCGAAGGCCTGGACCGTGAGGACGGGCCCGAAGATCTCCTCCTGCACGAGCCGGGACTGGTTCGTCACGTGGGTGACCACCGTGGGCGGGAAATAGAAGCCACCCTCCTTCTCGATCCGCTGACCACCGACGGCGAGGGTGGCCCCCTCCTCCAGGGCGATGCGGCAGTAGTCCTCCGAGGTGGCCCGCTGCTTGGCACTGACCATGGGCCCCACCACCGTGGCAGGGTCGAAGGGGTCCCCAAGGGGGATGTGGGGCAGCGCGCCCACCAGGGCGCCCACCACGGCGTCGTGGAGAGGCCTGGCCACCAGGAGGCGGGTCCCGGCCATGCAGAACTGCCCCGTATTGAAGATGAAGCCCTGGATGGCAGCCCCCACGGCCCTTTCCACATCGGCGTCCTCGAAGATGATGTGCCCGGACTTCCCTCCCAGCTCCAGAGTCGTGGGCTTGATGCACTCCCCGGCGACCCGGGCCACCTCGCGGCCGATGTCCGTGGAACCGGTGAAGGCGATCTTGTCGATGCCGGGGTGCCGGGCCATGGCATCTCCGATCCGGGCACCGGGCCCGGTGATCACATTGACGACCCCGGCGGGGATGCCCGCCTCCGCAAAGATCTCGGCCATCAGCAGGGCACTCAGGGGGGTGTCACTGGCTGGCTTGTGGACGATGGTGTTGCCCGCGGCGAGGGCGGGGGCCAGCTTGTTGTTGGACAGGATCAGGGGGAAGTTGAAGGGCGTGATGGCCCCGATGACCCCCAGGGGCTCCCGGCAGATATAGGCCCTGGCCCCTCCAGGCACCTCGCGGTAAGCGCCTTCCTTCAACTGGGCCTGGGCGGCGTAATACTCGTAGGTCTCGATGACCGTAGCCACATCGACGATACGACTGAAGGTCACGGGCTTGCCCACATCGACACTCTCGGTGGCCACCAGCTCCTCCGTGCGGCGGCGCATGACCTCGGCCACCCGCAGCAGGATCCGGGCCCGCTCCCGACCGCTCATCCGGGCCCAGTCACCCTCATCGAAGGCCTTCCGGGCAGCCAGCACCGCCGCATCCAGATCCTCGATCCCAGCGTCGGCCACCGAGGTGATGACCTTGCCGGTGGAGGGATCCAGGACCTCCCGGCGCTGCCCGCTCCGGGCCTCCAGCCACTGGCCGCCGATGAAGAGCCTTCGGGGCTCGATCAAAGGCCTGACGATGGGTTGCGCTACGGACACCTGGGCCTCGGACACACCTGCCTCCTATGAAGAGCGTGGATATCCCCTGATGGAATATGAATTGATAAAACAACAGAGCAATGTCAGTGCCAAAGATATCAACAGCCCCAGCCGGTCCCCATCCAAATATCAAACATAGGCATATACCCATGTTACAAACCGAGCCGGGAAAAGATCCCAACCCAGGCCCCCCATAAATTCATTCAAATTTAACTCTTTGATCAATTTCGCCCCCCGGCATCCCATTTTGCTTTTACCATTTGCTCAAATCCCAGGAATGAAGCCATGGCAGAACTCCTCCGCAGTCCCCTTGCCTCGGACCAGCGTCTGGCAGGCACCCTTCTTCTGACCTCGCGGGGACAGGAGAGCACGGAGCAGAGACCCAACGTGCGGGATCTCGCCGAAAGCATCTCCTTCTCACCGGAGGAAGGGCGAATCTGGCTCCATGACCGTCGGGTGATTCTGATGCAGAGCGCCGGCCTGGGGGCGATGCGGCGGGAACTCATCGCCCACCTGGGCGAAGCCAAGGCCAGGGGGCTCCTCACCCGCCTGGGCTACGGGGAAGGAGTCCGCGACGCCGAGTACGTCCGGGAGCGCTGGCCCCATACGGACCCGGTCTCCATGCTTCTGGCAGGGGCCAAGCTCCACGCCCTGGAGGGGATGGTGAAGGTGGAGCCTGTCCAGCTGAGCTTCGATGCCCAAAGTGGCACCTACTCCGGCGAATTCCTGCACCACCACTCCGCCGAGGCCGACGAGGCCATCGCCACCCAGGGCCTGCTCCGGGAACCGGCCTGCTGGGGACTGGTGGGCCATGTCATCGGCTACGTCAGCACCCTGCTGGGGAAGCTCATCATTTTCCGGGAGGTGGAGTGCCGGGCCCAGGGAGCGGCGGTCTGCCGGATTGTGGGGCGTCCGGCCGAGGAGTGGGAGGATGTGGAGGAGGACCTCCAGTACCTGAATGCCGAAGGCTTCGTCAGCTCCACGGCCTTCGGCGTGCCCCAGTCCAAGGAAGCCGCCAGCCTGCCGGAGCTGGAGGATGAGAACACGCGGCAGATGGTGGGCATTTCCTCAGCCTTCAACGCTGCCTGCCACCTGCTTCGGAAGGTGGCCCCCACCCGCGCCACCGTGCTCTTCACGGGTGAATCCGGAGTGGGCAAGGAACTCTTCGCCCATATGCTCCATGAGATCAGCCACCGGAGCCAGGGTCCCTTCATCTCCATCAACTGCGCGGCCATCCCGGAGTCCCTGGTGGAATCCGAACTCTTCGGGGTTGAGCGGGGTGCCTTCACCGGAGCCAGCACCTCCCGGCCCGGTCGTTTCGAGCGGGCCCACCGGGGCACCCTCTTCCTGGATGAGATCGGAACCCTGAGCCTCACCTCCCAGGGCAAGCTGCTGCGGGCCATCCAGGAGGGCGTCATCGAGCGGGTGGGCGGAACGGAGGTGATCAAAGTGGATGTGCGGGTCGTGGCCGCCACCAACGTCGAGCTCCAGGAGGCCGTCCACCAGGGCCATTTCCGGCAGGATCTCTACTTCCGCCTGAATGTCTTTCCGATCCACCTACCCCCACTTCGGGAGCGCCGGGATGACATCCCCCTGCTGATGACCTGCTTCCTGCGGCGCTTCAACACTCTCCATGACCGCAAGGTCCCGGGTTTCACCTCCCGGGCCGTGCGCGCCCTCCTGAACTATGGCTTCCCGGGCAACATCCGTGAGCTCCAGAACCTGGTGGAGCGGGGTGTCATTGCGGTGGAGGACAACGAGCTCATCGATATCTCCCACCTCTTCCGCAGCGAGCCCCTGCCCCGGGATCTGGTGTTCTCCGTGGGAAGCGGAGGGAGCCTGGCGGATCGGGATGAGCCCTCCCGCCCCAGCCTCCTGGACCATCTGGCCGCCTGGGGACCGGGGAGTGCGTGCAGCCTGGAGGCCATGGAGGCGCGGCTGCTCCAGGAGGCCGTGGAGCGGAGCAAGGGCAACCTCTCGGCGGCGGCCCGGCTCCTGGGCATCTCCAGGCCCCAGCTGGCCTACCGGCTCAAGAAGAGGCCCTGAGGGCCTCCAGAGCCTCCGGGAAGGGACCTAGGGCACGCTCGAAGATGCCCAGGGAGTATGCGATGGTGAGCCCGTAGTTGGTCATGGGCACCCCGGCGGCCTTGGCCCGGTGGATGCGGCTCAGCATCTCCCGGCGATTGCCGGTGCAGTTGCCGCAATGTATTATCAATTTATATTCACTCAAATCCTGAGGAAAATCCCGCCCCTGGGTGTGCTCGAAATCCAGCTTGGCGCCGACGTACTGGGTGAGCCAGCGGGGGATCTTGACCCGGCCGATGTCCTCCCCCACGGGGTGATGGGCGCAGGTCTCGGCGATGAGGATGCGGTCGCCCCCCTTGAGCTTCTCGATGCCCAGGGTGCCCCGGACCTGCTCGGTCAATTCGCCCTGGAAGCGGCTCATGAGGATGCTGAAGGAGGTCATGGGGACCTCCCGGGGCACATCGGCGGCCACCTTGAGGAAGGCCTGGGAGTCGGTCACCACCAGGGCCGGGGGCGTTTTCAGACGGTCCAGGGCCCGGCGCAGCTCCCGCTCCTGGCACACCAGGGACAGGGATTCGCCGTCCAGGAGGTCCCGGATCGTCATGACCTGGGGAAGGATCAGGCGCCCCTTGGGGGCCTCCTTGTCCACGGGCACCACCAGCACCGCCACTTCGCCCGGGGGCACCAGATCCGCCACCAGACGCCGGTTGTCGAAGAAGTCCGCCGGAGCCAGGCGCAGCAGCCCCTCCCGCACATCCAGGATCCCGGCCCCAGTGGAGGCGGAGACCACCACCACCCGGGCGCCCTTGGCGCTCAGGTCGGCCTGCTCCTCGGGACTGGCAATCCTGAGATCCGCCTTGTTGAAGACCACCAGCACCGGAACCTTCCGGGCCTTCAGCTCCTCCAGCAGGCCTTCCTCGAAGGCCCCCCAGGCCCCGGCCTCGGTAACGATCACCCCCAGGTCCACCCGTTCGAAGACGGCCTTGGTGCGCTCGATACGGAGCTCTCCCAGGGCCCCTTCGTCATCTACCCCGGCCGTATCCACGAAGAGTACCGGCCCCAGGGGCAGCAGCTCCATGGGTTTCTCCACCGGATCGGTGGTGGTGCCCGCAAAGGCCGAGACGATGGAGACCTGCTGGCGGGTGATGGCGTTCAGGAGCGAGGACTTGCCCACGTTCCGGCGACCGAAGAGGCCGATGTGCAGGCGGAGGGACTTGGGGGTGGACTGCATGGGGGACCTTTGGATGGAGAAGCGGAGAGATGCTCACGCGGAGACGCGGAGGCGCGGAGTCCAGGAGGCCCGACACCCATAACAGTATCCCCGGCAAAGTGTCGGATGACATCCATCCCTCGGCGGATGCCATTACAGGAGCCGGAGGTTTGTAGCCGTTCAGCTCGAGGACCGAGGATCGGGCTTTCCATGAGGAGAAAAGCATGTCGGCCGCGGATGAATTGGATGCACGCGGATGCCAGATCGAAGAGGCCCCACCTGGGCACCTGGGGCTGGTTCAGCAAGGGAGAGGGAGGTGGAGGCACGCATACGTGCCATAGCCTCCCTCTCCCTTGCTGAACGCGGGCGGCTTCGCCGTCCGCCCCCGCCTTGCGGGGCAGACCCAGGTTCCCCGCCCGTAGACCATTTCTTTATCGGCGTTTATCTCATTTATCTGCGGCCGATTCTCATTTTCCCGCGGATACGATTCCATGACGAAGTCCTGAACGCCTACGGAGGTCTTTCTCCCTCCGCGTCTCCGCGCCTCCGCGTGAGCCAAGAATCAGTTCCTCTTGAGGATGCCCCAGGCGGTCAGCAGCCCCTGGAGATGATCCAGATGGTGGAGCGTGGCCATGTGCTCCCCGGTGCGTTCCTCAGAACTGCGTTCGTTGAACCAGATGGCCCGCATGCCTGCGGCACGGGCGGCCTCCACATCCTCCTGGAAGTTGTCCCCGACCATCACCACCCGATCCGCAGGCACCTTGAGGGCCGCCAGAATGCGGGGGTAGAAGTCCGGGGAGGACTTGGAGACTCCCAGTCCACGGGAGCAATAGATGCGCTTGATGAAGGTGTCCAGCTCCACCCGGGCCAGGGCCTCCCGGATATCGGCCTCGTCACTGTCCTCCGCCTGGGTGGCCAATCCAATGTTGACCTGGCCGTGGATCCTGTGGAGGGCCTTGCGGGCATCCGTAACGGCTTCCACCTTCCGCCAGTCCTTCATCTTCCCCTTGGATCCGGGAAAGTCCCGCATCAGGGTGTCACCCCAGTCGAAGAGAACCCAGGCGTTCATAGGGGACTCCCCAGGCGCCCCACGGCTTCCGGACTGGTCAGCTCGTGAAACTGCTCTTCGGTGAAGAGGCCTTCGGCGATGCCACGGTCCTTGACACTGCAAGCCGAGAGCTGAGCCCTGCCCACCAAGGCGCAAAGGGTCTCGTACCCCAGGAGAGGCAGAAGGGCAGTAGCAGCGGCTGTGCAGTTCTCCACAGTATTCCGGCACCGCGCCTCGTCAACCTCCAGGCCCTCGATACAGTGGCGCCGGAGGATGTCGCAGCCCCGGGCCAGGAGGTCCAGGCTCTCCAGGAGGCAGTGGGCCACCAGAGGCAGGAAGGGGTGGAGCTCCAGGCTGCCCATAGAGATGGCGAAGGAGAGGGCCTGATCGTGGGCCATGGCCATGAGGGCCGCTTGGGTCACGGCCTCCGGGATCACCGGATTCACCTTGCCCGGCATGATGGAGCTCCCGGCCTGGCGGGGCGGGAGCCGAAGCTCTCCTATCCCAGCTTCCGGGCCGCTGGAGAGGAGCCTCAGGTCCCCGCATATCTTGATGAGGGTGGTGGCCAGAGCCTTCAGAAGGCCCGAGACCTCCACGAAGGTGTCGGCGTTCTGGGTCGCCTCCACCAGATTCTCAGCCCGGGCGAGGCCCAGACCCGTGATCTCCCGGAGTTCGTCCACGACCTTGAAGATGTATTGCCGGGGGGCCGCCAGCCCCGTCCCCACGGCGGTACCCCCGAGGTTCACCACCCGGAGGCGCTCTTCGCTCTTGGCCAGACGCCAGCGGTCCCGGTTCAGGGCTTCCGCATAGGCCCCCATCTCCCGCCCCAGGGTGATGAGGACAGCATCCTGCATCTCTGTACGGGCGATCTTCACCACATGGGCGAAGGCCTTCTCCTTGGCCTGGAAAGCCTCCTGGAGGGCCAGCACCTGGCGCTCCAGCTCCCGCAGCCCCCAGATGGCAGCCACCCGAAGCGCCGTGGGAAAGGTGTCATTGGTACTCTGGTGCAGATTCAGGTGATCCGAGGGGGAGACCAGACCGTACTCCCCGCGGGGCCATCCAAGGAGTTCCAGGGTCCGGTTGGCCAGAACCTCGTTCACGGCCATGTTGGTGCTGGTGCCAGCCCCACCTTGCAGGGCGTCCACCGGAAGCTCTGACACCAGGATACCGGCCATCAGCTCACCGCAGGCCCGCTTCATGGCCGGAACCAGGTCCCGGGGCAGACAACCCAGGGAATCATTGGTCTGAAGCGCAGCCAGCTTCACGGCCCCGAAGGCCCGCAGCAGCTCCGGGTGGACGGGTCGCCCCAGCAGGGGAAAGTTCTCCACGGCCCGGAGGGTATGGATCCCGTGGCGGGTCGAATCATCCAACGACCGCTCTCCCAGAAAATCCCGCTCGATGCGCATGACACCTCCGTCTCCAACAGGATAAGGGAAATAGGTGCCCAGCCTTCATCCTGTACATCCTGACGATCCTGTTCCTTCTTTTTCAATAGGGCAGGATGTACAGGATGGTCTCAACGGTCTGATCAACGAGAGCCCCACCCCCGCCAAGGAATCCTGGGCTCCAGCCCCCGATCTGGGTTTCAATGGAGGTGGAGGTTCCGTGAAAAGCTGGCGACACAATCCCGTTTGGAAGGCGTTTCTTGTGGTCTGGGGGCTGATCAGCGTCTGCCTGACGGCCATCGGAGTCCTGGTCGCCTCGATCTTCCTGGGGCCGAAACGGGCCTTCTTCACCGTAGCTCCCCTGTGGGTACGCCAGATCTTTCCCCTCTGCGGCGTGAAGTGGAGTGTCCGGGGCTGGGAGGACCTGCCGGAGGAGATCCGCAGCGGCAAGCAGCCCGTCATCTTCATGTCCAACCACGAGAGTCATCTGGACCCCCCCTTCCTCATCCACGCCATTCCCATCCCGGCGGTCTACATCGCCAAGAAGGAGGTCAAGTGGATGCCCCTGGTGGGCTGGGCCGCCTGGGCGGCGGGCACCATCTTCATCGACCGGGGCAACCGGGAGAAGTCCATCAGGAGCCTTCGACGGGCGGCGGAGGAGATCCGGGGCGGCAAGAATGTGCTGATCTTCCCCGAGGGCACCCGCACCCGCAACGGCCAGCTGGGCTCATTCAAGAAGGGGGGCTTCAACCTCGCCCAGGATGCGGGGGTCCCCATCGTCCCCCTGGCCACCGTAGGGGGCTATCGCATCCTCCCCGCCGATAGCCTCTCCCCCAGCCCAGGCCGCTTTGATGTCCTCTTCGGCCAACCGGTCCGCCTCGAAGATTTCCCCAATCGCGATGCCCTCCTGAACGAAGTCCGGGACCGGATCACCGCCTTGAGGGAGAAGGCCGGACAGGGTCACTGAAACAGGGTGTATGCTTGCCTCATCCAAGCACGAGGCTTTCATGCGCAAACTCCTACTCACCCTGCCCCTCCTGATCAGCGCTACCCTTCCTGCCCAGCAGACCAACATCACCGGAGGCGTCCACGCCGGACTCAGCGCCCCCTTCGGCGACTTCGCGGACAAGAAGGATAGCTACGGGTATTACCTGGGCGCCAATGAAGGGCTGGGCCTCCAGGTGGGCGGACACGTCAACTTCGAGTTCGACCGACACCAGGAACTCCGACTGCACGCCACGGTTCTGGGCTTCGCCAGCAAGGAGCAGGACGCCTACGACGGCTCCTACTATGGCACCGCCCAGAACACCTTCGGCATCGTTCAGGTTGGCGGGGACTACCTCTACCATTTCACCAGCCCCTCAAGGGGCGGCTACCTGCTTGGGGGTTTGAGCCTCAACCAGGTGAAGGCGACCTATTCCTTCACTGGGTATCCAGACTATGAAGTCTCCCAATCAGGCCGCCTGGGCTTCCGGGTGGGTGGTGGCTATCACTTCAATCGGATCTTCAGCCTGGAAGGAAGTCTGAACAACGTTTCCGTGGACAGCAACGGCACCGATGGCATGGGGTTGAACGCCATCACCTGGGTTTCCCTGGACGCCGTGCTTCGCTTCGGCGGGCGCTAGATCGAGAGGCGCGCCAGCGCCTCGCCGAAGCCCTCCCCCTCCGGATCCCACACCGGTAATTCCGGCCACTGGTTGCGGAAGAAGGTGGTCTGGCGCTTGGCGTAAGTCTGGGTTTCCTGGACGATGCGGGCTTCGATATCCCTGGGATCGCCTCCTTCCAGCCAGTGGAGATAGCCCAGGGGGCGGAGCTCCCGGAGGAGGTCTTCCTGACCTGAGCGGACCAGGGCCTGGACCTCTTCGGGCCAGCCCGCCTCCACCATGGCCCGGACCCGGCGCTGGATGCGCGCCCTCAGGGCCTCCCGGTCCGGGAGCACCAGCAGGCCCTTCCAGCCCTCGGGAAGGCCTGGCTTCACCCCATCCAGGAGCTCCGAGGGGCGTCGCCCGGTGGCCAGGTGGAGGGCCAGGGCCCGCTGGATGCGAGAGCGGTCATTGGGGTGGAGTTGGGCCGCCCGCTGGGGATCCACAGCCTGAAGGAAGCGGTGAAGCCTGGGTGCCCCTAGACGATCGCACCAGGAGCGGGTCCTGTCCTGGATCGCTTCCGTCACCTCCGGCAGCTCGCTGAGTTGCTGCCAGATACCCCGCAAGTAGAGCCCGGAACCCGTCACCAGGACGGCCCGGGGGCAGTCCGAGAGCCAGCCCCGGACCAGCCCGCCGAAGGCCTGGGGATTCAGACGCTGGGTGAGCGGCAGCTCCCCATAGCCCAGGTGGGGAACCTCGCCCCGCTCCTCGGGGCTCGGCTGGCCGGTGCCGATGGCCAGGCCCCGGTAGGCCTGGAAGGGATCCCCATTGACCACCGTGGCCCCCAGTCGCTGGGCCAGGGCCGCCGCCAGAGCCGATTTCCCAGAAGCGGTGGGGCCCAGGATGGCGAGTTTAAACGGTGGGTGGTCCCCCTCGCTCATGGACGGGGAGGCCGGGCTCGGCCCGGACTCTCCGTGGGGAGCACGAGGGGGACGCAGAGCGAGCCCCGCGAGCGGGCGGTCCCCTTCGTTCATAAAAGCCTGGGCAGGATGCGGGCGGCCTGATCCCGGGCCAACTTGGCCGCCTCAAGGGCATGTTCGAGCACTTCACCCGGGGCCTGGTGCTGGGTCAGAAGGGCCACGCACTGGTTCCGCAGATGCTCCACCTCGCCCTCGGGGTCCGGAACGTGGCGTTCCGCCCCTGCCTCCAGGATGGCCAGGAAGCAGCGGAGGGCATCACAGGCTGCGGTGATGGCTGGCGCAGGCGAGCAGCCAGCCTGAAGCGCCAGGGCTGCAGCCAGGAAGCGCAGCCCGTCCTCGAACCTCGACTGGAGGGCCCCGGCGGGTCCGGAGGACGGGCTCATGGGCCTACTTCCTTGGCAGGACGGGGTAGGCGCCGTTGAAGCAGGCGTAGCAGAAGCCCTTGCCGCCGGGATCCGTCATGGCGGTCTGGAGATCCTCTTCGGTGAGATACCCCAGGGAGTCGGCCCCCAGGAATTCCCGGATTCCTTCGACGCTGTGGTTGGCGGCGATCAGGTGCTCCCGGCTGGGCGTGTCAATGCCGTAGAAACAGCTGTGAGTGGTCGGAGGGCTGGAGATGCGGAGATGCACCTCGGCGGCCCCGGCCTCCTTCACCATCTGGACGATCTTGCGGCTGGTGGTGCCCCGGACGATGCTGTCGTCCACCAGGACCACCCGCTTGCCCTTGAGCAGTTCCCGGACCGGGTTCAGTTTGATCTTCACACCGAAGGAACGGATGCTCTGCTTGGGCTCGATGAAGGTGCGGCCCACGTAGTGGTTGCGGATCAGGCCGAACTCGAAGGGGGCCCCACAGGCCTCGGCATAACCCAGAGCGGCGCTCACGCCGGAGTCGGGAACCGGCACCACCAGATCCACGTCTGCGGGATAGCGCTTGGCCAGAAGGCGCCCCATCTCCCGGCGGGTGCCCATGACCGAGCGGCTATAGACGAAGGAGTCGGGTCGGGCGAAATACACATGTTCGAAGACACAGGGCTTGGGCTCGACGCCGCTGATGGGATAGCGGGACCGGGAGCCCTCGGCGTCCACGATCATGAGTTCCCCGGGCTGGATCTCCCGTTCGTAATCAGCCCCCACCAGATCGAAGGCGCAGCTCTCGCTGGAGAAGACCACCGCATCGCCCAGTTTGGCCAGGGAAAGAGGCCGGAAGCCCCGGGGGTCCCGGGCAGCCATGATCTGCGTGCCGCTGAGGACCAGCAGGGAGAAAGCGCCCTCGACCTGACGGAGGGCTTCCACGACGGCGTCCTCGAGGGTGGCGGCGCAGGCCCGGTTGATGAGGGCCAGGATCACTTCGGAATCGGAGGGGCTGGTGAAGACCTGTCCCTGCTCGATCAGGCGACGGCGCAGGACCTCGGTATTGGTGAGGTTGCCGTTGTGGCAGAGGGCTACCTGACCGAAGCGCCCCTCCACCAGGAAGGGATGGGCGGCGGAGGCCACGTTACCCCCCGTGGTGGAATAGCGCGTGTGCCCGATGGCCGCATCCCCCGAAAGGCGATCCAGCGTGTCAGGGCTGAAGACATCCGCCACGTAGCCCTGGGCCTTGTGGAGCAGGAGTTCCTTCTCCCCGCGGGAGCAGATGCCTGCCGCTTCCTGGCCCCGGTGCTGCAGTGCGTAAAGTCCCAGATAGGTCTGGCGGGATGCCTCTGGATGGGGCCAGATGCCGAAAACGCCACACTCGTCCTTGAAAGCCATAATTTCCCCCAACGTCCAGAATACCCGATGAGCCCGGCCTCTACCGAAGCTCGACCCGCTCCTCGGCAAAGGTGATCGCTTCCACCGGTGGCGCCGTAAGCTTGGCGAGCGTCTTCAGGAGGGCGGTGCCCTCCTCCGCAGGGGCCGCATGGGTGCGCAGTTCCACACGTTCAAGCTGCATCTCCACCGAGTGGAGTTCACCGGTGGCAAAACGCCCGCTTAAGTAGGCAAGCGCCAGCACTCCAGGCTTAACTTCCACCAGATAGGCATAGACCCCCGTTCCGATGGGGATCTGGACATCCCACACGTGACAGAGGCGCTTTCCGTAGCGGATCACAGCCCCGCGAGGAGAGGTACCCGGTCCTGGTCCGGCAAAGTAGAGCAGACGCTCAGCCCGGGGAAGGACGCCGCGCAGGGAGCCCGAAAGAGGTTCCAGGCGCCAGCCACCCATGCGGGGTGGCTTGACGCGATTCCGGGTGCGCAGGACCGGGGTGGGCACGAGTCGGAAGCGGCCCTCCACGGGCTCCGAATCCCCCTGAAACTGAAGCCGGATGCGATAGGAAAGACCCTCCGGACTCCCGCCGTTCAAGAGACTCGCACTCAGAATCCATGCGCCAAGGGCGCCAAACATCTTCATCTACAGCCACCAACTGATGTCCAGGATAGCGGCTACTTTCTCACCTCGAAACTCGAAAGGAAGGCCTGACCCCGGGGATCGCCTGCCCGGCCTGTCGTGGCCTGGGCATGGTGCAGCCGACCGCGACGGACCACGACGATGCCTTCCACCCAGGCGCCCGTCGGAACCGTGGCCCGGTAGCGGAATCCCGGCCCCTGGGCCGGTGGGAGCTCGGTGCGGGTGAATCCCGTGAAACGCTTCTTCATCCAGGCCTCAAAGCTGTCCAGGACGCCAGCCGATGTGCTCCCCCCCTTGGTCCCAGGCGGCAGGTTGCCCACGTTCACATAACAGGCCACATCCAGGCGACCGGAGGGGGCATAGGCCGTACTGAACCAATCGATATTCCCGAAAGGGGTGTCCTCGGAATATTTGGCCATCCGGGCCTCGCCCGGAAACACGGCCTTGACGCCCAGGGAGGGGTCGTCCAGCGTGAATGGCTTTTCCGCCTGGCAAGCCAGGAACCCGATGAGCCCCAGCCCAACCCAGATCAGCTTGGCTTTGCGCCCGATCATGGCGTTCTCCCTTCCGAGTGCCCCAGGGCTTCCCGGACCACCCCTAGAGCATCCCGCAGCTTGCAGGGCTTGGGAAGGAATCCCGCCAGCCCTTTGCCTTCAAAGGCGGCCATGGCGTCCTCCCGGCTGTAGCCGCTCATGAGCACCACCGGCATCGCCGGGCACAGGCAGCGGATCCCCTCCAGGACTTCCTCCCCCCCCATCCGCGGCATGGTCAGATCGAGCAGTACCAGGGAGATGGTTGATCGATGCCGCAGGAAGAGGCCGAAGCCCTCCACACCATCCTCACCCTCCAACACCCGGAAACCGGCTCCCTCCAGGCCCTGCCGGAGTATGTAACGGATATCCGGATCATCATCCATGACCAGGATGGTCGGGCACACCTCCGCAGCCCCCCGGGGCTCAACCTCCCCGGGCTCTGGCTGCTCGGGAGCTGTCGGCAGGCTGAAAGTGTAGGTGCTGCCCTTCCCAGGCTGGCTTTCGATCCGGAAATCCCCCCCGTGAATCTGGGCGATGCTGCGCACCGCGGCGAGGCCCGAGCCCGGGCCGGTGTCCGGATGGGGTGGATCAAAGAGCCCCTCAAGGATCGCCTTCGGGAGCCCAGGGCCCTGGTCTTCCAGGCGGATGCAGACCCGGGAATGGTCCTCGCTCAGGACTCGAAGGGTCATGGCGCCCCCCTTCCCTGCCAGAACTTCCACCGAATGGGACATGATCTGAAGCAGGGCCATGCGCAGCAGTCCCTCGTCTCCGTGAATGGGGGGCAAGTCCGGCTCCAGCAGGGCCTCGAAGGCCACGGAATCAGGGACCATGGCCTCCAACTGGGACAGGGAGGATCGAATGAGGGCGGCGAGGGATATCCGTCCGATGTGCACCCGGCCTGGCCCCACCTGGGCCGCCAGACGGCTGCAGAGCTCCCGGGCCCGTTCAGAAAGCCCCAGCAGCTTCCCCCTCGACGGTGCATGTTCCAGGATCTCCGAATAGCCCTGGATGCCCATGAGGGTATTGTTCAGATCGTGGACCGTCCCCCGGGCCAGTGCCGACGTGGTCTCCAGCTTCTGGACCCGGGCCAGGGCCGCCTCCAGGGAACGCTCCGCGCTGATCTCCCGGAGCACCAGCAGGGATCGCCCGGCTTGCCCCAGTGCCTGCCGCCGGGCATTGAGCCAGCGCCAAGCCCCGTGATTGTCCTTCACCCGGAAGACGAGGTTCTCCAGCGGCTCATCCCCACGCTGCAAAGGGGCCTTAACCCGCGGCATGTCCTCGGGGTGCACCAGGGCCAGGAAATGCTCCACCCCCCCAGCCACAAAGGCCTCAGGAGCGTGGCCCAGGGACGCCGTCAGGGCCCCACTCACACTCTGGAAGCGCCCCCCCTCCTGGAGGATCTGGACCTCGGTGCTGAGCCTGGACAGGCAGTCCTGAAGATCCTCTTTCGCCGCCAGGGCCGCCTCGAGCCCCTTCCGGCGCCGGGCCCCGGCCCGGGAGGCCAGCAGGGACAGGGCAATGGCTGCCACAAGGCAGATCCATGGGACAAGGAAGCTGATCGAGGGGACATTCATGGGAAACATTTCGGCCGATTTCCACCTCCCCTGAATCGGGGACAGAATAGGGAGTCGGGAGGTCGAAATGAGGACGGGCCGCTTCGTGGGAGTGACAACGCTGGTGCTGGCGGGTGTATTGGCGGGCTGGTGTGGCAGCCAGGCCCTCAGGCCGTCCTCGGCCTCACCACGCCCAGTGGACCCCAGGGGTCCCCTGGGGACACAGGAGCAGGCCCTCATCGAGCAGTTCAAGGCGGCCCGGCCTTCCGTGGTCTACATCACCTCCATCGCCTACCAACGGGACTGGCTCTCCTTCGATGTGCAGGCCGTGGCCACCGGCACGGGCTCGGGCTTCGTCTGGGACGAAGCGGGCCACATCGTCACAAACTTCCATGTCATCCAGAACGCCCAGGAGTTCGAAGTGACCTTCGCCAACCAGGAGACCCATCGGGCCCGGGTAGTGGGCGTGGCCCCGGAAAAGGATCTGGCGGTGCTGCGGCTGGACAAGTCTCCCAAAGGGCTGCGCCCCATCCCCATCGGCACCTCCTCGGACCTCCAGGTGGGCCAGAGCGTGATCGCCATCGGCAACCCCTTTGGCCTCGACCAGACCCTCACCACCGGCATCATCTCTGCCCTGGGCCGCGAGATCCAGAGCCCCGGGCGCCGACACATCATGGGGGTCATCCAGACCGATGCCGCCATCAATCCCGGCAACTCCGGCGGCCCGCTCCTGGACAGCGCCGGCAGGCTGGTGGGGGTCAACACCGCCATCCAGAGCACCAGCGGCAGTAGCGCGGGCATCGGCTTCGCGGTGCCGGTCGACACGGTCAACCGAGTGGTGCCCCAGCTCATCGCCCACGGTCAGGCCCCCCAGCCCGAGCCGGGCTTCACGGCCCTGCCGGCCTCCTACGCCAGCTATTTCCGGGCCCCGGAAGGGGTCGTGGTCCTCAAGGTGAACCCCGGCGGACCGGCGGACCGGGCGGGGCTCAAGGGCCTGACCCGCAACAGCCAGGGCTACCAGCTGGGGGACATCATCCTCTCCCTGAACGGCAAGCCCACCCCGGACTGGAACCGATTCCTGGACCGCCTTTACGAGGAGCCCGTCGGATCAACGGTGGCCCTGGAGGTAGAGCGCCAGGGCAGGCGGCGGCGGGTGGACCTGAGGGTGGAGGCCACGGCGAATTAGAATCGACGCCCAGCCAATAAAATGGATATAAATATAATATTTTCAAACAAATAAACACAACCACTAAGCATCGGTGACCATATAATAATACCTCCAGATTGCATCCAACCGCCGAGCAAGTGAGTGAAACACACAGAACCACCATCACCAACAGCCATTCAGGAACCACATGCCTTCCCCTCTCGGCCTCACCACCTTTATTTCCATCATCGCCATCCTATTGCTGGCATTACTTTCGTTCCGCCTAGTTAAAGCCAGAGGAGCCTTGAATCTCATGGGTTCTCTGCGGAACATGAAGGACCCCAAGGGTCGCTATGACCTCACAAAGCGAATGAAGTCCGTAGGCCAGGGTGACGATCCAGCCATCTTCAATGCTTTTGCAGAGACCCTCCAGGTCAAATTCCTCATCTTCCAGACCCACACAGGGAGGTTGGGAAAATTCCTGGGGATGCTGTCCTCCTCCAACCAGGAAACCGAAAAAGCGGCGGAAGAGGTCCTCAAGGGTTCCGATGTTCTTGAGGTTGCCTCCAAGGTGGCTTTGAGCACCGCCGAAACCTCCACCAGCCTCGCAAAGAGCACTCAGGAACATCTTTCGGCTATGGAGCGAAACGCCGAGCAACTCCAGATCAGCATCCAGAAGGCAGTCCATACCGCCAGCGAGAATGCCAGCGCCATGGAGGCCATCGACAAGACTTCCGCCCGCATTGAAAACACCCTTCGGATCATTGCGGATATCGCCCGGCAGACCAACCTGCTCAGCCTAAATGCCGCCATAGAAGCTGCTAAAGCAGGCGCGGCCGGAAAGGGATTTGCCGTGGTGGCGGATGAGGTCCGCAAATTGGCCGAACGCAGCCAGACCGCAGCCAGGGATATCGCGGACCTTATCCAGGAGAATCACGCGAGCGTGAGTATCGGCAAGGATACGGCCACCGCTGCTCAGGAGCGGCTCTCCGAGGCCATGGAACGGCTGCAGCAAGTCCAGGAATCCATGGGAGACATCCAGGGAATCGCCGGAGCATTAATCCAGCAGCAGATGGCTCTCCAGGAAAACACCGAAGCCCTTAGCTCCATCGCTTCATCACACGCTTCCGCTGGCCACGAACTGCTCGCAACCGTTGAAGAAAGCACCCGGACCCTATTGGAAGTCCAAAAGTTCAACGATGAAGCGACCAACCTCCTGGGGGATCTGATCCTGGTCCCAGAAGGCGTCCCACCCATGCTCTATATCGCCAAATCCGACCATGTGGCCTGGCGCAACCGCATGGAGGCGGCTATGCGCGGCGAGATCCACATTCAGCCGGGCACACTCACGGACCACCACGGATGCCGTTTTGGACACTGGTACTACGACGCCGCTCAAGGCGGGCAATTTCAGGGACATGCAGCCTTCAGGGGAATAGAGCCGCCCCATGCGGATCTTCACGCTGCTGGAAAGCGCCTTCTCGAGCATCTCCGATTAAACCAGCGCAAGGAAGCGGAGGCCGAGCTGGAAATCATCCGCAGAACCTCCGCCCAGGTTTTGGAGGGGCTGGATGCCCTGGCCGATGGAGTAAAGGCCTAGTAGCCTACCCCTGCACCCAGACCGGCGCCATGCCCAGCAGCAGTTCCACGGCCCTCTTGCCCCGCTCCCCGGGATCCTCGGTAAAGTCGTTGACCCAGGCCGGCAGATCCTTGCGGATGGCGTTTCCTCCCATGGGCAGGGGCAGATCATAGGTCTCTTTCCACCAGGCACCCAGGTCAACGAGGAGATTCAGGCCCCGCTCCTGGTACATCAACTGGCTCTCGTGGATCAGGAGCCCGGCATCGTAATTGCCCGATTCCACCTCTTCCATGATGCGGTCGAAGGACACCAGGACCACATCGAGGCCGGGCCGCCACTTGCGCAGGGTCAGGTAGGCGCTGGTGCGCTTCCCGGGGATGGCCACCACGGTATCGTCCAGCTGCTCGGGGGTCATGGGGCGCCGGGTCACCACCAGGGGGCCCGTGCCCTCCTGGATGCTGCTGCCGGCCGTCAGGAGTTCGTAGCGGTCCCGGACTTCGGGGTAGACCCCGAAGCTGATGGCCGTCACGTCGTAGAGCCCCTCCAGGGACTCCTGGTTCAGGGTCTCAATGTCCTTGCGGACGAACTCGAACTCGAAGCCCGCCCGATCCGGATCCGAATCAAGCCAGCCCAGGGCCAGGGGAGCCATCATGTAGGCATCGTCGGAATCGGGGCTGTGGGCGATCACAAAACGGGTCATGGGTTTTCCTTCCGGGCCAGGGCGGCCAGCTTGGCCTTCACCCGATCTATGGCCTTGGCGGCGACGCCAAAGCCAGGGTTCTCATCCAGGGACTTGCGGTAATCCACAAGGGCCTCCTCCAGACGGCCGAAGCCCTCGTGGATGCGCCCCAGGTTGTAGTGGGGAAAACAGTAATTCTCGTATCGCTTGGCCTTGAGGGCCATGCGGAGCCAGGGGATCGCATCCTCCGGCAACCCCATCTCGAGGTAGTAGGCCCCGATGTCGTTGTAGGGGTTCCCGAACTCGGGGTCCAGGTCGATGGCCCGATGGCAGTCCGCGATGGCCGCCTCGTAATCCTTCAGCCCGGACTGGGCCCATCCCCGATAGGTGAAGGCCTCGGCGGTCGGACAGAGCTCGATGGACTGGGTGTAGAGCCCGATGGCCTCATCCAGTTTCCCCTTCATGTGGGCCTGATAGGCCTTGCCCACCAGTTCCATGGCCTCCTGTCGCTTGTCTTCGTTCTCCATGAAAAACAGGATAGGCCATTTCGAGGCCGTCACCGGCGGACCTGCGGGGAAGAAAAAGAGAAGTATCCCCTCCACCCCCTTCAGGGTCCGAACAGCTACGGCTATCCTCTTCCCATGGCCACCGACACCCCTGGAACCTATTGTCAGAATTGCTTCACCTGGAACCCAGGGGATCGGGAGACCTGCAGGAAATGCGGCACCCGCCTCCTCATCGTGGCCGGAGACCAGGGCTGGGACGACGAGGTCGACAACGATCAGGACGACGATCTCGACGAGCACCTCCTGGAGCGGATCACGGGCCTGGAGGAGAATCTCCGCCGCATCGAGACCTACCTGGAGACCATTTCGGACCAGCTCGGCAAGCTGGAACGCTCCGAGGTCATGCTCCGAAACGGGCTCATGTCCCTGGTCCAGGAGATGGAACAGAAGGGCCAGCTCGATGGCCATGCCTTCTCCTCCCGCTGGGAGGAACTGGTGGAGGAGAACCTTCAGCTCATCGGAGCCCGGGAGCTCTTCACCCGCTATCGGGCCCGCATCCTGCCCATCGCCAAGCCCAAGTCCATGAGCCAGCTCCGCCGGGCTTTGCTGGAGACTTCGGCCCTCCTGGACATGGCCAAGCTCTCGGAAGCCGCCACGCGACTGGGACAGGCCCTCAGCCTGGATCCCAAGAATTATGAACTGTTATTTACAGTCGCCGCCCTCAAGGAAGTGGCCCAGGACCTGGACGAGGCCGAGCAGCTGGTGCGGCGGGTCGTACAGCTGAGTCCCAGGCACTTCGAGGCCTGGATGCTCCTGGCCAAGCTCCTGCGGGACGATCTCGAGCGGGCGGACGAGGCCATCGAAGCCCTCCACAAGGCCGCTGAGCTGAGGCCTGACGAGGCTGAGCCCCGCATCCAGCTCTGCGAGGTCCTGCTGGACGAAGAGGACCTCCAGGGCGCACTCGAGGCCGCCACGGACGCCCTGAACCTTCAGCGGGACGGCCACACCCTCAGCCTCATGGGGGAGGTCCTCCTGACCCGGGGCGATGCGACCAAGGCCATCCCTCTCCTCAAGGAAGCTTCTGCCCACCTGCCGGGCGAACTCTTCGTGCGGGAACTCCTGGCGGAGGGCTACCTCCTGGCGGACGAGCGCCCCAAGGCCTTCGCCATCCTGGAGGAACTGCTGCGCCAGAACCCCGGCGATCACGAGCTCCTCCTGCTCCTGGATTCCGAGAGCCCCTCCCAGCTCCGATCTGCCCGGGGTGGCACCGCCATCTCCCGCATGGTCCTGGACGAGGTGGAACTCCTGATCCGGGAAGGGGCTACCGCCGATGCAGCCGCCTGCCTCAAACGGGCCCTGCGCAAGGAGCGCAGCGAAAGGGCCGAGCTCCTGGAACTCCAGATCGCCTTCCTCAAGCACCCCAAGGCCAACATCTCCAAGGCCCTGGCCTTCGCCGCCTCGGAACGCCACCCCCGCCTATGTTTCCAGGCCCTCCGCCTAGTGCTGGACCACCTGATGGACCAGAACGCCGACGACAAGATCCAGGAGGCCCTGAACATCTACATGACGGCCCACCCAAAGAGCAGCGGCGCCTGGGAAGCCGCCATCATCCGTCAGGCCTGCCGTCTCATGGCCGGGGACATTTCAGAGGACGATCTCCAGGAGGTCAAGCGTCTCCAGGCCAACCCCCTGCCGGGCCAGGAGGGGCGGGCCCGCACCCTGCTGGGCCAGTATCTGCTGGACCTCAAGCGCCCCGAGGAGGTCGTGGACCTCATCGCGCCCATCCTCAAGAACGACCCCACCCTCATCAACCACTTCCAGCTCGGCACCGCCCTGGCGGCCCTCCACCGGGAGGATGAGGCCCTGGAGGTCCTGGAGGCGGGCCTGGAAGCCGATCCCCACGACCTCCAGGAATCCCAGGTGGCCATGGTCCAGACCAAGATGAAGGCCCTGATCCACGAACTGGACCAGGCGCTGTCCCAGGAGCCCCAGGACTGAAAAGGACCGCACGCGGAGGCGCGGAGTCCGCGGAGAAAAAGTGCTTTTCCCTCCGCGTCCTCCGCGCCTCCGCGTGAGACCTGCTTACTTGATCGCCAGCAGCTCGATATCGAACACCAGGGTGCTGTGGGGCTCGATGTCCTGACCGGCGCCACGGGGGCCGTAGGCGAGATCCGAGGGGATGAAGAGCTGCCACTTGGAGCCCACGGTCATGAGCTGGAGGGCTTCGGTCCAGCCGGGAATGACACCGTTGACGGGGAAGGTGGCAGGCTCGCCCCGACGGTAGGAGCTGTCGAACTCCTTGCCGTTGATGAGGGTGCCCCGGTAGTGGGTGGTCACGGTGTCCTGGAGGGTGGGCGTGGCGCCGTCACCGGTCTGGATGACCTTGTACTGGAGGCCGCTGGCGGTGACCTGGATGCCCTCGGCGGCCTTGTTGGCCTCCAGGAAGGCCTTCCCGGCAGCGATGTTCTCGGCGCTGGCGGCCTGGGCGCGCTCGGCGTGCCGGGCCTGGAGGGTCTGCTGGAGCTTGCGGAGGGCCAAGTCCTTCTGCTCTTCGTCCAGCAGCGTCTCGCCGCCCTTGAAGGCGTCCTGGACGCCCTGGAGGAAGGCGGCCAGATCCAGATTCAGATCCTGCTGGGTCAGGTTCTCGCAGACATCCATGCCGATGGCGTAGCTGTACTTTTCCTGATCTGTCTTAAGCGACATGGTTTCATTCCTTAGAAGGGGCGCAAGATCCTATGGTTAAGCGCCTATGTTCACATGGAGATCGGATGATGCCCTCACCACCGGATCTATAGTTGACATTCTAGGTCAAGATTTCATCATAGAGGACATTGGGAGCCTTCCATGAGCTCGTCGCTACAGAATCTCACAGGCCAGGAATACAAGTACGGGTTCGT
>JAFNAB010000215.1 GCA_017859955.1 Holophagaceae bacterium
GCCTCCTCCTGCTCGACGAGCCCACCGCCGCCCTGGACCCCACCGCCACCGAGGCGGTGGAGCATCTGATCCGGGAGATCCGGACCGACGGGACCAAGGTCCTGATGACCACCCACAACCTGGGGCAGGCCATGCGGTTGGCGGATGATGTGGTCTTCATTTCCGAGGGGCGGATACGGGAACACACTTCCAATGCGGATTTCTTCGCGCGGCCTCGCACTGAGGACGCAAAACGTTTCATCCAAGGGGAGCTGCCATGGCGAATCGCCTTTACCGACTGATTCTGTTGCTGCCGATGCTGTTGGCCCTCGGTACTGCCCGGGCCCAGGAAAGCATCATTCTTTCCTCCACCACCTCGACAGAGCAGTCCGGGCTCTTCGGATTCCTCCTGCCGCGCTTCGAGGCCAAGACCGGCATCAAGGTCAAGGTCGTGGCGGTCGGCACGGGGCAGGCCCTGGACATCGGGCGTCGCGGGGATGCCGATGTGGTCCTCGTGCATGACCGGGCCGCCGAGGACAAGTTCGTGGCCGAGGGCTTCGGCATCTCCCGGCGCGATGTCATGCACAACGACTTCATCGTGGTCGGGCCGAAGGAGGATCCCGCCAAGGTCTCCCAGGCCAAGGATGTGGTCGAAGTCATGCGGCGTATCGCCGCCAGTCAGGCCCCTTTCGTCTCCCGGGGCGACCGCAGTGGCACCCATGCCGCTGAGCTGAGGTTCTGGCAGGCGGCGGGACTGAACCCCAATGCGCTGAAGGGTTACAAGGAATCGGGTTCGGGCATGGGTCCCACCCTCAACATGGCAGCGGCCATGGGGGCCTATACCCTCGCGGACAGGGGAACCTGGCTCGCGTTCAAGAACCGCCAGGGTCTCGGGCCACTTTTCATGGGGGATCCTCGCCTCTTCAACCCCTATGGCATCCTGCTGGTCAACCCCGCCAGGCATGCCCACGTCAAGAAGGGCCCTGGCATGAAATTCATCGATTGGCTCGTTTCCGCCGAGGGGCAGGGCACCATTGCCGCTTATCGCATCAATGGCGAACAACTGTTCTTCCCCGACGCCGTGAAGTAGAAACCATTCCACGCCCTTGGCCCATAGGAGTCACCCATGCATGAATCTTGCGCGGAAGGCGGGGGCGTCAGGCCGCTGACGATCATGGACGCCCGGAGGGTTGTCCTGGAACACGTGAGTCCCCTGGAGGGCTGGGAGAGCCTGCCGCTCCAGGCAGCCCTCCATCGGGTGCTCTCCAGGGACGTGGTCGCGCCCTTCGATGTGCCCCTCTGGGACCAGTCGACCATGGATGGCTTTGCCCTTCGGGCGGAAGACCTCAGGGGTTCTGGTGGTCCCTTTCAGATCGTCGGCACGGCGGAAAACGGTCGGGCCTTCACCGGCATTGTTGGTCAGGGGCAGGCGGTCCGGGTCATGACCGGGGCCTTGATGCCCCGAGGGGCGGATACGGTTGTGCCTCTGGAGTCCGCCAGTAGTCTGGAAAATAAATTAAATATTAATAACATTCCCAAGCATGGGCAGCACGTCCGCCATCGGGGGGAGGATCTGGCTGAGGGAGGCAGGGCGCTTCCCGCGGGTCGCCGCCTGGGCCCGGCGGAGCTGGGAATCCTGGCCTCACTGGGGATGGCGGAGGTTCCGGTTCGGCGTCGACCGAGGGTGGCGCTGCTGTCCGTCGGAAACCCCGCCGCATCCTTTGGTCGCCCCCTGGGGCCGGATGAAGCCTTCGATGCCAACCGCTTTGTTCTCATCGGTCTCCTGGGGGACCTGGGGGTGGAGCTTCTGGACCTGGGGGCTGTGCATGGCGGAGTGGAAGAGGTGGAATCCGTCATCCGGATGGCCGCACAAGGGGCGGACATGGTGCTGGCCTACAGCCGTCAGGTCAATCCCGAACACGGGCTTCTGCGGCCCATCCTGGCCCGCTGCGCCCAGATGGCTTTCTGGGAGGTGAACATCAAGCCTGGGCGTCCCCTCGGCTTTGGCCGCCTTGGGCAGACCTGGCTCTTCAGCCTCCCCGCCAACCCTGTGGCGGTCATGGTCACGTACTACGAGGTCATCGCCGATGCCCTGCGGAAACTCGCTGGGGAAGAAGCCCCTTCGGATCGGATCGCCTTCCGGGTCAGGTCCCTGTCGGGGATCCGGAAGACGCCTGGGCGCCGCGAATACCTGAGGGGCAAGTTGGTCCACCAAGGGGATAAGACCTGCGTCCGGATCGTCACAGGACAGGGCTCCGGGGTGCTGAGCTCCATGGCCGAGAGCGACTGTTTCATCGTCCTGCCTGAGGACAGTGGGGATCTGCAGGAGGGCGATACCGTGATGGTGCGCCCCTTCCATGGTGTGGGCTGAGGCCGGTCCTGGTTTCAGTCCTTACCCTTACCTTTGATCTCCATGACCCGCCACTCCAGGAAGGAGAAGTGCCTCCAGCCGCTCGGCATGTGGGATCCGAAGGAAGCCACCGCCGCAGCGGCGAGATACCAGCCCAGGCGTGATTCGGGATAGAGGTTCCCCAGGCCCAGCAGGACCAGCTTCAGGATCACACCGGCGCCCGCCCCCTCCACCAGGAACATCCCGGTCTTCCATAGATCGATCGCCAGGAGCAGGCATCCGCTGAGGAGGGTGGCCAGGATCCAGAGGCGAAGGCTTTCAGCTGTGCCTCCATAGGGAAGGGCGCCGATCAGCATGCCCATGGCCACGATGTGCAGGGTCCGTATGGCCACCTGCACTGGACGCGGCACAGGCGGCCTGCGGGGGTTCCTGGGAAAACACCGTTCCCAGACCGCTTGAGGGCTGCTGGCTTTTTCGCCTTCCATGTCCCGGGATCCTATTTGCCGGAGGAGGCCAGCCCGACGAGTTTCTTCAGGTTGTCATCCTTCCAGCGGATGCCGCCGCCGATGAAGAAAGTCCGCAGGTCTTTGTTGGCCAGATCCTGGACACCCATCTGGCCGTAGAGGCCGTTCCAGAACTGGTAGCTGGTGGTGATGCGGTAGCGGGGCTTGGGTTTGTCATCCCGCTTGCTGAAGTCGTAGGCCATGACGCCCAGCCGGAACTTGTCCTGCATGGCCCGGTACTCGGCGGAGACCCACGGTGCCTTCGCCCTTGTTGAGCTTGTCCGTGATCAACCTCAGGTTCTCCGAAGTGGACTGGAAATTGGACGCCAGCTTGCGCAGCTCGGGGCGGTTCTCCGCCACCATGCCGTTGAGGTTGCGGCTCATCTCCTCGAACTGCTGGGCGATGCGGGGCAGGCGGTCCCGGATCTCGGCGGTGATAGCCTCGGCGTTGGACAGGGTCCGGTTGATGGTGCCGTGGTTCTCCTGGCTCATAGCCCGGAATTCGGCCGTGAGCACGCGGATGTTGTCCACGATCTCGTCCAGTTTCTGGCGGCCGTTCTCACCACCCATGGACTGGTTGAGAGCGAAGGTCACGCCCTTTACGTCCTGGCCGATACCCGCCAGGGTCTCCATGAGGGTGTCCATGCTCACACCGCTGCGGCTCTGGATGGGACCGTTGCCCGAAAGGGCGCCGGCTTCGGGGTGGCCGGGGTCCAGTTCGATGTACTTCTCGCCCAGGATGCCGATGGAGCTCAACTGGGCCTTGGCATCGGAATAGACCGGAAAGTCCTTGGGAAGGGCGAGGAAGACTTGGGCCTTCCCGTGATCCAGGGCGATGCGCTCCACGGTTCCCACCTTGACGCCAGCCACCCGGATGGCGCTCTGGGGATTGAGGCCGGCCACCTGGGCGAATTCCGCCAGGACCTTGCGGTCCTCGCTCTTGCCGAACAGGTCCAGCTTTTCCATGCGGAGAACCAGCACGCCAGCGATGACGATGGTCCCAACGAAAAAGGTTCCGACTTTGGTCTCTAGGTTCATGGCATGTCCAGGGGTCAGTTTATACGGATGGAATGGGGTGGTGGTGGGGCCGGGACAGGGCCCGCT
>JAFNAB010000019.1 GCA_017859955.1 Holophagaceae bacterium
ACCCCGAGGCCGAGCGGCTGACTGGGTGGCTGGAGGAGGAGGCCATCGGAAGACCCCTGGAGGAGGTCTTCCAGGTCGTGGAGGAGGACACCCTCCAGCGGGTGGAGCCCCCAGTGAACGCTGCCCAACAGGAAGGCAGGGTGGTCAGCCTGACCCATCACACCCTGCTGATCGCCAGAGACGGAACCCGGCGGGCCATCGGAGACAGCGCCGCCCCGGTTTTCGACCAGGCCGGGACCATCGCCCGGATCGTAATGGTGTTCAGAGACCAGACCGAAGAGCGCCGACTTGAACACCTCTTCCAGCTCCGCCTGGAACTGAACGAATACGCCGACGGGCACTCCCTGGAGGAGCTGCTCACCCGGACCCTGGACCTGGCCGGAGTCCACTTGGCCAGCCCCATCGGCTTCTACCACTTCTGCGATGAAGAGCGGGGCACCCTCACGCTTCAGCAATGGTCCACCCGGACCAGGCAGGAGTTCTGCACGGCCAAAGGACAGGGAGAGCACTATGCCCTGGAACAGGCTGGAATATGGGCCGACAGCGTGCGCCTCAGGCAGCCTGTGATCCACAACGACTACGCTTCAGTCCCCCACCGCAAGGGGCTTCCGCCGGGTCACGCGGAGGTGAGGCGGGAAATGGTGGTGCCCGTCATCCGCGAGGGCCGAGTCGTCGCCATCCTCGGGGTCGGGAACAAGGCGACGGACTACACCGAGAAGGACACCGAATCCCTGCGATTCATCGCGGATGTCACCTGGACCATCATCCAGCGGAAGCTCGCAGAAACGGCACTTCAGGAGAGTGAGCGGCGGTTCCGGAGCCTGCACGGGAGCATGCGAGACGCCTACGCCCAGGTGGATCTCCAGGGACACATCGTCGAGCACAACACCACCTTCCAGGAGATGCTTGGCTACACGGAAGCGGAAATCCGGGACCTGACCTACCAGGACCTCACGCCCCCGGAATGGCGCGCCATGGAGGCCCGGATTATCGAGGAGGAAGTCTTCCCCCTTGGCTACTCAAGAATCTATGAGAAGGCCTACATCCGGAAGGATGGGTCGATCTTCCCCGTTGAACTCCGGGCCAGCCTCCTGAAGGGGGAGGATGGCCAGCCCACGGGCATGTGGGCCATCATCCGGGATATCACCGAGCGGAAGGCTGCGGAAGCCACCCTGCGCGAGGCCGAACGGATGGTGCGGGGCACACTGGATGCCCTGTCCGAACACATTGCCATCCTCGACGAGCAGGGGAGGATCCTGGCGGTCAACCGGGCATGGCGGCGATTCGCGGAGGAGAATGGCCCCATCCAGACACCGGTGTGCGAAGGGGCCAACTATCTGCAGGTCTGCCTGGGCGCCCAGGGACCGGAGGCGGCCGAAGCCATTGCCTTTGCCGAAGGCGTCCGGCAGGTCATGGGGGGGCAGACGGTGGAGTACACCCAGGAGTACACCTGCGACTCGCCCACCGAGCAGCGCTGGTTCCTGGCAAAGGTCACCCGATTCGAAGGCAGCGGTCCCCTGCGGGTAGTCGTGGCCCACAACAACATCACGACCCGTAAGATCGCGGAGGAAGAGCTCAAAGCCTCCCATGCCCGGCAGAAGCAGCTCCTGGAAATCGGTGATCGTTCCCGGCTGGCCCTCCTGAGCCTGCTAGAAGACCAGAGGGCCGCTGAACTGGAGATCCGGCGCCTCAACGCGGACCTTGAACTCCGCGTGGCAACCAGGACTGCGGAGTTGGAGGCGGCCAACCAGGAGCTGGAAGCCTTCGCCTACTCGGTCTCCCACGACCTCCGGGCCCCGCTCCGCCACATGGAGGGTTTCCTGTCCATGCTTGCCCGCCACCTGGGCGATGGCCTCGACCCCAAGGCTGTCCACTATCTCGAAGTGGCCAAGGGGGCTTCGACCAGGATGTGCCAGCTCGTGGAGGGCCTCCTGTCCTTCTCCCGCCTGGGACGGGCTGACATGCAAAGACAGTGGGTGGATGGCACCCGCATGGTGGCTGCGGTGATCGAGGAATCCAGGACAGAATGGGGGAGCCGAGAGATCCACTGGGAGCTGGGCCAGCTGCCTGTCCTCCATGGAGATCCCACGCTGCTTCGCCTGGTTTTCCAGAACCTCATCGGAAATGCTCTGAAGTTCAGCCGGAACCGTGCAGCCACCTGGATCGAAATCCGAGCCATCGAAGGCCTACCCGATGAGGTGGGCATCTCGGTGCGGGATAACGGCGTAGGGTTTGACCCGGCTTACAGCGCGAAGCTCTTCGGGGTCTTCCAGCGGCTGCACCGTCAGGACGAGTTCGAGGGCACGGGAATCGGACTTGCGAATGTCCATCGGATCGTTGCCCGCCATGGGGGTCGGGTCTGGGCCGAAGGGCGCCTGGGCGAAGGGGCAACGTTCTTTGTCGCATTTCCCATCAAGGAGGCACAAACATGAATGGTATCCGACAGATCCTCCTGGTCGAAGACAGCCCGGCCGACGCCGAGATGACCATGGATGCCCTCTCTACCAATAACCTCGCCAACGAGATCATCCTGGTGGAAGACGGCGTTGCAGCCCTTGACTACCTTTTCCGCCGCGGGGCGTATGCCACCCGTACCCCGGGCAACCCTGCGGTCATCCTCCTGGACCTCAAGCTCCCCAAGCTCGATGGAATGGAAGTCCTGAGCGCGATCCGGGCTGACTCCAACCTCCGCTTGATCCCCGTCGTGATGCTGACTTCCAGCGCCGAGGAAAGGGACTTGGTCGAGAGCTACCGACACGGCGCGAACAGCTATGTCGTGAAACCTCTGGATTTCCGGGAATTCGTCGCCCAGGTGGCCTCCTTGGGGGTCTTCTGGGCTGCGGTCAACAGGCCGCCACCTTCTAGTGTGGTGTCACGGTGAAATGCGTACCATTTAAGGCGGGTCTGACACCACACTGGGCGGGGGTTTGGGGGCATACCCGCTGGGGGCACTGCCCCGATGAAAGTGTGGTGGCCCGTGTTTGAGCTGATCCCGGTTATTCCGGGCCACCACACTAGGTGAGCCCCCGGGGCTTGACCCAGGACAGTAGACTGAAAGATGACTCGACCTGGGGAAGCTGATGCAGCCGACACGTTACGCGATACTTGGTACTGGTGCCCTGGGGGGCTTCTATGGAGCCCGGCTGCAACGGGCGGGCAGCGAAGTCCACTTCCTGCTGCACAGCGAGTATGAGCATGTGCGAGAGCACGGCCTCATGGTGGAATCGAAGGATGGCGACTTCCACCTGCCCAAGGTGAATGCGTACAAGAATGTCGATGAGATACCCAAGTGCGATGTGGCCATCGTGGCCTGGAAGGCTACCCAGAACCACCTCCTCCCCGCCCTGCTCCCGGCGGTGCTTAAGGAAGACGGAGTCGTGCTGGTGCTCCAGAACGGCTTGGGCGTAGAAGAAGCAGCGGCAGCAGCGGCACCCGGTCACCGGGTATTCGGCGGGCTTTGCTTCATCTGCTCCAACCGAGTAGGCCCCGGCCATATCCGGCACCTCGATTACGGCAGCATCCGCATGGCAGAGTACTCCCCAGAGGGCGCTCCCGCAGGGATTTCGGAAACCCTGCGCCGCCTCGGAAGCGATTTCGAGCAGGCCGGCATCGAGGTGGCCCTCCTGGAAGACCTGGTGCTGGCCCGCTGGCAGAAGCTGGTCTGGAATATTCCCTACAACGGCCTGTCCGTGGTGCTGGACGCCAACACCTCCGAGCTCATGGAAAACCCGGACTCCCTGACCCTGGTGGAAGGGCTCATGTGGGAGGTCCTGGAAGGCGCCGCAGCCTGCGGACGAGTCATCCCCGGGGACTTCGTCCAGAAAATGCTCGACATGACACGGGCCATGACCCCCTACCGGGCGAGCATGAAGATCGACTTCGATGAACGGCGCCCCATGGAGGTGGAGGCCATCCACGGCGAGCCCCTCCGGATCGCCGCCACAACTGGCGTGGAACTTCCCCTGCTGAAGAGCCTCTACCACCAGCTCAAGTTCATTGGTGCGCGGTACGCGGCGTATAAGACCAAACTTTGACCTGAGGGCATCCCCGACCGATTGGAAGTGTGAAGGTCACTTCCATCCAAGGGAATACCCATGGCCGGTTCGGATTCCAACCCGACAAGAGCAGGGGACGGAATCATCTCTGTCCTGATCATCGAGGACAGCCCCGAGTGGGCTGAGCTGGTGGAGCGCGTATTCCGCGCCCGGCAGGACTGGTATACCAAGTCCGTCGACACCATGGCCAAGGCCAAGGCCTGCCTTGCGGAACAACACTGGGACATCCTTTTCACGGACCTGAACCTCCCGGACAGTCTGGGCCTGGACACTCTCTTCCGCCTCCAGAGTGAGGCACCGGACGCCGGGATCGTGGTCATGACCGGCATGGCCGAGGAAGCTCTTGCCCGTCAGGCCCTGAGGGCTGGAGCCCAGGACTTCCTGGTGAAGGGAAGCATTACCGCAAGCTCCATCACAAGGGTCGCCCGCTACGCCTTCGAAAGGGCCAGACTGGATCTCCAACTCCGCCAGTCACGCCAGCTTCTGGCGGCGACCTTGGACGCCCTCCCCACCTGCATTGCCATTCTGGACGATCAGGGCCGGATCCAAGCCATCAATGCCCGCTGGAACCGGTACGACAACCCGGACAATCCCCTGGTCCACGGGTGCGCGGTAGGCACAGACTACCGGGAACTCTGCACCCGGACGCTATCGGAAGCCCCCGGCATGGCCCTGGCAGCCCATGGGATCCTTCAGATCCTGGAGGGTTCCCGGGATAGTTTTGCCGAGGACTATCAGCTCCCGCTTTCCAAGAAGTTGAGCTGGTATGAGATCACCGGCACCCGTTTCATGGACAGCTTGGGCAGGCCCACGGTCGTGGTCTCCCATCTCGAGATCTCCGAGAGGAAAGAGCTGGAGACCAAACTGCGAAGCTCGGAGGAGCTCTTCACGCTCATCTCCAACAACGTTGTTGATCTCATGGTCATCCTCGACAAGCAGGGATCCTACATCTATACCAGCCCATCCTACTCCTCGATCCTGGGCTACTCGCCCGAGGAACTGGCCCTGCTCACCAGGAAGACCCTCGTGCACCCGGAAGACCTTGGGGGCGTAGAAGCAAGTCTCCAGGCCTTTCAACACGGCCAGACGGCCAACAGCCTGGTTTACCGCCTGAGGCACAAGGAAGGACACTACCTATGGTTCGAATCCCGGGGATGCCTGATCCGGGGAGAAGACGCCGAGTCGCCCAAGGTCCTTATCGTAGCCCGGGATATCACGGACCATAAGCTCGCCGAAATGGAACGTAACCAAATGGAGACCCGCCTCCGCCAGGCCCAGAAGCTCGAGGCCATTGGTCAACTGGCGGCCGGAATCGCCCATGAGATCAACACGCCGACCCAGTACATCGGGGACAACGCCGCCTTCCTGAAAGAGACCCTGGCGGAGCTTTGCAGATTCGTGCGAGGCGTGAACCAGGCGCTGTCGGAACCCGACGGAAAGGCTCTGGATCGCATCCGCGCAGTGGCCCAGCAACTGGACTTCGATTACCTGGAGGAAGAAATCCCCAAGGCGATCCAACAGACCCTAGAGGGCGTCGGCCGCGTCAGCCGGATCGTCGGGGCCATGAAGGACTTCAGCCACCCTGGAGGAAACACCATGGAAAGGATCGACCTCAACCGGGCCATCGAGAGCACGGTGATGGTCACCCGCAATGAATGGAGATATGTGGCGGAAATGGAACTGGAACTCGATCCCGCCCTGCCCCTGGTGCCCTGTTACCCTGGCGAGCTCAACCAGGTCTTCCTCAACCTCATCGTCAACAGTGCCCATGCCATCGAAGAAGCCCGGCAGGGCCAGAGCGATGGGCAGTTGGGGCTAATCCGGATCCAGACCCACCCTTCGAATTTCGGGGTCGAGATCAGGGTGTCCGATACGGGGACCGGCATCCCCGAAAACATCAGAGACCGCATCTTCGAGCCCTTTTTCACCACCAAGCCCGTGGGAAAAGGCACTGGCCAGGGCCTCTCTCTGGCTCACGCAGTGATCGTGGAGAAGCATGGCGGTCTGATCTCCGTCGAGTCCACACCCGGTCGAGGCAGCACCTTTATTCTCGAACTCCCCTTGCATTCCGGGATGGACCTATGAGCGGCGAGTGCCCAGTGCCCGACGCCCTGCTCCAGGCCCTGATGGGCAGCCTGGACGCCTGTGTGGGGATCGTGGATGCCAGGGGCGTTCTGGTAACGGTGAACAGCGCCTGGGAAAATTATCGGGGCCGGAATCCCTTTGTAGCCAATGCCATCCCAGGACAGCCCTATGCAGAAATTTGCAGGAAGATCCTGGCGGAGACCGGGAGCCTCGGGATCGTGGCGCTGGGCGCGAGCAGCATCCTGAAGGGGGGCATTCCAAAACTCAATTTTGACTTCCCCCTCCATGAGGAGGACGGAGATCACTTCTACGAAATGCTGGCAGTCCGCCCACCCAACACAACCGATGTGAACGCTGTGTTCTTCTTCCGGGACATCACGACCCGGATGGCCATGGAACGGCGCCTGAAGAAAACGGAAAGCCTCTTCAAGGTGACCACAGACAATGCCCTGGATTTCATCTGCCTGCTGGATATCGAAAGCCGGATGGTCTACCACAACACGGCCATCCGACGCCTGCTGGGCCATTCGAACGCCTGGTTCGCAGCCAACCGCATGATCGATGTGGTCCACGCCGAGGACCGGGAACGATTCATGGAGGCCTTGGAGAAGGGTTCCGCCGCTGGGCTAACCCAGATCTTCGAATACCGCCTTCCCAACGCCAAGGGAGAGTGGGTACACCTGGAAGGCCAGGTCTCCATGGTGGAGGACCCGGGAGGGCGCCAGGACAACCTGCTGCTGGTTTCCCGGGACATTTCCCAGCGCAAGCAGTCCGAGCTGGAGCGGGCCCAGGTGGAGATCCAGCTGCGCCACGCCCAGAAGATGGAAGCCGTGGGTCAGTTGGCCGCCGGGATCGCCCATGAGATCAACACGCCCATCCAGTTCATCGGTGACAACCTGCGATTCCTGTCGGAGGCTTACAGCAGCCTGAAAAGGCTCATGAACGCCCTCCCGGATCTACTTGATCAGGCCAAGGCCATCCCAGCCTGTTCAGAAAGAGTCCAGGCCTACGAGGCACTCCAGGAGGCGGAGGATTTCCTGTATCTCATGGAGGAAGCCCCCCAGGCCCTGTCCCAGTCCTTGGAAGGGGTGGAGCGGGTGTCGACCATCGTGAAGGCCATGAAGTATTTCAGCCACCCTGGAACCGTGGGACAGGTCATGGTGGACCTCAACCAGGCCATCGGCAGCACCCTGACCGTCAGTCGGAATGAATGGAAGTACGTGGCTGATGTCGAAACCCATTTCGACGAGAATCTCCCCCTGGTTCCCTGCTATCCCGGCGAATTCAATCAAGTGATCCTCAACATCATCATCAACGCCGCCCACGCCATCGCCGAGGTGGTGAGCGGCAGGGAAGGGAGTAAGGGACTCATCACCGTGAGTACCAGCCAGATCGGGGAATGGGTTGAGGTGAGGATCAAGGACACCGGCCCAGGCATCCCCGCTGCGGTCCTATCCCAGATATGGGTTCCCTTTTTCACCACCAAGCCCGTGGGCAAAGGCACTGGCCAGGGATTGTCCATCGTCCATTCCGTCATGGCCAAGCATGGCGGGACCGCCGTGGCGGAAAGCGAAGTCGGCCAGGGCGCTACCTTCATCCTGCGCTTCCCACTCCACCCGACCTCACCGGAGAATCCCTCGTGAACACTAAACGGATCCTCTTTGTGGACGATGAGCCCATGGTGCTCCAGGGCTTGCAGCGCATGTTGCGCCAGATGCGTGGGGAATGGGACATGGTCTTCGCCACCGGAGGAGAGGCGGCCCTGAAACTCATGGCCCAGGCCCCCTTTGATGTCATCGTCACGGACATGCGGATGCCCGGCATGAATGGGGCCGAGCTTCTCCAGCAGGTCATGCGCCTCTATCCCTCCACGGTGCGGCTGGTGCTGTCAGGCCATGCGGATCGGGATCTGGTGGCCCAGTGTGTCGGGGTAGCTCACCAGTACATCAGCAAGCCCTGTGAACCTGAGCAACTCAAGACCACGATCCGAAGCGTTTGTATCCCTGGAGGGGACCAGGCCAGTGAGGAGATCAAGCGGATCGCGGGCTCCATCATCCATCTCCCCAGCGTCCCCCTGCTCTACAGCCGCCTCCGCCGGGCCCTGGAGGACGAAAACGCCACCACCCAGACCCTCGGCGATATCATCCAGACCGACATCGGCATGACCGCCAAGATTCTCAAGCTCGTCAACAGCGCCTTCTTTGGACTGCGCCGCACCATCGACACCCCCCATGAGGCCGTGGCCTACCTGGGGGTAGAGACCGTGAAGACCTTGGTCCTGGCCAATGGCATCTTCTGTGAGTCTCCGGCCCTGGAAACCAAGATATTCAGTCTGGAGAGCCTCTGGCACCACAGCCTCAAGGTGGCCAACGGCGCCAGGGCCATCGCCATGGCCGAGGAGGCCGACAGGCACATCCAGGAGGCATCCTTTGTCGGCGGTATCCTCCACGATGTGGGCATCCTCCTGCTCGCCGCCAATTTCCCTGAGGCCTATGACCGGGTGGTGGAGATCGTGGTGCAGGAGCACATTCCCGTTCCCCAGGCTGAGGAGCGCCTCTTCCGGATCTCCCATGCGGAGGTCGGAGCCTACCTGCTAGGGCTGTGGGGGATTCCGGGCCCTATCCTGGATATCGTCCGCAAGCACCACTGGCCCCTGCCCGCCCTGCCGAAGGGATTCAGCCCCATCCTGGCGGTCCACACAGCCGATGCCCTCTCCGGACTGAAAAACCAGCACCCCCTCTTTGAGGGCGGGGAACTGGACGAAGTCGCCCTTGAAAACGCTGGCCTGAAGGATCGCATCGCGGTCTGGAGGACTCTACTCTCGAACACCACGGGGGCCTGAGATGGAAAATCACACAATTGAAAAGGTCCTGCTGGTAGATGACGACGAGAACGTCCTCCAGGGCTACTATCGAAATCTGCACCGACACTTCAGCCTGGAGGTGGCCCTGGGGGGGGAATCGGCCCTTCAGGCCTTGGAGTCCCACGGGCCTTTTGCCGTCATGGTGGCGGATATGCGCATGCCGGGCATGAGCGGACTGGAACTCCTCAAGGTGGTCAAGGAGCGTTGGCCCCACGTGGTGCGCATCATGCTCACGGGCAATGCGGATCAGACCACCGCAGCGGATGCCGTGAATCAGGGGGAGGTCTTCCGCTTCCTGAGCAAGCCATGCGAATCCGAGCGGATGCGAACGACTATCCTCGCTGCCCTTCGCCAGTACCACTTGATCCAGGCCGAAAAGATCCTCCTGGAGAGAACCCTCATGGGAAGCCTGCGGGTGCTGACGGATCTGCTGGGCCTGTTGGATCCTGAGGCCTACGGTCGTTCCCAGCTCATCCGAGAGCGGGCCCGGCTCATCGGAGAGGCCATGGGCCTGGAGAGCACCTGGGAACTGGAAGCAGCCGCCATGCTGGCCCCCATCGGCCTTGCGATCCTCCCCCGTGGGCTGGTGGCCAAGTGCCGGGAGCGGCGGAGGCTCACGCCCCAGGAAAGCGCGCTGCTGGAACGGGCACCGGAATTCGGCGCCAACCTCCTGGAAAACATCCCACGGATGTCTCGCGTGGCCCAATTCATCCGCATCCAGGCGAAGTCTCACGCTGAAGAGGAACCCATCGAGGCCAGGATCCTTAGGATCGTCACTGATTTCACCCAGCGGGAACAGCTCCGGAAGGACCCCCGGGTTGTCCTGGAAGACATGAAACTGGCTGGCCCGACCTGGGACCCGGTAATGTTCGATCTGGTGGAACGCCACCTCGTCGCCACCCAGGCTGACCCGCCCATGGCCCGAACCCTCTCCCCCCGGGAACTCCGTGAGGGCATGATCCTGGCGCAGGACGCACGGGACCTCAGTGGACAGCCGATCCTTTTGGCTGGCCTTCGCCTGGGGCCCGCCCACCTGGACCTGCTCAAAACGGTTCATGACCTCCAGAATCTAGAGGAACCCATTCATATCTTTGCGAACTGAGCGGAGTCCTCCCGTGGTCCAGAAAATCCTGTTCGTGGATGATGAAGAGAATGTGCTCGCAGCCTACACCCGGGTCCTCCGAAAGCGATTCGTGATCGAGACGGCCACAGGAGGAACGGAGGCTTTGGAGCGCATGAAAAGCTCCGGCCCTTACGCGGTCATCGTTTCGGACATGCGGATGCCGGAAATGAACGGAGTCCAGCTCCTGGCCAGGGTCAAAGAGATTTCGCCCGACACCGTGCGGGTCATGCTCACGGGAAACGCGGACCAGCAGACCGCCACGGATGCTGTCAACAAGGGCGCCATCTTCCGGTTTCTCACCAAGCCCTGCGAATCAGAAGTCCTGGGCGAGGTAATCCAGGCCGCCCTGAGGCATTACCGCCTGGTCACGGCCGAAAGGGAGCTGGTCGAGCAGACCCTGAGGGGTGCCATCGCCATGCTCGTGGAGCTGCTTTCCCTGCTCGATCCTGAAAATTTCGGGCGGTCTCAGCGATTGGCGGACCTGTCCGAGCGGGTCGGGCGGACCATGGGGATGGACGAGCCCTGGATTCTTGGGGTTGCCTCCATCCTATGCCAGATCGGAGTCCTGACGGTGCCTTCCCAGGTGGTGGAGAAAGTGCGCCGTGGCGTCATGCTCAACTCGGCTGAACGGGAAATCTACGCCAGAGTGCCGGAGATCGGCTCCAACCTGATCCGGAACATCCCCCGCCTGGAGGAAGTGGCCGAGGTGGTCTGCTATGCCCAGAAGAACTTCAATGGCTCCGGCTTTCCCCACGATGACGTGAAGGAGGGCGCCATTCCCCTGGGGGCCCGGATCCTGCGGGTAGTGGGGGACTACCTTGGGCTGCTCGCCCTCAGACCCAACCCCCAGGGGGCCGTGCAGGACATGATGGCGCGCACGGCATGGTATGACCTGGAGGTGCTCCATGCCCTGGAAAAGACCCTCCGCACGGAGTCCAGCGATGAAGCGCCTTCCCCGCAGCCCGAAGCGCTTGGGCTTGAAGAGCTGGCGGGGGGCATGCGGGTTGTGGACAACGTGGAGACCTTGACCGGGTGGCTGGTGATTCCCGCGGGCACCCTTATCCGGGAATCCCACCTCCAGAAACTGAAGAACTTCGCGATGCTCACGGGTCTGAAGGAGCCCATCCGGGTGCTGCGGGGCTAGGCTCCTGAACGGGCTAGCATCAGCCTATTTCTTCCTGACAACGGCTCCAATGGTCACAGATGCACTCTGCTCGTTGTTGCTGGCATCCACAACCCGGACCAGCACCCGGTCGCCCTTGATGCGATCCCGGGGCACCAGGAGATCGAAGTGCTCCTCCCTGCGGTCGAAAACCCGGTCCTCAGGCGCGATCTGGAGCCAGTCGTCGCCATCTGCGGAAAGGGTGGCCTCCTTGATGAGGGAGGTGTCATCCTTCGCGTTGAAGCGGATCCGAAGCCCATCGCCTTCGGGGATCGCCGTCAGGTCGCTGATGGCTGGCGGAGTGTGGTCCACCAGGAAGGGGGCCGTGCGCCACACGGCGCTGAGGGAGCCATTGAAGGGCTGGGAGGGGGCATCGCTGGCCACCACCTCCAGGCGATACTTGCCATCCGGTACCGGCAGGGTGTCGAAGGTGAAGAAGCGCTCCCGCCACGCCTTCTCCAGCTCGATGGCGCTGCCCCGCTCCGGAAGGAGCCTGACCTGGTATGAAAGCTGATCCCCGTTGGGATCGTTCACCCGGAAGACAAAGGCCTGGGAGCCCCGGCGGAAGCTGCGCTTCTCCCCCCCCGCCAGACCGATGGCCGGGATGAGCTTCTGGGTCTCCAGAGGGACCCGCTCAACCCCGATATCCTCCAGGGAACCCTGGCGGGTGATCACCAGCCCTGGGGGCATGGTTTCGACGTCAGACCAGACTGGCGCCAGATTGCGGTTGGCCCAGTGGACCTGGATTCCATCCACCGTGGGTGTGGTGCCCCCCCGGGAACTGCTGAGCTTGACCCGCAGCTGGGCGAAGCGGGAGGGGTTCAGATTTGGGCGCTCCCCGCTCTGCAGAGGAGGGGTCCAGGGGGTCCAGGTGGCATCCGGGGTTTCGGTGAAGCCCGACCGGAACTGGAATTCGACCCTGGTCCCCGAAGGGGTCTCGGCGTCCAGATAGGCCCTGCCCCAGTCCGCCAGGGGGCTCCCCTTCATGATCCGGCTCTCCAGGACCCCTTCCGTGGCCTGGGCCTCGGACAGGCTGTGCAGCTCGGCCGGGTTGGAGCCGACCACCAGCAACTCCTGGCCGGACTTGAGAAAGGCCGTGGCCTGGGCGGTCCCCAGGTCGCTCAGGGCGCTGAAGGGCTCAAGGGCACGAGCGGCTTCATCCAGGGGAATGGCGAAGAGCCGTCCCCGGTTGCCCGTGCCCACCAGAAGCTGACCGTTCCAGGCCGTCATGGCGAAGACCTGGCTCTGGGCGCTCTGCCAGAGGGTCTCCGGCACGCGGTTCCGATCCAGACGCACCAGGATGGACTTGGTCCCCGCCCCGGGTTCCGAGAGGTAGCCCTCCCGTCGTTCCAGGTTCCCGGCGGCGAAACGCTGGGCCAGGCCATTGTTGGCCCCCACATAGATCTGCCCCTCGTGGAACACCAGACCACGAACCTCCTCCATGCCGGTGGCCATGAGGGTCTCCAGGCGGTCCCCCGCCCCCATGCCGGAGTAGCGCACCACCAGGCCTTTGCCGTGGGTGCCCAGATAGAAGCCGCCCTGCCCGTCGGTGATCATGGCGGTGAAGGCCGTCTCATCCGGGAGTTCCGCCAGTTTGCGGCTGGTCCCTTCCCTGGCCAGAGCCAGCATGGCGCCCCGCTCCCCGGCCCCTGCGAGCACCAGATCCGAGCCCTGGACGGCGATGTTCCAGACGATCTTCATCTCGGTGTCGGCGAAGGGCTTCACATCACCGGCAGCGTTGATCCGATAGATCTTACCCTCCCCGCTGGGGGCCACGATGAGATCGCTGCCCAGGCGGGCCATGGCGAACACCAAGCCGCCCTTCACCTGGGTCAGGGGCTTCACCTGTCCGCCCGTGTAGTGAAAGAGCCGGCCTTCATTGCCAGCACTCAAATAGGCCCCACCGGAACCGTCGGGCACCGAGGCCCAGATGACCCCCTCCGGTACCTGGGCCACTCTGCGGAGCGCAGGGGCCAAGCGAAGTCGGCCATCGGCCCCGATGCGGACCCCCCGGTTCTCGGCACCCAGCCAGTCGTTGAAGCTTGCAAAGTGAGCGTGGGGCGGCTCCGCCGAAATCGCCACGCCGCAAACCAGCACCGGCACCATCCATCCAAAACGCATGACAGCTCCATTAACTATAAATCAAAACCAAGACAATCAAAGAAATGCCAAGAAGGCGACCCTGCCCTGTCCTGCTTTTCCTCCGTGCCCTCTCTTTTCCATCTCTGTGCCCTCTGTGTTGAATCCTTTGGCTTTGGCTTCATTCGATCTCGACCTCAAGGCTCACAAGACCGTTCACTTCCCGCTCCAGGGGCAGCAGGGCCCGACCGATGATGTGCTTCTGAAGCTGGTTGGTCCTGGAATCCCCATCGCTGCCCAGCATGGCGCTCACGCTGGGAGGAACCCCCTCGATGCGGGTGCCCCGGAGTCCCGCGCCGGGGCGGGCCTGGACCAAAAGCGCATAGGCGTGGTTGTTCCGGAGACTGCCGTTGATGAGCCTCACCATGTCACCCAGGCTGGCGATCTCGATGGCCCGTTCGTCGGGGTCGGCGTTGAGGAGGCTGAAACCGTCCCCAACCATCAGGGTGGCGGTGCCCGGCTTGGCGGAGGAGGGCACGTTCACGTTGAAGGTGGCAGTCTCCCGGACCCCCTGGATGTTCTGCAGAGTCACCAGCACCGGCAGGACCTCTCCCCGCTTCACCCGCGCCTTGAGGGTTCGCACGCCTGCGATGGCTGTGCGGTCCAGGCGCTCCTCAGCCTTGATGCTGATGGAGATGCCTTCGAAGACCGGCCGCTCAAAGGGGTTTAGGGTGATGGCCTGGAGGATGCCGCCCACATACTGGGCGATGCGGGCGGAATTGAGGTCCGCCACCATGTTCTCGATCTGGATGGGGGGCTGACCCGCCACCTTGATGTTTCCCTGCAGGGCCAGGCTGGTGAAGCCCAGGGCCCGGACCTGGGAATTCAGGGTCTGCATGACCGCCGTAGCCGCCAGGGCTGGTGTGGCAGTGGGATGGTCCATGATCTCGAAGCGGTAGTTCAGGGTGCGCTTGCCCCCAAGGTTGAGCCCCACCCGCAGGGGGATCATCTTGGCCTCGGCCCCCAGGGTGCCCGCCACCCCGGTGCTCCGATCCAGCCGCAGGGCCCCCACCGGGGCCACGGGCTGGGCCAGCTTGAAGGAAGTGGAGTAACTGGCGACGTTCCCGGCGACGGTGGCGGACCAGAGAGGAAGGTCCACCGGCCCCAGGTTGAAGAGGGGGTGCCCGAAAAGCAGCACCTTCTTTCCGCTGACGTAGGTGATGGTGCCGGAAGCGGCGAATTCCATATCCCCCTGCATCAGGGCGATGGAAGCCATGCCACCGGGTTCCAGGGGGCTGGCCTCACCCAGACCATGCCCTGCCCCATTGGCCGCCGTGGCGAACTGCACAGAGCTGCCCTCCCACAGCGCCTTGACCTCGGGATCCAGATTGGAGCCGGTCAGGATCAGGGGCATCTGCTCGGCCCCGGTGCCCATGAGCTGGGAAAGGGGGATCATTTCGCCCCGGAGGGCTGACTTGAGCACCTTGGGGGGTTCCAGCTTGGGCAGAATAAGAGGCGTCCGGATTGCGGGGGTTTCCGCCAGATCTTTCAGCTGATCCAACATCTCCCCGATGGGCGTGACCCCGGCGATGGGCTCCTTCTGGAACTGCCAGCCCGAGGAGAGGGCCCCGATGAGCTTGCCGTCGATATAGCAGGGCGAACCGCTCATGCCTTGCATGATGCCGGTCTCGGCCAAGGGGCCACCGCTGGCCCTCACCAGGATCATGTTCCGCCCGGGTGCGGTGCCCCGCTGTACCCCGAGGACTTCAAAGTTGAACTTCTCGATCTTTCCTCCCAGGAAGACCGTGCGACCGATGCCCTTCATGCCGGGACGGATCTCGTGAATCCCCATGGTCTGGGGAGTGGCTTGGGCCATCAGGCAGATGCCGGAAAAACCCATCAAACAGGAAGACATAAATCGATTCATGGAGGCGTATCCCAGTTCCACATTAGCACCTGGAATGCATCCTCCAGAGGCGCGGACACTATGGCAATGCCTCCAAAGGGCACTGGGTTTCAGTGTTTATTGCCCTGGTAGTAGTCAGGATAGAGTTTGCGGGCGCAGTCCTCGCAGAGTCCATGAGAGAACTGGGCCTGGGTATGGGATGCCACGTAACTCTCCAGGGGCTGATAGGCGCCATCCTCATTGCGGATCTTCCGGCAGGAGGAGCAGATGGGGAGAATGCCCTCCAATGTGACCACCCGCTGCGCCAGCGCCTCGGTCTGCTCCACGATGAGGTCGGCCATGGCGTTGAACTGAAGCCCCAGACGCCCCACTTCATCCCCCTCCACCGCACCGGCCCGGGCCGAGGAGTCGCCTCTCCCGAAGCGCTCCATGGTGTCCTCCAGCCCGTGGAGGGGGAGCAGAACCCTGCGCGAAAACCAGATGCCACCCAGGAGCACCAGGAGGAGGGTCAGGACGCAGACCAGCGTCGTCAGGAAGAGAATCCGCTTGGAGTGGGTGTAGATGTCGCTTTCGTTGACAGCCACCCCCACCACCCAGGGTTCCGTTTCCAGACGGCGGAGGGCCACCCACCGTGCCACCCCGCTGTTGGTGTACCGGAATTCACGGGCTTGGCCAGAGGCCGCCGTCTGTAACACGGCCTGAATGGACTCGGCATTGAGCTTGATCAGGGTCGGGTGATCCCGGCCCAGGAACTGCCGACTGGCCTTGATCGCCTCCAGGCGCCGGGGGGGGATTGGGCCGATCGAGGAATAGTCGAGATCCGGACGCACGTGGGCCAGGAAGATGCCATCGGCATTGATGAGGTAGGCGATCTTGCCATCTGCGGCCCGAGCCTGTACCTCCTTCTGCACCCGGGTCATGCCGATGCGGATGACGATAACGCCGATCATCTTTCCCTCGCGCATCACGCCCTGGGCGGCGAAGATGCAGGGCTCCTGGGTCCTGAGCCCAATCTGCCAGTCAGAAATCCGGGCACGCCGGGCCAGGGCATCCTGGAAGTAGGACCTGAAGGCGTAGTTGGCTCCCAGGAACCTGGGTTCACTGGAGGCCGTGCAGAGCCCGTCGAGCCGCGTCACGAAAATGGCGTCCAGGTCGCTGTCCAGGGCGCATTGCTGCCGCAGCCAGGCGTTCATGGCCTGCTGGCGGGCGGGACTCGGATTCTTCTCGCCCATGAAGGAGACCACCTCTGCGGTCAGGGCAAGGTGATAGACCAGGGTGGAATTGGAAGCGATGTATTTGTCGATGGACACACAGAGCTGCTGGGACTGGTCCGAAAGCCGGGCCAGTTCCATGCCCACCGCCCGACTCCGCTCGGAAAAGAAGCTGTAGCCCCCCAGGATGAGCACGGGCAGCAGGCCCATGATCAGCAGGGCCCCCAGGACACGGCCACGGAAGGAACGGAACCACCATTCCCTCCGTCGGCCGACCTCCCTCACCCCTGCGTCCATTCGCCACACCCAGGTATGTTTCGGGCCATCCAGACTCCGGCCTTAATCTGCGGATGTTAAGCTTCCATCATGCGAATTCTTGTGACGGGCGACGTGGTGGGTGAACCTGGCCGAAGGCTGCTGGAGGAGCACCTGCCGACCCTCCGGCGGGAACTGGCCCTGGATTTCATCATCGTCAACGGCGAGAACGCAGCCCATGGCCACGGCATCACGGAACGCATCGCCCAGGGCTGGTTCGAGGACCTGAAGGTGGATGTCATCACCACCGGCAACCACGCCTTCGACGTCAAGGACATCGTGAGCTACTTCCAGAAGGAGACCCGCCTCCTCCGGCCCGCCAACTACCCCCCGGGCACCCCCGGGAACGGCTACGTCAAGCTTCATACGCCCTCCGGGCAGGAGATCCTGATCATCAACCTCATGGGCCGGGTTCACATGCCCCCCTGCGACTGCCCCTTCCGTTGCGCCGACGCCATCCTGGCCAAGGAGCGGGCCGACCTGGTGATCGTGGATTTCCACGCCGAAGCCACCAGCGAAGCCCAAGCCCTGGGCTGGCACCTGAACGGCCGGGTGGCGGCGGTGGTGGGCAGCCACACCCATGTGCCGACCCTGGATGCCAGACTCCTGACCAACGGCACGGCCTATGTCACGGATATCGGCATGGTGGGGCCCTACGAGAGCGTCATCGGCATGAAGGTGGAAGCGAGCCTGAGCCGTTTCCTGAAGGCCCGGGGCGACCGCTTCGAAGTGGCCGAGCGGGACCTCCAGTTCCACGCCGTCCTCATCGAAACCGAGGGGAAGAAGGCTATCCGGATTGAGAGAATTATTCGTAATTTATAATCATTCCGACAGCCGGTAACCTACCCCCAGCTCCGTCTGCAGATACCGTGGACGGGCGGAATCGGCCTCCAGCTTCTGCCGGAGCTGGTTCATGCAGACCCGCAGGGAATGGACCTGCTGGGCGCTGCCCACACCCCAGACCTCCTTCAGGAGCTGGTTGTGGGTCAGGACCTTGCCCGGGTGCCGCAGGAGGGTCATCAGCAGCTTGAACTCGTTGGGGGTCAGATGGACCCGCTCGCCTGCCCGGGTGACCAGGTGGCTCTCAAGGTCCATGCGGATATCCCCGACCTCCAGGATGGGGCTTGCGCCCTGGGGAACCGTGCGCTGCCGGAGGGCCACCCGGATCCTCGCGATGAGCTCCCGGGTTCCGAAGGGTTTGGTGAGGTAGTCGTTGGCCCCGGCCTCCAGGGCCTCCACCTTGTCATCCTCCTTGCCCCTGGCACTGATGACGATAATGGGGATATCGCTCCAGGCCCGGAGGGCGGTCACCACCTGGAGACCATCCTTATCCGGCAGGCCCAGGTCCAGGAGGATGGCGCTGGGTTGATGGCTGATGGCGAGGCGCTCGCATTCACCCCCGCTCCCGGCGAAGAGGACGCGGTAGCCATGGGACTTCAGGGCCGCACCCAGGAAGCGCTGGAGCTGGGGCTCGTCATCCACCACCAGGATCTGGGGATCCTCTGCGCTCACGACAGGTCCTCCGACAGGCCCCGGGGGGGTTCACCATGGTAAGGCAAGGAGACCAGGAAGGAAGCACCCCCCTGGGCCCGGTTGCTGACCTGGATTTGCCCCCCATGGGCAATGGCAATCCCCCGGCAGATGGCCAGGCCCAGGCCCGCTCCTCGCCCCGAGGGGGCGTCGGCTCCCCGGAACAGCTTCTCGAAGATCCGCTCCTCCATCCCAGGCGGGATGCCAGGCCCATGATCGCTCACCATCAGGGAAGCCCCCTTGCCGGTGCCGAAGACCCGGACCTCCACGGGCTGGTCCTCGGGTGAGAACTTCAGGGCATTCTCCACCAGGTTGATCAGGAGCTGCTCCAGCAGGAGGCCATCCCCCTGGAGGAAGGTGTCGGGCCGATCCACTTCCACCCGGACATCCCGACCTTCGCCCGGGCGGCCGAGGTGGCTGAGTGCCGAGCCAACGACTTCTTCGGCCGGCAACCATTCCCGGTTCAGCTTGAGCGTGCCGGATTCCAGGCGCGTCAGGTCAAGGAGGTTGGTGACCAGCCGGTGCATCCGGTAGGCCTCGTCCTGGATAGCCCCCAGGAGGGCGTCCCGCTCCGCCAGACTCAGGCAGCCCGGATCCTCCAGGAGCGCCGTGGCGGAACCGGTGATCCCCGCCAGGGGGGTGCGAAGGTCATGGGACACAGAAGACAACAAGGCGTTCCTCAACTCTTCCCGCTCGGCCTTGATGCCCGTGGCATGAGCCTCCGCCGACAGAGCGGCCCGCTCCAGGGCCAGGGCCGTCTGGTTGGCGAAGCTCTCCAGGAGGTGGCGCTGGTCCGGCTCCTGCCAGAGCGGGCCTTCCTCGTTCTGGAGCCCCATCACCCCCAGCAGGCCCTTGGCTCCCTTCAGGGGCAGGAAGAGCCCCTTGGCGGCCGGGAGCACGCCGGTGCCTTGCCCCGCCGCCTGGGCATGGTCAAAGGTCCACTGCGCCACCCCGCGACTGGTCTCGTCCGCCAGGGGGTGGCTCCTGTCATCCATGGCCTCCAGAGTTCCGCCAGCGTTGGGCAGGAAGAAGATCACCTTGGTGCGGAACTGGGACTCCACGGCCCGCACCGCCGAGGTGATGGTGTCCGCCTGATCCCCGGCCTGCACCAGGGATTCCCCCAGTCGGTAGAGCGCGAGGGTCCGCTGCTCCCGGGACTGGGCCCGGATGGCCTGCTGACGTACCCGCTCCGTGAGGTTGCCGATCACCAGTCCCATGCCCAACAGGATGGCGAAGGTGCCGATGTGCCGGACATCGCCCACCGTGAACGTGAAGCGGGGAGGAACGAAGAAGAAATCCAAGGCGAGGACCGCCAGGGTGGAGGTCGCCAGGGCCGCATTCCTTCCGTAGCGGATGGCGGCCACCAGGATGGGGATTGTGAAGATCATGACGATATCGGCCAGTTCGATCCGCCGGAAGGTGGCGAGCCCCAGGAGGGTGGCGGCCAGCACGTACAGCCCACACAGGATCAGCGTGGACAGGCCGGGCCAGGAGGATGGCAGGAGCAGGGGTAGCTGGTACCGGCTTTCCCGGGATTCCGTGGGCACCACATGGACATGGACCCTTCCGGCCTGGCGGGAAACCTCACTCAGAAGGCTGCCCTGAAGTCTTTCCATCCACCTCGGCTTGCTGGACCGCCCAATGATGATCTGGGTGACATTGCGCCCTCGGGCCAAGGCCAGGAGGTCCTCCGCCAGGGTGGCGTGTCCCGGCAGGGCGATGCCCTCACCCCCAAGCCGCTCCACCAGGCGCAGGTGGGACTCGAGCCGCTCCCGCTCTGCGTCCGAGAGTTCGCTGCCCCCATCCACATAGACCGCCATCCAGGGCGCCCCCAGGGAGTCCGCCATGCGTCGGGCCTCCCGGATGAGCACTTCGCTGGATTCGCCCGGGGTGATCGCCACCAGAATCCGCTGACCCGCCGCCCAGGTGTCCTGGATGCCCTGGGAATCCCGGTAGCGCCGCATGTCGGCATCCACGATCTCCGCAGTCCGGCGCAGAGCCAGCTCCCGCAGGGCCAGCAGGTTGCCCCGTCGGAAGAAGCGCTGGATCGCATAGCGCGCCTGCTCCGGAACGTAGACCTTGCCTTCAGACAGGCGCTGGAGCAGCTCATCCACCGAGATGTCGACCAGTTCCATCTCATCGCAACGCTCCAGCACCGTGTCAGGGATCCGCTCCTGGACCACGATCCCGGTGATCTGGGCGATCACATCCTTGAGGCTCTCCAGGTGCTGGACGTTGACCGTCGTGTAGACGTCGATGCCGGCATCCAGAAGATCCATGACATCCTGCCACCGTTTGAGGTGCTGGCAGCCCGGGGCGTTTTGATGGGCGAGTTCATCCACCAAAATCAGCCCGGGGCGCCTTGCCAGCGCGCCCTCCAGATCAAACTCCTCGAGAGGCACGCCCCGGTGGGGCAACGACTTGCGGGGCAGCAACTCCAGGCCATCCAGAAGGGAAGCAGTCTCAGTGCGCTTATGGGTTTCCACCACCCCCACCAGGACATCCACCCCTTCCCTGCGCCTCCGCTGAGCCTCGGCGAGCATGGCGTAGGTCTTGCCGACCCCCGGAGCCGCCCCGAAGAAGACCTTGAATCGGGCGCGGGAGGAGCGCGCCTCCTCGTCCTGAACGCGCTTCAGCAGTTCCTCGGGGTCCGGTCGCTGGTCCATGGGCATCCTTGCTCCTACTGTCGCCAGAGTTGATTGAAGAGCCAACAGAAAAGGGGGAACCAGGACAGGATCATTCCCCCGCCTTCCCAAGGCTTTCAAGTGCAAGGTTCAGCTCAAGCACATTCACGCAGGGCGGACCGGCCAGCCTCCTTTCCAGGTGGGCATTCACAAGGCCGAGCACATCCCCTTCGGCGAGCCCCCGTACCCTGGCGATCCGGGGAGCCTGCCACCGGGCCGCATCGGGGCTGATATCGGGGTCCAGCCCACTGGCGCTGGCGGTTACCAGATCCTGGGGAATCGGGGCCCTGTTCCCCGGATCAGAGGTCCTAAGGACCTGGACCCGCCGCGCCACCAGGGCCGCCAGTTCAGGGTTGGAGCCCGCCAGGGTCGAACCTCCGCTGGCGGCGGCGTTGGTAGGAAAAGTCGAGGTGGAACTGGGACGGCACCAGAAATAGCGTGGATCCTCGGTGGCCTGGGCGATGAGGCGGGAGCCCCGCACCTGGCCCTGCACCCGGATCAGACTGCCCTGAGACTTCCAGGGGAAGGCCATCCGGGCCAGCCCCGTGACCACCGCAGGGTAGGCTGCGCCCGTGATCAGGGTGAGGGCGCCGAAGGAGACAAGCAGGGGACGAATGAGCTTCATTTCGGGCTCCAATCAGACGAGGCGCATTGCGACCACCAGGAGGTCGATGGCCTTGATGCCGATGAAGGGCACCGCCAGGCCTCCCAGGCCATAGAGGAAAAGGTTCCGCCGCAGGAGATCCGCCGCCGGCAGGGTGCGGAACTTCACACCCCGAAGGGCGAGCGGGATGAGGACCACGATGATGAGGGCGTTGAAGATCACCGCAGAAAGCACCGCACTTTCGGGACTGTGGAGGCGCATCAGGTCCAGGGCCTTGAGTTGGGGATAGGTCAGGAGGAAGGCCGCGGGCAGGATGGCGAAGTACTTGGCCACATCGTTGGCGATGCTGAACGTGGTGAGAGAGCCCCGGGTCATGAGCATCTGCTTGCCGATGCGCACGATCTCGATGAGCTTGGTGGGGTTGGAATCCAGGTCCACCATGTTCCCGGCCTCCTTGGCGGCCTGGGTGCCGGTGTTCATGGCCACCGCCACATCCGCCTGGGCCAGGGCCGGGGCGTCGTTGGTCCCGTCGCCCGTCATGGCCACCAGCCGCCCCCCGGCCTGGTAGTCCCGGATAAGCCTCAGCTTGCGCTCCGGTGTGGCCTGGGCCAGGAAGTCGTCCACCCCCGCCTCGGCGGCGATGGCGGCGGCGGTGAGGGGGTTGTCCCCCGTCACCATCACGGTCTTGATGCCCATGCGCCGCAGCTCGGCGAAACGTTCCCGGATGCCACCTTTCACGATGTCCTTGAGGTGGATCACGCCCAATACCCGGTGGGTGGGACCGCCCGGCTCCTGCGGAGCCTCTACGTCCCCCCCACGCCCCCCGCCCCAGGGGCGGCGCAGGTCCGCCCCTGGGGCCGACGGCAGCATTTCCGCCACCACCAGGGGGGTCCCGCCCTCCCGGGCGATGCGTTCCGAGGCGGTCCTGACCTCATCGGGATACTCGCCCCCCTCGGCCTGGATCCAGGCGGCCACGGACTCGCTGGCCCCCTTGCGGATGCGGCGGCCCTCCACATCCACGCCGCTCATGCGGGTCTGGGCTGTGAAGGGCACGAAGCTCATATGAAGCTTCTCCAGCCCCCTCTCCCGTAGCCCGCAGGCCTCCTTGGCCAGGACCACGATGCTGCGCCCTTCGGGGGTCTCGTCCGGCAGGGAGGCCAGCTGGGCGGCGTCCGCCAGTTCGGCTTCCGTGACGCCGGGAGCCGGCACGAAGGCCACGGCCTCCCGGTTGCCCAGGGTGATGGTGCCAGTCTTGTCCAGCAGGAGGACATCCACATCTCCTGCGGCCTCCACGGCCCTCCCCGAGGTGGACACCACGTTGGCCCGGATCATGCGATCCATGCCCGCAATGCCGATGGCGGAGAGGAGCCCGCCGATGGTGGTGGGGATGAGGCACACCAGGAGCGCCACCAGCACCGTGAGGGTGATGGGCAGGCCGAGGCCGGTGACCTTCACCGCAAACTGACTGAAGGGCAGCAGGGTGGCCACCGCCAGCAGGAAGATCAGGGTGAGGCTGGCCAGGAGGATGTCCAGGGCGATCTCATTGGGGGTCTTCTGGCGCTTGGCCCCCTCCACCATGGCGATCATGCGGTCCAGGAAGCTGTCGCCGGGATTCGAGCTGATCCGGATCACGATCCAGTCGGAAAGCACCTCCGTGCCTCCCGTGACGGCGGAACGGTCGCCGCCGGACTCCCGGATCACCGGAGCGCTCTCGCCAGTCACAGCGGCCTCGTTCACCGAGGAGATGCCTTCCACCACTTCACCGTCCAGGGGGATGGTGTCCCCCGCCTCCACCAGGACCAGGTCGCCCACCCGGAGGGTGCTGCCCTCCACCGGGGCCCAGGCCCGGTCACCCTCCTTGAGCAGCTTCTTGGCGATCACATCCTTGCGGCTGCCACGAAGCGCGTCGGCCTGTGCTTTGCCCCGGCCCTCGGCCAGGGCTTCGGCAACATTGGCGAAGAAGAGGGTGAACCAGAGCCAGAGGGCGATCTGGAGAATGAAGCCAGAGCGCGCCTCTCCGTGCCCCCCCAGGCTGTGGAGCCAGAGAAGGGTCACGAAGGCGCTGCAGACCCAGACCACGAACATCACGGGATTCTTGAGCTGGTGCAGGGGATTCAGCTTGCGCAAAGCATCCAGCAGAGCGCGCTTGAGCAGGGGAGCGTTCAGGAGTTGGCCTGAAGGCTTGGGGGTCGATTCAGTCATGGTCAGCCTCAGAACGCCGCGAAGTGTTCGGCCAGGGGGCCCACCGCCAGGGCCGGGAGGAAGGTCAGGGCGCCCACCAGCAGGACAATGCCCACCAGTACGCCGATGAAGAAGAGACTATGGGTCGGCAGGGTACCCGGCCCCGGCGGGGTGCGCTTCTTGCTCGCCAGGGAGCCCGCCAGGGCCAGCACTGCGCCGATGGGGGCGAAGCGTCCCAGGAGCATGGCGATACCCAGGCCGATGTTCAGGAAGGTGTTGTCCGCCGAGAGGCCCGCGAAGGCGCTGCCGTTGTTGTTGGCGGCACTGGACCAGGCGTAGAGGATCTGGCTGAAGCCGTGGGGGCCCGGGTTGGAGATCCACTGGCCCACCTGGCCGTGCATGACGGTGGCCGCCGTGCCCACCAGTACCGCCACCGAGGGGATGAGCACCACCAGGGCGGCCATCTTCATGTCGAAGGCTTCCACCTTCTTGCCCAGGTACTCCGGCGTCCGGCCCACCATGAGACCCGAGACGAAGACGGCGATGATCACGAAGATGAGCATGCCGTAAAGCCCGGACCCGACGCCCCCGAAGGCCACTTCCCCGATCTGCATGAGCACCATCTGAGAGAGCCCCGCCAGGGGGGCCATGGCGTCGTGCTGGGCGTTCACGCTGCCGTTGCTGGCGGCGGTGGTGGCGGTGGACCAGACGACGGAGCTTTCGCTCCCGAAGCGCACTTCCTTGCCCTCCAGGCTACCGGCAGTCTGGACGACACCGGGCTGCGTCAGGGCAGGCACAGCACGGTGCTCGGCCCAGCCCGCCAACCCCGTACCCAGGGCAAGGAGGATGCTCATGGCCAGGAAGAGGGCCCACCCCTGGCGGCGGTCCCTCACCAGCTTGCCGAAGGTGAAGCAGCAGGCCGCCGGGAGCAGGAGGATCGAGACGATCTGCACCAGATTGGAGAGGGCCGTGGGGTTCTCAAAGGGGTGGGCGCCATTGACGCCGAAGAAGCCGCCTCCGTTGGTGCCCAGCATCTTGATGGCGATCTGGGAGGCGGCGGGCCCCAGGGCGATGACCTGATGGGTGGGCGCCCCCGCTGCCGCCGGGGCAAGCCAGAGGGCCTGGACGGAAGGCATCCAGGTCTGCACCACCCCCTGGCTCACCAGGAAGAGGGCGAAGATCACCGCCAGTGGCAAGAGGACATAAAGGGTCACCCGCACCAGATCCACCCAGAAACTGCCGAGGTTGGTCGCCTTCCGGCGCCGGATGCCCCGGGCCACGGCAGCCATGACCGCGATACCCGTGGCGGCGGAGAGGAAGTTCTGGACCGTGAGCCCCAAGGCTTGGCTCAGGTAGCTGAGGGCCGTTTCACCGCTGTAGGCCTGCCAGTTGGTATTGGTCACGAAGCTCATGGCCGTGTTGAAGGCGAGGGGCCAGCTCATGGGCCCGAAGCCCTGGGGATTCAGCGGCAGGTGCTGCTGGAGCCGCAGGAGGGCCAGGAGGAAGAGGAAGCCCACCAGGTTGAAGGCCAGCACGGCGCCAAGATACTGCCTCCAGTCCATGCGGTCCCCGGCCTCGATGCCCATGAGGTGGTAGATCCGTCGTTCGAGGATCGAAAGGAAGCGGGCGGAGGGGACGGGCTCCCTCTCCAGCACATCCCCCAGGTATTCGCCCAGAGGACGCCCCAGCAGGAAGCAGACGGCCAGGAGGCTGAGAAAGAGGATGACAAGGAGCGGGCTCACTGGAACCGCTCCGGGCGCAGCAGCGCCGCCACGAGATATGCCGCCAGGCCCGAGGCCAGGACGGCAGCCAGGATCCGAAGTCCGAACATGGAACCACCTCCAGACTCAGGTTCCGTCGAATCAGGTCAGGGTGGCGTAAGGATGGCCTCGGGGAATATCAAGATTGCGTCATGAGCGTGGCCGACACGGCTTCCAGGATGTCCTGGATGTCCTTGATGCCGTACGGCTTCATCAGGATCCAGACCCCGCTGCTGCCCTTGAGCTGCCTTTTCACGGCGTCCTCCAGGTGCCCGGAGCAGAACACAATGGGCAGGCTGGGCCGCAGGATCCGCAGGCGATCCAGGGTTTCCATCCCGCTTAGACCTGGCATGTTCTGGTCCAGGACCACCACATCCACGTCCAGACCGTCCTCGATCAGGTGAAGGCCGTGACTGCCGTCCGCCGCTGTCGCCAGGACCTGGTGCCCCAGAATCTCAAGGTATTCGGGAAAGGTGGCGCGGATCAGTTCGTCGTCATCGACCAGGAGGATGCGCAGGGACTTGCGGCTGGCCAGCCCCGTAACCCCCTCGAAGGCAGGAACCGCCGCAGGCGACGCGGAGATCGAGGACGGGGGAAAGCGCAGGAAAACCCGGGTTCCCCTGCCCACCTCGCTCTCAACCACCATGGAGCCGCCATGGGCCTTCATGGTGCCGTAGACACCGGAAAGCCCCAACCCAGTCCCCTTCCCCCTGGGCTTGGTGGTGAAGAACGGCTCGGTGGCCCGGGCGAGGACTTCCGGCGACATGCCCTCCCCCGAGTCCTCCACCAGAATTTCTACGCCGCCGCCAGCCAGCGTCCGGGTGCTGAAACAGAGTGTCCCGCGCTCCGGCATGGCATCGATGGCGTTCACACATAGGTTCATGAGGGCGTTCCCGATGGACGAAGGGTCCCCGGAAATCCGAGGCAGCCCCTCTTCCAGCTCCATCTTGAGTTCGATCCTTTGGAGGGTCGTGTGCTGGAGCAGGTCCACTTCCCTGCGCACCACCTTATTGAGATCCAGAAGGCTGGCCTCCGGAATGCCCTTGCGGGCGAAATCCGTGAGGTTTCTTACCAGATCCCGTCCGCGGTTGCTGGCGTTCAGGATGAGATCCAGCCCGGAACCCAGGGCTTGATCCCCGGCACATTTGGCCTTCAGCACCGAAGCCATGCCCTGGATCGCCTGAAGTACGTTGTTCATGTCATGGGCTACGCCGCCCGCCAGGCTCCCCAGGCTCTCCAGCTGCTGCATGTGCTGGAATTCCCCCTCCAGCCGCTTCCGTTCAGCCTCGTTGTTGATCTGCTCCGTCACATCTTCGAAAACGGTTGCAAAGGTCCCGGGCTGGGGGGAAAAAACACCGATGCGGAAGTAGCGCCCAAGGGGGGCGAAATAAGCACTGAAGACCCGGGAAGGCCCTCCGGCGGCTACATCGCTATAGGCTTCCAGGTAGGGAGGAGGCTTAAGGCCATACAGCTCACTGGCCAACCGCCCCTTGCTCTCCTGTGCGCTGAGTCCGGTGTGTTTCTCGTAGGCTGGATTGACATCCACGATTCGGTAGTCGCAGGGATGGCATTCCCCATCGTAGACGAGCTCATGGATGGCGATGCCCTCGAAGGTGGCCTGGAAGAAGGAGCGGAGCTGCGCTTCGCTCCGACGAAGGGCCTCCTCGGACTTCTTCTGATCGGTGACATCAAGGGTCAGCCCCGCCAGGAAAGTGGGCTTCCCCTCCTGTTTGACAGGGAACTTGATGGTGCTGAAGGACCGCCCCCCCAACTCCTCTTCGACCCGGACGACCACCCCATCCCTCAGGGTCCGCAGGTCGTCCTCGATCATGCCCTTGGCCAGTTCCGGCGGAAAGAGCTCATCCATGGTGCGCCCCAGGATCTGATCCATGGGCCTGCCCAGCATCAGCTCGAAGTTCCGGCTCAGGAGAATGGGGCGAAGCTCCGCATCCTTGAAGAAAAAGTAGAAAGGGCTGTGTTCCAGGAAGAGTTCGAAGAGCTGCTCCAGGGTACGCAGCCTTTCCTCGCTGTCCCGAAGCGCCTTCTCGATAGATCCTTCGGGAGCCCCCATGCCATTTCCTTCTTCCAAACGAATTCCCCGGGGTATCCCTGTCTGAACTGTCGAGCCTCAGAGGAATATAGGCCAAAGCAGACCCAAATCAAAGCAACTCCCCAAGTCAGCTTGACCAGGGGAGCACATTCCGGAAGACTGGACCCAACATGCGATCCGCCTCCCTCAGCCTTCTCCTTCTTGACCTGCTGCTTAGCAGCGCGGGAAGGGACTGAGTCGATCTGCACCACATCACCTCAACCCCCTCCCGCGAAAGCCGGAGGGGGTTTTGGCATTCAGGCCCCCCTCGGCTCGCCCCTTTTCAGGAGACATCGTGAAGGCCCACCGCTACCGCCCCATCCCCCCCATCCAGCTGCCGGACCGGCAGTGGCCCAGCCGCACCCTGACGGCGCCACCCCGCTGGTGTAGCGTAGACCTGCGGGACGGCAACCAGGCCCTGGTGGAACCCATGGGCTGGGACAGGAAGCTGGCCTTCTTCGAAAAGCTGCTCCAGGTGGGTTTCAAGGAGATCGAGGTAGGGTTTCCCGCCGCCTCCCAGACGGATTTCGATTTCATCCGCCGGATCATTGAAGAAGACCGGATCCCTGAGGGCGTGGCCATCCAGGTGCTGACCCAGGCCCGGGAACCCCTCATCGAGCGCACCATCGAGGCCCTGCAGGGCGCCAAGCGGGTGATCATCCACCTCTACAACAGCACCTCCGCCCTCCAGCGCAAGGTCGTCTTCGGGCAGGATCGGGAGGCCATCCGGGATCTGGCGGTCCAGGGCACGCGCTGGGTGAAGGAGGCTTCACAAGCGCTGAAGGGCACGGAAGTCCTTTTCGAGTATTCCCCGGAGAGCTTCTCCGGGACCGAGTTGGACTACGCCGTGGAACTCTGCGACGCCGTCATCGAAACCTGGAACCCGACGCGACCCGGCGAAATGATCCTCAACCTCCCGAACACCGTGGAGATGGCCTCCCCCAATCACTTTGCGGACCAGATCGAATGGATGCACCGGAAGCTCCGGCACCGGGAGCGAGTGGTCCTGAGTCTCCATGCCCACAATGACCGGGGCTGCGCCGTGGCGGCCACGGAACTGGGGCTGCTGGCGGGAGCGGACCGGGTGGAAGGAACCCTCTTCGGCAACGGTGAGCGCACGGGGAACGCCGATCTGGTGACCCTCGGCCTCAACCTCCTCATGAACGGCATCGACCCGGGCCTGGACCTGGAGAACCTGCCGGAACTGGTCCAGGTCTTCGAGCACTGCAACCGGATGCCCGTAGGGCCCCGGCATCCCTATGCGGGTGAGTTCGTCTTCACAGCCTTCAGTGGTTCCCATCAGGACGCCATCCGGAAGGGCCTCGCCGCCCTCAAGGCGGAGGGTCGGGAGGATTGGGAAGTGCCCTACCTGCCCCTGGACCCGATGGATGTGGGCCGGAAATTCGAGTCCATCATCCGGATCAACAGCCAGTCCGGCAAGGGGGGGGTGGCCTTTGTCCTGGAGGAGAACTACGGCTACAGCCTGCCCAAGGAGTTGGCAGCGACCTTCAGCGGCCAGGTCCAGAGCCTGGCCGACGCCTCCGGGGAAGAACTGGTCCCGGACCGCATCTGGCAGGCCTTCGAGAGCTCCTACCTGGGCCCGGGACGCTATGGCCTGGTGGACTATGACACCCAGAGCCATGGACCCGAACAGTGCCGGGTCCAGGCCAGAATCCAGGACCGTGGGACCCCCTTCCTGGTGGAAGGCGTCGGCAAGGGCTCCATCGATGCCTTCGTGAAGGGACTGAACCTTTGGATGGATCTGGGCCTGCGGGTCCTGGGCTACCACGAGCACGCCCTGGGGGAAGGCGAGGACGCCGAGGCCGTGGCCTACGTCCATGCCCAGGTGGCGGATGGCCGCACCAGCCACGGGGTGGGCCGGGATGCCGATATCTCCGCCGCCAGCTTCAAGGCCCTTCTGGGCGCCCTGAACCGGATGGATTGATAGCCGCTTGCCATCGCGAAAGCTTCAAAAGCCACTTCCACCACAAGACACAAAGGCACCAAGGAGTCACCAAGGACTGACCAGCGGCCAAGGATTACGCCCAAGGCGAGTATGAAAGCCAGCCCTCACCGCGACGCCACCGGCTGGACACTTTGGCCGCCCCGCTACGCGGGGGCGCGCTGCCAAGCAGCGCGCGTTCCGGAAGGGACAGGTGGCTGTGGCACGCCAGCGTGCCTCCGCCGCCTGCCCCTCCCGGAGCCGGCCTGAGTGTCCTGGTCAAGGGATCAGGCTATTCTTTGTGAAACTTCGTGCCCTCGTGTCTTCGTGGTGGAATTCCTGCTTTTGCCCGCGGTGTATGGGCTACCAGATACGGACCCTGTCGGAGGCCGGCCGCCACATGGGCTGGCCTTCCGTCAGGCCGAAGGCTTGGTAGAACTCCGGGATGTTGGAGAGTGGGCCGAGCACCCGCCACTTGGCCGGAGAGTGGACATCGCTCAGGAGCCGGGTGCGGAGCGATTCCTCCCGCTGCTGGGTGAGCCAGCCCAGGGCGTAGCCCAGGAAGTAGCGCTGGAGGGGCGTGAGACCGCCGATCTTTTCCCCCTTCCGGTATTGCTCTGTCTTCTTGAAGGCATCCAGGCCCAGAAGAAGGCCACCGAAGTCGGCGATGTTCTCCCCGAGGCTGGCTTTGCCATTGATGTGCAGACCCGGGAGTGGCTCGTAGGCGTTGAACTGCCGCACCATCACTTCGCCTGCGGCCTGGAACTTCTGGGCGTCCTCGGGGGTCCACCAGTCCGAGAGGTTGCCGATGGCATCGAACATCCGGCCTTCGTCGTCGAAGCCGTGGGTGATCTCATGGCCGATGGTGGAGGCTCCCACATAGCCGTAGACCACCGCATCGTCCAGATCCGCATCGGCCTGTCCGGGCACCGTGAAGATGGCCGCTGGCAGGACAATCTCGTTGTTGGAAGGGTTGTAGTAGGCGTTGTAGGTCTGGGGCGTCATGGTCCATTCGCTGCGATCCACCGGCTTGTCCAGCTTGGAGATCCGGTCCTGGAAGCGCCAGCGGGCGGCATTCATCATGTTCTCGCAGTAGGAGTTGCGGCCGATGCTAAGGGCAGAGTAGTCCTTCCAGGTGTCCGGGTAGCCCACCTTCTTGGTGATGGCCGCCAGCTTCACCTGGGCCTTGGCCTTGGTGGTGTCGCTCATCCAGGCCAGCCGGTCGATCCGTTCGCGGTAGGCGAGGCGGATGGCCTCCACCATGTCCGAGTAGCGCTTCTTGCTCGCCTCTGGGAAGTAGGCCTTGACGAAGACCTTGCCCAGTACCATCCCCATGGCGCCCTCCTGGGCGTCCAACACCCGCTTCCAGCGCTCCCGGGGCTCCTGCTTACCGGACATCACCCGCCCATGGAAGGCGAACTGCTCCTTCTCCCAGGCCTGGTTCAGGAAGTCACCGTACCCATCGAGAAGCTGGAGGCGCAGGTAGTCCTGCAGAACGGCCAGGGGGGTCCTGCCCAGCAACCCCTCGAGGGAGCTGTAGAAATCCGGCTGACCGACAATGACCGAAGCGGGGTGCAGACCCCAGGCCCCCAGCCGCTCGCCCCAGGCGATGGAAGGCGTGAGCTTGGCGGTGACCTCGCCGGGGCTCATGAGGTTGTAGTTCTTGAGGGGATCCCGCAGCTCTTCCAGCCTGCGGGAGGCCTTGGCGAGCTCGGTCTCGAAGGCCATCACCGCCCGGGCCGAGGCTTTGGCCGCGGCTTCATCCCGCCCCAGCAGCTGGAGGCAGCGGCCCAGGTGAGCGACGTACTCCTCCCGGATCCGGGCCACCCCCTGCTCCGGGTTGAAATAGAAGTCCCGCTCCGGGAGCCCCAGGCCGCCCTGGTAGAGGTGGACCGCCATCGCCTCGCTGCGCTTCTCATCCTGCCAGACGCCGAAGGAGAAGAAGGCCTCGACTCCCATTGGGTACCAGGCGAAGGCCAGGTCGATGGCGTCCTTGGCGGTCTTCAGACCATCCACCCTGGCCAACTCCCCCTGGAGGGGCTTCAGGCCAAGGCGCTCTGCCTTGGCAGCATCCATGGCCGTGAGCCAGAAGTCGCCCACCTTCCTCATATCCGGGTCGGCGCCGTTAGAGGAGGCCGCGGCCTCATTGATCCGGCGAAGGTTGACATAGAGCTGCTCCTTCACCTCATGCTCGATGCCCCAGGAGGATTCGGAGGCGGGGATGGGGTGGCGCTTCAGCCACCCACCGTTGGCATAGGTGAAGAAGTCCTCCCCGGGCTTGACGCTCGTGTCCATATTGGCCGCCAGGAAATCCCCAGCGCGGGGAGCTGCTGCGCTGACGGAAAGGCCAGCGACAAGAACCAGGGAGATCAGGAGTCGTCGTCTCATGCCCGAAGTATACCTAGTCAGCAGAGGCATCCATCTACACGAAAGGGGCCCGAGGGCCCCTTTCCGCTGACGCATATGTGCAGTCGACTACTCGGCGTCCACGTAATGGTGGGCGATCTCCTCGCCACGCAGAACGCGGAGGGTGCCCAGGGTAAGGGATTCCATCTCGTTCTCACCCGCGAGGATTTCCACGGGGGCGATCCAGGAGACCCGCTCCTTGATCAGGTTGCAGACCACGGGGGAGTATGCGATGCCGCCAGTGAAGATGATGGCATCCACCTGACCACAGAGGACCGTGGCCATCTCGCCCACACCCTTGGCGATCTGGTAGCACATGGCTTCGAGAAGAAGTTTGGCCTGGGCGTTGCCGCCCTCGATCATCTTGATGACCTCGCGCACGTCCACGGTGTTCAGGTAGGCCTTGAGGCCGCCTTCGCCGCGGAGCTTCTTGTGCATGCCCCGCTTGTCGTATTTGCCGGAGTAGCAGAGATCCACCAGACCGGCAGTGCCAATGCGGCCAGCCCGCTCGGGGCTCATGGGGCCTTCGTTGTCGGGGATCACGTCCACAAGACGGCCCTTCTGGTGCGCGTTCACGGAGATGCCACCGCCCATGTGGACCACCACGAAGTTCATGTCCTGGTAGGTCTTGCCCTTGGACTTGGCGCACTTCATGGCCATGGCTCGGGTGTTCAGCACGTGGCTGACGGCGGTGCGGGGCAGCTCGGGCACGCCGGTGACCCGGGCCACTTCCAGGAGTTCATCGACTTTCACGGAGTCATAGATGAAAGCCTTGACGCCGATGCTCTGGGCGATTTCGTAGGCGATGAGGGCGCCCAGGTTGGAGGCGTGCTCCAGGACAGGATTGAAGCGCAGGCGCTTCACCATGGCCTCATTGACCTCGTAAGCGCCGGACTTGACGGGGGGCAGCATGCCGCCACGGCCCACCACGGCGGCCAGGTCCTGGGGATTGCAGCCGTTTTCCTTGAGCAGGGCCAGCACATGCTCCTTGCGCATCTCGAACTGCTCGGCCACATTCGCGTACTTGGCGATCTCTTCGGCGGGGTGATCCAGGGTCTTGGTGAAGAGTTCCTTTTCGTCCTCGTAGACCGAGATCTTGGTGGACGTGGAACCGGGATTGATGGCCAGGACTTTGCAGCTCATCGTTTTTTCCTCGGAAAGGGAAGCGCAGGGAGCGCTTGGGAAAGGAAAGGCCCCAAAGACGAGCGAGGCTTGCCTTTGGGGCCGTACCGATATGGGGACCGAAGCAGCTCCGGCCCCCGTAATCTACTACACCTGAGCCATGCCCAGCTGCAGTGCCTTGATGTTCAGCTCGGCCAGTGCGGGCTTCACGTTCTCCTTGATGATGCGCTCCCAGTCCAGGGTGTCGAGGCCCATGGACTTCACGGTGGCGCCCAGCAGGATCACGTTCATCACCTTG
>JAFNAB010000216.1 GCA_017859955.1 Holophagaceae bacterium
TTGCCCAAAGCCCCCATCCCTGCTAGATTTCAAGAGAGCGGGCCAACTTAGCTCAGTTGGTAGAGCAGCTGATTCGTAATCAGCAGGTCGCAGGTTCAAGTCCTGTAGTTGGCTCCAGAAAATACGCCCCACCCATATAGGTGGGGCTTGTTTTTTATCGGCACCAAAAATCTTCTCTGGGAGAGCGCTGGTAGCACACTGGAAGCAGCGGAGAGAGGAGGGGCCTGCCAGGGGGTCCAGCCACCTCCCGTCCGGCTCCCCCATTCAGTCATCCCACGCAAACCCAAAAGCGCCTCCCCGTAGGTAGACACAGAAGGCCTTGATGAACTCCCGCGTCAGCCCTCCGTTCATGAGTCCGTTCAGCTCAGGGTGCATGGTGGAGTTGACCACGCAGGGGCCTTCATGGGGCAGGTCGATGTCCAGGGCCTCCATGTGCTCAAGCGCTCGGCCCAGCGCCTCGGCCCATGCCGCGCCGTCCTCTGCCGTGACCATGCGCGTGACCCCACCCCAATCCCTGGGCAGGTACAGATCAAGCTGATCGTACTTCCAGTATTCGGAATTGTAGTATCGCTTATTGTTCTTCCGATTTTCTTCCCGCTCCTCCGCGATCAGTTCCTTCAGGTTGGGTGGCATGTTGGCTCGCAGCTCGGCGAGTTTCAGCTCCTCGGCCTTGACCTTCTCCGTGCCATGGTAGGAGGCAGGCGACGTTCCAGCAGGCTTCCAGCCATAGCTCACGGCCAGTTTTCGAAGGCCATCCCACAAGGGACCTGGACAGTCGAAGAGGTCGTAGCCGTCAGAAGGTTTCGGAATCCGGTGCATTTCGACGATGAGCATGGTCACTCCTTCGATTCCCACTGATCTATATACCTCCCCCAGAAGGCCATGTTTCCATTGAGTTCATTCGCGGATGAAGCCAACCAAGCTCTTCGCAGATGCCGTCGCTGACGTTGAGGAGGGCGCTGAAGCCGTTCCCCGGGTATCACACCCCGAGAAACAGCGCCTTGCCGATGGCATTACAAATGCAACTCAGATTAGCATTCCAGCGGCGGCAGCACTCCAGGGCAAGCAACTTGTCCTCCAACCCGAACGGGGCTGCTGGGATGGCACGTGCCGTGACGAATTTCCCTGAGCGGCCTTCGTATTGCACCCGATGTGACTCCAGGCATAGACCTGGATGAACACACTGGATGAACACACCGGGGCCCCCGTGTGCGGTCTCGGAACCCAAAGATGAAGGATCGGCGCCCCCGATTTCCGCCTCGGGGAGCAGGTGCAAGGCGCAGATATCAAGAGCCTCGACCAAACCATCATGGGACAGCCCTTGCCATTGGCAATCCTTTGCATCCTTCGGGCTGAAAAGGGGACCTCCCTCCCAAAAGTGACAGACACGCTCACCTTCAAGGAAGCGCCCCCGGGCTGGGGGCGCTTGGTTAGCCTTCAGTCTTCACCGGAGGCAGCCCGGACATCGGGAGCTCGCATCAATCGCTCCCGCTCATACTTGATCACGGCAGAAAGCGGATAGAGGACCCGCCCGCCAGGCTTAAAGTAGATGGGACCTTTGCCCTGGCTGCGCCAGTTCTTGAGGGTCTCGACCGTAATCCGCCTTCGCCAGCGCAGGTAGAGCTCATGTGGAGAGAGGTGCAATTGTTCAGCGTCGTGCTTCATACGGCCTCCTTACCGTGAACGTGCCGACCTGCGTTTAGTTGTAGCCCCCGCGGGCACTCGAAGATTATACCATTGATTCAATGTTTAAAATATTTGCATAGAACCAAATATTCTCTCCCCGATTCTGAGCGAGGGGCCCGGCCCGCACAGGCACTCGCAGTCAGCCACCCCCTTGCTCCTCTGAGGCGCTGGATGAAAGGCCCGAATGCTCCAGGTCATGACCACCCGGCTCCTGGTCCAAAGTCCCGTGAAGGCCGACCAGGTGGCCGGGGAGGCAGGTTCAACGGCCCCTTCCGCTTGGAAACATTCAGCGAAGGCTGCCACCAGGAGAGATTGCCCTCCCCCCTGGAGTCCCCCTGTCCAATCTATACAAAAATTCTACGGAAAAGGTGCAACCGAACCCGCAGGTGCCAGTAGGCATGAGCAGGCAAGGTCTCCGAACTGCTCGGCAGCCCCAGCTAAAAGTCCACCATGACGCCCTTCCGGGTCGGTAGTATCGGAGTTTGATATGCTCAAACAGGTCCCACCTCAAGATCCTCAGGCCCCCAAGGAGCCGCATCCCAGGCCTTTCGCGGGAAGTGACTTCTCCAGCCAGCCCTTCAAGGTGCTGCCCGTCCCCACAGCGGAGGCGGCCAGGAAGGCCCTGGATGCACTGGGGCTCCACCCCCTCGGGGAGATCCAATTGGTAGCGGAGGTCTCCACCCGGCTGATCATTCCCGTCGTTACGGCGGCGGCGGGAGCTGACGGCAAGAGTTCAACCCGCTATGCGGCCCTCCTCGCCGACGACCAAACGGTCATGGTGAGGCTCATGACCAAGGCCTTGCGCTATCTCCACGAAGGTTGGATCCCGACCCGCGAGCAGGCCTACGCCCTGGCCCGCCGCCGCAAGATGACCCCGGACCTCCCGCTGCCGGACCTCAAGAGTACTGCCCGGATCCAGGCCCACTGCATGGCGGAATTGTCGGGCACCTGCCGGAAGGATGAGTCGATCACCGTTGAGCGGGCCCGTCAGCTCATCCGCATCGGCCAGGCCTATGTCGATGATGAGCACACTCTCCAGAGGATCTGCGGGGAGTGCTCCCGCTTGGACCCCACGATGGTGGCCCAGGCCCAGGCCAAGGTGCTGGCCGCCGCCACCCACGCCACCAATCCGACCGGAACTTCTGACGTGCCAAAGCCACCGGGGTTGGAGGCCTTACGGGCCTCCCTCCCGGACTTTGCAGGCACCGGGCTGGCCTGCATCCCCCCTCCCGACCCGGAGGAACCTCCCCGCGTTCCAGTCTCC
>JAFNAB010000217.1 GCA_017859955.1 Holophagaceae bacterium
CCACCGGCCCCCTCGCCACCCAGCCACTTCATCTGGGCGCAAATCGGCGAACGCGCTGGGTGGTCCTCGGGAGTGGCCTCGGGGCAGCGCTGGTGGCCATCGGGCTCTTCCTGGGACTGCGCCCCCGCCAGATCTCCATTCGGTCCACTCCCTCCGGAGCGCGGGTCATGGCCGACGACCGTCCCCTTGGGAGAACCCCCCTCGTGGAGATCTCGATTCCCCGGAATACCAGTCGGCTTCGCTTTGAACTGGATGGCTTCACGCCCATGGAAAAAGGCCTGACCGCCGAGGCCAAATCCATGGAGGTATCCCTGGAGCGCGCCCCCGTGGTGGTCAGAGTCCATAGCGAGCCCCAGGGCGCCGAGGTATTCCTCGACGACGAGGCCAAGGGCAGCACCCCCATCGCGGCCCTTGCCATTCCCGGCGAAGGCCTCCACAGGCTGACCCTGAAAAAGGCCGGTTATGAGCCATGGACCATGTCAGTGGGCCACACCCGGCATCCTCCCGCAGTGATCAAGCTCCACAAGGAAGCCCCCAGTTGGAACCGTCGGCTCATCAAGAAGATATTTGGAAGCAAGTAGCGTCCCCGGCGTATTGCAGGCTGGAGCGCCATCGCCTCCGTTCCACAAAGAAGCTGTTCCCCTCGATCCGTTTGGCCTCCTTCTTGGCCAGGGTCGCGGCACTGGAGATCTCGTGGTGGCTCGCGAAGTGGCCAGGGAGCACCGGGATGGCCCCGATGGAGAGACTGAGCAGGGGGTGGAGCACCAGGCTTCCCTGGCGATCCTCGGTCCAATAGCCACCCTGGTCCAATTCCTCGGTCCCGAAGAAGCGCCTTCGCCCTGTCTCGAAGGCATCCAGGATGCCCTGGCAACGCTCCGCCCATTCAGGACTCCGGAAGATGAGGATGAAATCGTCTCCTCCGATGTGGCCGACGAAGTCCAGGCCGGGATCCACGGCGCGCTCCAGGAGCTTGCCGGTCCAATGGATTACGTCGTCCCCCTTCCGGAAGCCATGGACATCGTTGTAGGGCTTGAAGTGGTCCAGATCGCAGTAGCAGACGGTAAAGGGAATCCCCTGCTGGATGAGCTCGTCCATGCGCTCGCTGATGGGGACATTGCCGGGCAGGCCCGTGAGGGGGTTGGCGTAGCGGGCGGCGTGGATCTGCATCTGGGTGATCTCCCGCATGAGGTCGTGGCCGCTGCCCATCCCCACGTAGCGCCCTTGGTGCGTGAGGATGAAGCCGTGGAGGATGTGGCGGGGATCCGACTCCACCACCATCCGGCTGAGTTCATGGAGGCTGGTGCCCTGGTCCACCACCAGGATGTTCCGGTCCATCAGGCCCTCGCAGCCCTTCTTGCCGTGAAGCTCCCGCATGAAGGGACGCGCCATGGTGTCCATGAAGACGTGGCGGTTGATCAGACCCACGGGCAGCCCGTCCTGGACGATGGGAATGGACTGGAGGTCCGGCGTGCTGGAAAAGCGCTCGTTCACGTGACAGGTCGAAGTATCGGGCGACTCGGGCCGGATTTCCTGGAGCAGCTTGCAGGCGGTCACCCGACTCTGGCTGATCCAGGTGGCCTCCTCTCCCCCCAGGCGCCTCTCCCGGCAGACCCGCAGGACCTCCGGTGACACGGAGGGGATGGGCACGGGGTTGGGCCGCCCGGAGAAATAGCCCTGGACGAAGTCCAGTTCCAGATCCCGAACCACCACCAGGTCGGCTTCCAGTTCCACCCCCTCGGCCACGACCCGGGCCCCGGTCTTGCGGGCGATATCCCGCAAGGATCTCAGGAACTGGTGCTTGACCGGGTCCGAGGATGCGCCATTTATGAAGTGTTTATCAATTTTGACATAATCCGGCCCCACCTCCGACCAGAGCCGGAGACTGGAGAAGCCCTCGCCCAGGTCATCGATAGCCACGGCGAAGCCCATGGCCTTGAGGGAGATGATGGCGTCCTTGATGGCCACATAGTCCGTGAAGGGCTGGCCCTCCGTCAGCTCGATCACGACGCGCGAAGGCTGGAGCCCCAGGGCCAGGAGGGAACCGGGCTGGATCAGGTTGCGGACCAGGGAGCGGTGGAGCGAATCCGCGCTGACATTCAGGAAGAGCCGCTGACTCAGTCCGCTTTCCACATAGGCCTTCGCCAGCGTGATGCAGCAGGCCGCCTCCAGCTTGAAGGCCAGACCCAGGCGGCGGGCCGCCCGGAAGAGGTTCACCGGAGAGTGCAGCACACTGTCCGAAGGACCACGGATCAGGCCCTCGAAGCCGTAGACCGTCCCCTCCTGGAGGTCCAGGATGGGCTGGAACATGGGCCGCAGCCGACCATTCGCCAGGATGTCCTGCAGTTCGGTGTGCAGATCTTCCAGGGGCGCCACCAGCTCCTCCTCACATCCTGCAAGTGCTGTCATATTTTGCCTTCCTTCTAAGCCACAGACTCCATGGGGCATTCCCGGTAGTCGAGGAAGACCATGTCCTCGGCCAGATCCACGCCCAGTTCCTGGAGGGCGTCGTCCTCGGGATCGAAGACCCACTCGATCCGGACCCCGACGCCCCGGGCCGCAGCAGCGTCCAGAAGCTTGAAGATCTGGCGGAAGGCCTTGGTGGAGGCGCTGTTGATGTACTTCAGGTGGATGTTGGCCGTGAAGTGGGAGAGGGCTTGCCCTTCCAAAACCTCGCTCAGGGCCTGGAAAAGGGGGGCGAAGAAATGGAGGGGGTTTTCGGGGTAGCACTCCCCCGCAATGCTGAGGCGGGCGTCCCTGCCCGAAAGGGTGACCTCGGGGGTCATGGAAGTGGCGGGTGAATGGAAGGTGCGCATCCTGGTCATCCTTGGAAAAAGGTCAGACGACGGCCTTGATGATGAAGAAGGCCCTGCTGCCGTTGGAGGCGGGGTCCGAGGCGAAAGAGAATTCGATGGGGAACTTGCTGTCCCGGGCGATGGTGAG
>JAFNAB010000020.1 GCA_017859955.1 Holophagaceae bacterium
GAGGCCCCCATGTCTGAACCCGAACTGATCCCCCTGAGTCCCCGGCGCAGAACCCGCCAGATCCTGGTGGGAGGCATTCCGGTGGGCGGAGGCGCGCCCATCACGGTTCAGGGCATGACCAAGACCGACAGCCGGGACGTGGAAGCTACGGTCCGCCAGATCTACGACTACGCCGCCGCCGGGTGCGAGATCGTGCGGGTCTCGGTGCCGACCCAGCAGGCAGGCGAAGTCTTCGGAGAGATCTGCGCCCGCAGCCCCATCCCGGTGGTAGCCGACATTCATTTCGACTACCGGCTGGCCCTCATGGCCGCCGACGGCGGCGCCGCCTGCCTGCGCATCAACCCCGGCAACATCGGAGGCCAGGATCGGGTCAGAGCCGTGGTGGCCAAGGCCGGAGAGAAGGGCATCTCCATACGCATCGGGGTCAATGCCGGCAGCCTGGAAAAGGAGCTTCTGGAGAAGTTCGGCCATGCCAGCCCCGAGGCCATGGTGGCCAGCGCCCTGCACCACCTGGAACTCCTGGAGAAGGAGGGCTTCACCAATACCAAGATCAGTCTCAAAGCCAGCGATGTGGTGCGCACGGTCCAGGCCTACCGTCTCCTGGCTTCCCAGGTGGACTATCCCCTCCATCTCGGCATCACCGAGGCTGGGACCCCCTGGGGTGGCACCATCCGCAGCGCCGCGGGCATGGGCATCCTTTTGGCCGAGGGCATCGGTGACACCATCCGGGTCTCCCTTACGGGCCCAGGCACCGAGGAGTGCCGCGTGGGCCATGAACTCCTGCGCAGCCTCAACCTGCGCAAGGGCGGCTTCCGCCTGGTGAGCTGCCCTGGTTGCGGACGCCTCCAGGTGGACCAGCACCGCCTGGCCGCGGAGATCGAGGAGGGCCTCCGGGAGATCGGCGACTCCGGCATTACCTACGCCGTCATGGGCTGCGCGGTGAATGGCCCCGGCGAGGCCAAGGATGCCGACCTGGGCGTGGCCGGCGGGAACGGCGAAGGCCTGATTTATCGCAAGGGGCAACTCCTGCGGAAGGTGAAGGAGGAGGAGATCCTCAGCGCCTTCCTTGAGGAGGCCCGTCGCCTCAAGGCTGAACGTGAAGCGGCGGTCTAAGGCCATGACCTGGGCCATCGCCTTAGGGATCTATCTGGTCATCGAGGCCTTCCTGCCCGTACGTTTCCAGCCCAGCGCCTGGGTGCTCCGGGGCGCCATCCGGGTCTATCAGGTCACCCTGAGCCCCACCCTGCCCACCCAGTGCAAGTACCACCCGACCTGCAGCCACTACGGCCTGGAGGCCATCCGGAAATACGGCAGCCTGCGAGGCGGCCTCCTCACCTCCTGGCGCATCCTGAGGTGCAATCCATTCAGCAAGGGGGGAGAGGACCAGGTGCCCTGAGCTAAGGGGCAGAGCAGATAGCGTTGCATTTGATACTCCCCAAGCAGGTCTTCGGGCATCAGGACGCTCAGAGAAGCCTACCCCGACCTGCAGCTCATCATCGCCGCTGGTACCGGATGGAGCAGCCGCGAGCTGGAATATGCCATGGCTTGGAAACTGAGCAAGCCGAAGCCCCCGGGATAGAACAGACACTCCAAGGCGGAAGCCATCCTCCTGGCCGCTCTCCAGATACAGCAGCTCAAAGCAAGACCGGGAGCGTAATGAACGACTAGGCACCCCCCCAAAGCAAGAAACCATCTGGGATGGAGGAGATGAACAGGAAAATTCGAAGACAATTGTGACAAAGAGACAAGCTTGCCGCTGGCCTTCCGTTTATCCTTGAATCAGCTTGGTTCATCCGGCGACATGAGATCATGGATGTATACATGTGCATCATCCGCCTCCATCAACCATTGAAAACAATGATTAGCAAGGGCATTAGACATCCAAACCTTCAGAATCACCTGGGCAGGTGGGCGTGTGAAATGTCATGAAAATCCTTTTCGTTTCTGAGTCCGACTACTTCACAAGCATCTTTATCGAGCATGCGAAATACCTGCCTGAAGCAGAAATCGGCTTCATGGGATTTTATTGGAGTAGTGGACACAGTATCCGAAAAGAGGGTTTTAGATATTTCCATGTGCCATTTCACGGGAAGTCAATTCCACCGCACAGAATGCCATTCTTGGTCGAGATGGTTGGGAAACGACACGATTCAAAAGAATATTCGAAGACATTTAGAAATGCGCTCGGATGCTGCCGAGATATAGCCCAATCAACTTTAGATAAATTTAATCCAGATTTGGTGGTATATGGAACCATAGAATCCGCAATCGCATATTCCGCATACAAGGCATCAACCATGAAGGGGATACCATGCATTGGATTGCAGACATCTTTCGCAAAAAATAGACACATAAATAACCATTATGGCGAACATTGGATCGAGCGAATCCAGGAAATGAAAATTCCCAAAAGCCTTCAAATCGCACCTGAGAGCTCAATCGCTAAAATTGAAAAATATGATTACAGAAGGGTAAACAACAACAAGGCATGGCCCCTCCAACGAATAATGCGCTTGTCTGAAAGACTGTGGAGAACGCTGTCTGGGGGCATTGCATTTGACACAGTCCAGGAACTGAGTTCGCTAGCCTGGGCAAAGGCTTTCAGGCGAACGTGGTTTCCTGGAGTCAAACGACTAGACACCCTGGATGACGCAGGCAAGCGGTTCATTCTCATCGCGATTAATCAACCATGCATTGAAAATGCGTTCACAATCGCTGAACTAATGGAATTTGCCGTCAAGGCGATCCCGAAAGGCTATGCGATCGTGCTCCGTCCCCACCCAAACGAGCACCCCTTCCCGATCCCAGAAAGCATGTTGTCCGCATTGCGCAAGCGCAACGCCCTGGTCTCTCAGTCAGGCTCAGGGCCAGCCCTTAGCGCGCTTGTCTCCCAGTGCGCCGCTTTGTTGACCATGAACTCAGCGGTTGGAATCGAGGCTTTGATGCTTGGAAAACCAGTATTCACTGCAGCCCCAGCCATCTACGCGCGTCCCGGTCTAGCCACACCGATATCCAAGGATGACGCAAGAGCAGTGCACAGCTTCCTGGAGTCCCCTGTAATTAAGGGGCCAGCGCTTTCAGAGACCGCCAGATTCCGCCACTGGCTGACCGAGGAACACATGACTTCGTTCACACTCCAGGATGGGCCAGAAGGACATGGTCTCCTGCATAAAATTCGGGCCATGGCCCGAGAAACGAGCCACTAGCATGTATGCACTGATCCTGAACGATACCCGGGGACATGGGCATCTAGGATGCGGCCTCGTCATGAACCAGCTCCTCGCCGGGTGCTCAACCGCCGGCATACATCCGTACCGGGTGCTACGCCAAGGGCGGGGACACCTCGCTGCAGTAAGACGCGCCTTGCCAAAAGCCGATATCGTCATCATCAATGGCGAAGGCACCATGCACCACGATCAGCCTAGCGCACAATCCTTGGCTGAGGCTGGAATCCTGGCTCACCAAATGGGAAAACCCCTGGCATTGATCAACACAGTCTGGGAGCAGAACTCATTAGTTAACACCCTGCTGCCGTGCGCTAAGCTGATCTACGCGAGAGAATCACGAAGTGCAGCGCAGATCCGCCAGGCTGGGTATTTGTCAATGGTCGCACCGGATCTTTCTCTCACCACCCCACCGCATTTGGTATTCCAAACCCAAAAGGCATGCGGAAGCCAGGTGGTAGTCCTGGATGACGTCCGCTGGGACCTGACCCTACTGCTAGCGAGATTTGCCAAGAAGCACGGATTCCCTTTTTTTCGAATGGCCGGTCGACCAAGTCTAAGATCCCGACCGAGCCTCCAGGCCTGGGGAGACCTCTTTTGTGAAGGAGCACTCGGATCCTCCCTCAACAAAAGGAACATCACAGCCATCTATCAGTCCGAAATCATCGTGACAGGAAGGTTCCACGGAGCATGTTTGGCAATTCTTGCGGGGCGCCCCTTTCTCGCCCTCCCATCAAATACCCATAAGATCCACGGGATGCTTGAGGACGCAGACCTAGGAGTGTGCGCCAGGATGCTCGACCTGGAGAACCCCACAGAGAACCAATTAGCCGAGGCGGTCACCGCTTTCCGAGAACAAGTTTCGGACAGTGCTGTCCAATGGGCATTTCGGGAAGCCTGCCAGAAATATATAAAGAGGGCGCACAGGGAAGCCAAATGCATGTTCAACGCCATCAGAGACATTCGGTAAGAAGGAAGGCTTGATGACTCGAATGGAACGAGCCTTCCAAGGCGGAAGCTTGGTTGCGGCCAACCATCTTGCCGGGATCTGTATTTCGGCAGCAGCAGCCCTGCTGGTATCCAGGGCTTTGGGACCGAAAGGCTTTGCCGTTATTGCCATCTGCGGATCCATCACTGCTGTGACGCGCATCATCAGCCGACTGGGAATCAATGCCTACCTAATCACGCAACCTGAGGCCCCTGCAGAGGAGGATTACCACATCGCCCTAACGGCGATGCTAGCCTCATCCATTGCAACCGGAAGCATCACAATACTGCTCCTTCCGGGAATGGAAAGATTCAGCCATGTTACCGGCATCTTCTGGCCGGGGGTGGCGACCATCGCCCTCCTGCCCCTCCATGTTGCCTCACTACCCGCCATTACTCGATTGGAACGCAATCTCCAATTCAAGAAACTGATGCAGATTGAATTCGTTGCTCAGTTGCTAGGACCGAGCATTGGAATAGGTCTCGTTTTGAAGGGATGGGGAATCTGGGGGATACTGCTGGGCTGGCTGGCAAGAGCGCTGTTTACAGCCCTAGCCCTTTGGATCACCGTCCGGCAGTTACCTCGATTTGCCTGGGATGGCCGCAGGGTATTGCACATGTGTAAGTTCGGGTTCAAGTATCTGCTCGCCTCCAGTATCGACCAAAGTCGTAATCTGTTACTTCTGTTCACCGTCGGACGGGTGATAGGGCACGAAGCGGTGGGCCATATTGAACTAACCCTTCGCGCACTGCGCCTCATCACACCCATTAGAGCCGCTGCGGGGCGGGTTCTGCTGCCAGCCCTCGCTCCGCTCGCCAGAATCCCAAGAATGTTCACCAAAGCAATCACGGCAAGCGTGGAAACAGAGCTAATGCTGAGCGTTCCCATCACAGTTGCAGGAGCTTGGCTCTACCCATATTGCGTTCGGCTCCTGCTGGGAGCAGCCTGGCAGCCGACGATCCAAGTCTTTCCATGGATGGCCGGGGCTGCACTTCTCACTTCAACCCACGCGACCGTGTTGAGTGCCTTGCACATCCGGGGGTATTTCAAGGAATCAATCTTATCCAACAGCCTAGGCCACCTTTGTTTGGTCCTGCTTGTATTCATGCTGGGGAGTCATTTCGGGCTGGAAGGTTGTGCCGCCGCAGGCATTTTTGCTTGGCCCACATTCTGGTTCCGGGAGTGGATTGCCGCGAAATACCTTGACACCCGTTGGAGCCGCAATGCTGTTGCCTGGGCTATGGGTGGTAGTGCTGCCTGCTTCGCGGAACGCCACGGGATCCTGTTCCTCATGCCACTTGCCATTGTTTCAGTGATCACTTTTCCTGCCATTCATCGGCGCATGATGGCATTGCTCTGCTCCAGTCACTCTCTTCCGCGCTCTTAGCAAGGAGGGACTCTCCCTAGAGGGCGTCGCAACTTCCGCCACAGCTTGCCTAAGAGGTACCGGGGCCCGGCAGCCCGGAGGGCCCTTCCGAAGCGGTAGTCGAAGAGGACCTCCATCAGAAGATCCATCTCCTGCTGTTTCAGGAACCGCACCATGCGGTCAAAGCGGCTGTCGTCCTCCTCCAGGTATTTCCGGATGGCCAGGGCCTCGCAGTGGTTCCAGGACCGGAGGAAACGTTTCTTCATGGCACGCTCGTAGCCCCGGAATGCAGAACCGGGCTGCGCCAGTTCCGCCTCGATGAAGGGCAACGCAAGCTCGGCGCCCTCCATGGCGAAACGGATGCCCTCACCACCGAGCACGTTGAGGGTGCTCACCGCATCCCCGATGGCGATCACAGGCCCGGTGGCGTAATGATCCCCCAGGCCTCGGGCGTACCGAAGCAGGCCCCCATGAATATCGAGGGTCCTGCTCCCCGCACGCACTTCCTCCCGAAGATGCCGCTCGACGAAGGGCCCCAAGTCCGGGCTCTGACGTCCCCGCCCCACGGTGAATACCCCAGCCCCCACCTTGAGGCGCCCCTGCCCCATGGGAAAGATCCAACCGTAGCCGCCGGGCACCCAGCCCTTCCCGAGATAGAAAACCAGGCGATCGCCGAAACGCTGGTAAGTGGCTTCATCCACCTCCACTAGGTGCTCCAGTCCCACGCCGTAGAGGTAGTCCGTGCCGGGTCGCAGGCCGAAGGCCGCCCGCGCAGGCCCCGTGGCATCCACCAGCACCCGAGCCTGAACCTCCTCGTTTCCATCCTTGGAGGCCAGCTTCACCCGGCATCCGCCCTCCGGGAGTGCTTCCCATCCCGTCAGCCGCGTCCCCAGGCGCAGCTCAGCCCCCCGAGTCCTGGCTTCCTCACCCAGGAAGGCCCTCAGCTCCCCGAAATCCAATACGGCTCCCCGGTCCCGGTCCCCGGCCCAGGAGCCGCGCTCCGCCGTGGAAACGATCTCCAGCCCCTTCCAGCGCGCCTTCACCAGTCCATGGGGCAGGCCCCAGCGGTCCAGGGCCTCCAGAGGCAATCCCGCACTGCTGAAGGGGTTGTGATGCCAATCGGGAATGGCATCCACCAGCAGAACAGAGCGCCCCTGCCCCGCCAACAGACGGGCCAGATGACCCCCTGCGGGCCCAGCGCCAGCAATCACCACATCGAACATGCAGAACTCCCTACCCCACGAGTTGAGCACAAATGCCCCCGCCATGCCGAGGGCCCCCAAAGCCTGAAAGCCATTTCATCTGGGATGAAGGGGATAAATGGGATAAAAGACAGATTTACTCAGCCCGCTAGGCGCTCTGGCCCGCCCCGCCTTGCGGGGGCGCGCGGCAACGCCGTACGCGTTCCGGAGGGGCAAGGGAGCGAAGGCACCCCAGCGTGGCAAACACCCTCGGCCCCGGGTTCCTGGAGAAGCTCTACGAGAATGCCCTGCTCCACGAAATCCGGAAATCAGGCATGAACGCCGCGTCCCAACACCCCATCCAGGTCCACTACGATGGCATCCTGATCGGCAGCTAGGCCGCTGGCATCCTGGTAGAAGACCGGATCCTCGTGGAGTTCAAAGCCCTCCGAATCCTGGAAGACCTTCACACCGCCCAGGGCTTCAACCACCTCAAAGCTACGGGCCTGGCGACATGCCTCCTGATCCATTTCGGCACCCCCAGGATCCAGATCCGCCGCCTTGCGCCACCCCACTGAAAAGCCCGGATAGCAGCGCGCTAGCCCCCAGCCAGGATCCCAGCCCCACTCCTGGTCGACATTTGCCTACCGCAGGGGCTATCGTGAATAGCAAACCCCAGCCTGGGTCCCCGAGCCTCCTGCTCCCCCCTTGGTAGTCCGTCTTTCTTCGAGTTGCCTATGCCCTGCCTCCGAATGACCATTCCCATGCTCCTGGTGGCTTCCCTGGGTGCCCAGGACGCAAGCCTCATCGATCAACTAAAGGCGGCTGGTCAGGCCAACCAGATGGGCGGCGGAAGTAATTCGAGCGCAGATGTCACCCCCAAAAACCCCACGGCAAGCCCAGCCATGGACACTCTACAGTTCCAGCGGGAGCAGGCCGAAGAGGATCGCCTCGAACAGGAAATCAAGGAGCTCAAGACGCGGGAAAATGCCCTTCCCCGCTTCGCCTCAGACCTCTTCGAGTTGCGTAGCCGCAGCACCAGCGGCACTGAGGGCGGGATCGCCGACGACTATATCCTAGGCACTGGAGACCGCCTGAACCTCAACGCCTTTGGCAGCGCCACCTTCGACCTCCCTGTTCAGGTGGATGGACGCGGCCAGGTCGTCGTTCCCAAGGTCGGCACCGTCAAGGTAGGCGGCCTCTCCCTGGCCAAGGCCAAGGCCCGGCTCCAGGGGCTGGTCCAGAAGAACTTCTCCAACACCGAAGTGGACCTCACCGTCCTCAAGCTCCGGGAGGTGCGCGTATTCGTCATGGGTGAGGTATACAAGCCCGGCAGCTTCCTGGTCCCCAGCCTCAGTAGCCTCGTGAACGTCCTGAGTCTGGCGGGTGGCCCCACCGCCTCCGGAAGCTTCCGCCAGATCCGGGTCATGCGGGGAGGCAAGCTCATCCACGCCCTCGACCTCTACCCCCTCCGCGCCGAAGGCCTGGGAAACATGAACCTGTCGCTCCAGAATGGCGACACAATCTTCGTTCCCCTGGCCTACAACCAGGTCCTCCTTGAGGGTTCTTTCGCCAGAGTCCGTGCCCTTCTACCTCCACCGCAGACCCCTCATGACGCAACGACAACAGCCAAGCCGACAGCCGCAGCTCCGAGTGAGGCAGCGGGCCAAGAGCCGACCTCCGGCAAGCCCCTCGAGCCAAAGGCGCTTCCAGCGCCTGCTCTGCCCCCCAAAACGCCCGAAAAGCCAGGAAAGCCCACCAAGCTCCAATTCGAGCTTCTCCCTGGAGAAACCGCCCAGGAAGCATTGCGCTACGCTGGCGGCCTGACGGCGGATGCCTACCCCGACCTTCTGAGCCTGCGCCGACAGGATGCCGAAGGCCGGACCAGCGTCCAGGATATTCCCATCGCCAGTCTGGCCAAGACCGAATTGCAACGGGGTGACGTGCTCTCAGCCTTCCCTCGGCGGGATCGCCTCACTCAGGCCGTCACCGTCACCGGGTGGACCCGGGTCAACGGGTCCTTCGGCCGGACCAACGGCCTTAAGGTTGGGGAACTCCTGAAACGCGACCGCCAGGTCCTTCCGGACACCTACCTGGGCAGGGGCGAAATCGTGCGCACCCTGGAGGACGGCTCCACCCGCTACCTCTCCTTCCATGTGGCCAAGGCCATGGCCGGAGATCCAGAACACAACCTAGCCCTGGAGGACCGGGATCGGATCGAGCTGTTCAAGCTACAAAACCTCCGCCTCCCAAAAAAGGTCACCATCTCCGGCCCTCTCACCCACCCCGGCACTTTCGAGCTCCACGATGGCATGCGGGTGGCTGACCTGGTCTTCAAGGGCGGCATCCCCCAAAAGGATGCCAACCGCTTCTACGCTGAGTTGGCTCGCACAAGGGATGGCAAGGTGAGCGAGGTCAGGCGCCTGGATCTGGGGCAGCTGCTCTCCAGCGAGGAGACCAGCCCCCTGCGGCTCCAGGATGACACCCTCAACCCCAAGCTCCAAGAAGACGACCAGGTCACGGTCTACTCCAAGCCCCAGTTCAAGCTCCACCGAACCGTCCAGATCCTCGGTCAGGTGGCCCGCCCGGGTTCCTACGTCATGGACAGCGACCACTTCACCCTCTCCCAGCTCGTGGAGCGTGCCGGGGGCCTCACCCCCCAAGCCATGGCAAAGAGCGGCATCTTCATCCGCCCCCTCAACAGCGACAAGACCACCCTGGAAACCAGCGCCAAGACCCTGGGCCTAGCGGAGGTCCTCGAACGCCTCAACGAAACCAAGCTCTACGTCAACAGCACCACTGCCGCCCTCGGCAAGGCTGGAGAGCCCCAGCTATTCCGTCCTCCGGTGCTCCACGGCCTGGACAGCACTCAGACCAACCGCTTGGTGGTGAACTTCGAGGGTGCCCTCAGGAAGGAGGCCCAACACGATGTGGAGCTCGTGGATGGCGACACCGTGGTGATCCCCAAGCAGACCGATTCCGCCATAGTCCTGGGCGAAGCCGCCACCCCCTTCGCCTACTACAAGGTCACCCCCGGCATGTCCGTATCCGATCTCCTGACCCTCGCAGGCGGCACCACCCGCAACGCCGACACCAGCCAGATCCGCCTCCTCAAGGCCGATGGCCGCATCAAGGACTCCTGGGTCAGCTGGGCCAAGGTCGAGCCGGGGGATGCCCTGCTGATACCGCAGAGGGTGCGGAGGGATGTGACGTGGCAGGAGAATATGACGGCGTTGACCCCGCTGGCGATCCTGATTAGTGCGATAAGGAACTAGTTTCAGCACCCGTATCAGAGATAGAGAGAGGCGCTTCTCACTATCGTGCGGAGACGAGGCCGCGGATGCAGTCGAACAGCGCAATCGAATCTCCAAATCGCACAACCCAATGAAAAAACTCACCCAGCACACCTTGGCAAGCGGACAAGAAGGCGCGACAATATTGGGATAAGGTTTGATTTTATCAGCAGATGACAACGCAATCCCATCAACAATTACAAATCTATTCCGTTCCTACAAGCACAAACCGAAAGAATGGTAAGCAATTTCCGCCGCCAAGATCCAAATCAAACCAATAATCATAGATTCGAACGAACCCCCAACTCGCCATTATCAACACCGTCAAGACATAGTTGATTTACTGCAATCCCAACACAGCACGAAAGAATGCAGTCATGAACGAGCGAGTATTAAGTGCACCGAACAGCACCAAGCAAAGTAATGTCGAAGCAGCAAGCGGGCTCGATTTAGCACGGCATACCCCATCCAAGCTGTTTATCAAGTACGCCACGGACCGTCTCGTGGGCGTCATAGGACTGATCATTCTTTCCCCACTCATGTTCCTGACAGCCATTGCCGTCCGAGTCAGCCTGGGGAACCCCATAATCTTCTCCCAACCACGAGTGGGACTCCACGGGCGGATTTTCAGGATCTACAAGTTTCGAACAATGAGGGACATCCAAGACCCACAGGGCTGCCCACTGCCGGATGACCAGCGTACCACCCCCCTCGGGAACCTCCTGCGGCGCGCAAAACTGGATGAACTTCCGCAGATGTTCCATGTCGCGAACGGCGACATGAGCCTGGTAGGCCCCCGCCCCCTCATGCCCTTCCCCGATGACCCAAAACAAGTCCAGCCAAACATCCATTATGCCCTTCAATCCGGCGGAGGCCCCCTGGACGCCCTGCGCCGCCAGATGAAACCGGGAATCACCGGATGGACTCAAGTAAACGGAAACACGCGTTTTTCCCTGGGGGACCGGATGAGGCTGGATGCGTGGTGGATCCGCCACTTCTCTCTGAGTCTGGACCTCCGCATCATCTTCATGACCCTGCGAGTGTTACTCCTGGACGAGCAGGTAAATCACGCGGCCCTCCAGGCCGCGCACACAGAACTCCCACCCCACTGGCGAGGATCGACTCTGGACTCAGCAGATGGAGCAGAGTGAAGTGCCGGACACCCCACCAGCCACAGAACAGTCCGCCTTTCCGCCAAACGGCGCGTACCTGCAGTCCGCCACAATAGTGGGAACCCAGGTCCACGCACTGAGCTTGGCCGAAGCCACCCACACCATCATCACCTGGGCGAAAAACCAAGAGTCCCGGATGGTATGTGCCTGCAATGTCCACATGGTGATGGAGGCCCACGATGACCCGGCATTTCAGGCAATGATCAACAGAGCAGACATGGTCCTGCCCGATGGGATGCCCCTGGCCTGGGCCCTTGTCAGCGCCGGTTTCAAGGGTCAGACCAGAGTATCCGGCCCGGACCTTACCCTGGCCCTTTGCAAAGAAGCATCAATCAACAATATAACGATCGGATTCCTGGGGAGCACCGAAGCCACCCTTGAGGCCCTGTCCAATCGCCTCAGTGCCCAGTTCCCGAGCATAAAGATCGTATTCATCAATAGCCCTCCCTTTCGCCCCATCTCTCCCGAGGAGGATGCAAGCCTCTGCAAGGCCATCAATTCCAGCGGCACCCAACTGCTGTTCGTCGGCCTTGGATGCCCAAAGCAGGAGACATGGATGGCGGCTCACCAAGGCAGGATTCCCGCCGTCATGCTGGGAGTGGGAGCCGCCTTCGACTTCCACGCGGGGATTCTCCGAGTGGCCCCCCGTTGGATGAAGAACGCTGGCCTGGAATGGCTGTTCCGCCTAGCCTGCGAACCCAGGCGATTGTGGAAACGCTATTTGAGGCACAACCCGCGCTATTTGGTATTCAGACTTAAAGCCAAGATACGGAAATCCGCACCAAACGCATGACCCCCCGGAGTTGAAGAATGCTGAATCAACTACAAAAGCAAATCGAAAACCGCTCATGCACCCTCGCCATCCTCGGCCTCGGATATGTAGGCCTGCCCTTGGCTATAACCTTCGTGAATGCAGGCTATCGGATAATTGGATACGACATCAACCCAGAGTATTTGAACCAGATGCGCAATGGGATCTCAAAAATCCTGGATATCTCCTCGCAAGAACTCAAGGATGCGCTCGCCACTGGTCGCTTCAGCCTCACATCTGTCCCATCCGATCTTGAGGGGGCGGACGTCCATATCATCTGCGTACCGACCCCACTCTCAAAGAGTCGGCAACCAGACATGAGCTATATCGAGTCGGCTTTGGCGACCTTGCTGACCGTCTGGGGGCCCGGGAAAATGGCCATCCTGGAAAGCACCACATATCCTGGAACCACCCAGGAACTCCTGCTGCCAACGCTGAGCCGCAATGGCCTGAAGCTGGATGAGGACTTTCTGCTCGCATTCAGCCCCGAGAGAGTCGATCCAGGAAACCACAAGTTCCCCCTGCACCGCATCCCCAAGGTGGTGGGTGGATCGAGCAAGGCCAGCACCCAAGCCGCAGCAGCACTGTACGGCGCAGCCTTTGAGCAGGTCCACACCGTCAGCAGCCCCACAGCAGCAGAACTGGCAAAGCTCCTGGAAAACACATTCCGAAACGTGAACATAGCCTTGGTGAATGAATTCGCCCAAATCTGCGACAGCCTCAAGGCGGACGTCTGGGAAGTCATCGAGGCCGCCGGCACTAAACCATTCGGCTTCATGCCCTTTTTCCCCGGCCCAGGGATTGGAGGTCACTGCATCCCCTTGGATCCCCAATACCTCGTCTACAAGAGCCGACTCCACGGCTATGAACCGCGTCTGGTGGCCCTGGCCGACCAGATCAATGTGGAACGCCCTCGCTACGTGGTCCAGCAGGCCATGGATATCCTCAATACCCAGGGAAAAGCCATCAATGGCGCACGCGTGCTGGTGCTAGGGGTGACGTATAAACCGGATGTCCCGGACCCCCGGGAAAGCCCTGCCCTACCCATCCTGGAATTCCTGGCAGAGAAGGGAGCCGACACGCACTACATCGACCCATGGATTCCTTCGATCAGACTGAAGAATGGCGACGAGATGCTATCAGCACGGGATCTGAAGGAAGAAGCAGCCGAAGCCGATCTGATCATCATTCTTACTGCACACCAAAATTTCGATTACGAACTGATAAGCAAATATGGGAAAAAGCTACTAGACACCCGGAACGCCGTTTCGACCAGCCTCCGACAACAGCCAAATTAGTCACCCCCAACCGGCAGGCTATCCCACAGCACTGCGGCCGGATACCGCGTGAAAAATCCGTCCATCCACCAGCAGGTTCTCCAAGTTGTAATCGATCGGTGAATCAAAATCCCATGGCGTACGATGGAGCCACAGGGAGTCCTTGCGTCCATACTGCAGTCCAGGGATGCCAGTTACAATCGTCGTGAATCCATGATTGTGGCAGAATGTCCGCAGCCTGCGACTAAAGAAGCGTCGCATGCCATACGGGAAAGAGAAGTCCTTCACTTGGTGCCCAAGATGGGCCTCCAGAAGGCTCTTGGAATGGAGGATATCCACGGCGGCTGCATCAAATGACACACGAGAAAGCGGCCAATGGGCATGCCCATGACACCCGATAAGATGCCCTTTAGCCTCAATATCCAATAAATCGTCCCAGGTAAGAGGCAAACGTTCTCCAAAATATTCGATACGATCATAATATGCATCAATTTCGCCAGGATTACCCGCACTCACCATGGGTAGCGTGTTTACAAAAAAAGTCGCCGATACCCCCAGTTCCCCCAGAGGCGCCATGAGATCTGTCCAATTCCGATAGTTATCATCAAAACTGAGCGATATCCAGCGCCCATCAGGCTCATTGGCAAGCTCTCCCGGCGTGCAGAACTGGTAGCCCATTTCCTTGAATCTGGCCAGGCAGTCCCTGAAGGCCCCCAGAGAACCCTCGCCCACTGCATGACCATAAAGGCCGATATGATTAGGCAGAGGCCCGTGGGACATGGCCAGATGCAGGGAGCGAATCAGTGCTTGGCCTCGACGTTTTATCCGATCTGACACTTGGCCCCCAGCCAGGAAAAGAAGGACGTGCAACTCACCTGCACTTGCCACCTGAACACATGACCTCCCGATATCACACCATCCAGCGGCCTGCTTCAGGCAACCAAGTCACCTTGATTCTACGAGAAGCAGACTTGGCCCGCCCAAGAATCCGTACGCACGGAAGATTACCCCCTCCAGTGTGCCAAGGCAGCCAATCCAGGATTCGCGAATGAAGAGAGTTGTAGTCGTCAACGAGGTCGTCCCCCAGTATCGAATCCCCCTCTTCGAAGGGCTTACATCAGCTCTCCTTAAGGAAGGAGTGGTTCTTCAGATAGCCCAAGGTAGACCCTCAAACCAATTCGCCCTTCGGCAAGACGCTCGAGCATTTCCCGGGTCCGTGATCATGCCGCAGCACAATTGGGCACTCGGAAACCACGACCTCATATGGCTAGACACCCGCCAGGCAAGGCATCAAGCGGATCTTGTGATTGCAATCCAGCAGATCCGGCAACTCCAGAATCTTGCACTTTGGGCCCAACAGCAGTTCGGAACTATCAAGCTTGCCTGGTGGGGCCATGGGCGAGATTTCTCAAAACCCAGGGATGCCTGGAGCGAACGATTCAAGGGCTTCCTGTCCCGCAAAGCACATTGGTGGTTTGCCTATAACAATCTGAGCGCCCAAGTAGTGCAAGAGCTTGGTTTCCCAGTTTCTCGCATCTCATCGGTGATGAACACAGTGGACACCAATCCCCTCAAGTGGGCACTGGAACGCGTCACCATTGCGGATCTTGAGACACTTCGAACTCGACTGGGCATCAAGGGAAGCAAGATCGGCATCTATATAGGCGCACTGGCCCCCATCAAAGGCCTTCGCTATCTGCTCGAGTCATGCCTTGCCATCCGAGCACAACTTCCAGATTTCGAAATGGTCATGATCGGGTCAGGCCCCGAGGGCAGCCTGGTAAACAGCTTTGCAGCGAGTCACCCCTGGTTCCATGCACTCCCCGCCTGCTTCGATAGCGAGAAAGCCCCGTATCTGAAGCTAGCGAATGCATTCCTGATGCCCATGGGCGTGGGACTCGGGATAATTGATACTTTTGTAGCTGGTTGCCCGCTTGTCACCACAGATTACCCCGGGCATGGACCCGAGATCGACTACTTGGAACATGAGAATAACGGAATAATAGTGAACGGACACCCATCCCCTGAAGCCTACGCCAGGGCGGTGTCCGCCCTGCTGAGCAGCACGGATGATTTGACTCACCTGCGCGAGGGATGCCGAGCCGCAGAGGGCGCATACTCCATGGAAGCCATGGTGACCAACTTTGCGACGGGGATCCTGCAAGCCCTGGACGCCCCCCCCTTTCACCGGTCGCACCCATGACGCCCCCTGCCATCGGGCCAATCCTCCTGGTTCACAACTATTATCAGCAGCGGGGCGGAGAGGACCGTGTCTTCGAGGACGAGGTAACCCTCCTGCGCGATTATGGTCACGAGGTATACACATTCACAGTACACAACGACGCATTGAATGCCCAATCCACAACCAGACTCGCAGCCAATACCATCTGGAACCGAGCGCTGGCAAAGGACCTGGCAACACTCGTGACCCAGAAGGGCATTCGCATTGCCCATTTCCACAACACCTTCCCCCAGATCTCCCCGGGAGCCTATCGAGCCGTGCGCCAAGCCGGGGCAGCCGTGGTTCAGACCCTCCACAATTACCGACTGCTTTGTGCCGGAGCACTGCTCTACCGCAAAGGTTCAGTCTGCCAGCTCTGTCTCGACCACCAGCTCCCTTTGGCTGCCTTGGCTCACCGATGCTATCGACACAGTTTGGCTGCTACCGCCGGTGTGCTGGCGATGCAACTGCTCCATCGGACGCTAGGCACCTGGATGCGCGAAGTCGACGCATACATTGCTCTCACGGAAGGGGCAAGAGCACGCTTTGCGGAGCACCTGCTTCCCCCTATGAAAGTCCATGTGCTTGGCAACTTCCTGCCACAGTGGCCTTCACCCGCCCCCTTGCCGACCAATGGCCACGCTCTTTTCATTGGACGCCTCGACGAGCCAAAGGGGGGACGCACACTACTAGAAACCTGGCGAACGACGCCCACAGGCCTTCCAGACCTGATGATCGTTGGCGATGGCCCCTTGAGCTCCGAGTTCCAGCTTGCAGCAGATCAGGACTCGCGCATCACCTGGGCAGGATTCTGCACCACCGCCCAAGTCCAGGAACTGCTCCAGCGCGCCTCCATGGTGCTGATTCCCTCAAATTCATATGAAGGTTTCCCCATGGCAATGATTGAAGCATGGGCTTCAGGCCGCCCAGTGGTAGCGTCCCAAATCGGAGCAATGGAAGAACTCGTCCACCCGGGCATAGACGGCTGGCTGACAGCCGCCGGAACCCCTGCCAAGTGGGCTGACACGATATCCAGACTCTACGCCCAGCCAGAAGCCCTGAGCGCCGCCGGTGCCGCCGCCAGCACCCGATTCACCACCGGACACACCCATGACGCCCACCACAAGGGACTCCTGACAATCTATCAAAAGGCTCTGGCGATCCGAAGCCAGGAATGCCAGTGAGCCCCTCAAAGCGAGCTTGACGCCATGGAATGAGAGACAGCGCAGACTCATATCCGTCTGCAACATCAGTCCAGGCAGACAGCTCTGTCAGAATGACTGGAATCACCACCCTCCAGAATTTTTCCTCCGTCGAGGTTTTCGTGCTATCACGCCTCAAACGTCTACTGACGACCACCCCCTCTGGTCGATTACTGCTGATGCCCCACCGGGCATGGCTGGCGATAAGAAGCTGTTCTCAGCCATTTTTTCAAATCCCCCGCTGGCTGTTCTCTTCGCGGGAGATCACATCCTTCACATACACATATGAGGAAATGGGAGCAATCGAGGCCTGTCATCTGGTTGCGAATATCACCCAGACACCCTTTGCAAGGGTCAACAGCTATCGCCATGAGTTCATGAAGGACACGGAACTGAAGGAAATCGTGCAGGCTCGCACAGCCAACTCAGCCCACCGCTGGACCAGTGACGGCGACCTGCGCCAAGGCCGCCACCTCCTGAACTACCTCTTGGTAAGAACAATGAAACCTCGCACCATTGTTGAAGCCGGGGTATTGAAGGGACTTGGCGCCCTCGTGTCGTGCCGGGCCCTTTCCCGGAACGCCGCCGAAGGCTCGCAGGGGCACTACTTCGGCGTAGATATCCATGAGCCTGAGCGAGCATTCCTTTTTGGCCCCCCGGAAGCCGCTCGCGGAGAACTCGTCCACATGGACATCGCTCCATTCCTCCGGCAGTCTGAAGAACCTATCGACCTGTACATCCACGACACCATCCCGGCCGATGATCACGTACAAGAGATCATTTCAGCACTTCGCCCCCGATTGGCCACAGGATCCATTGTCATGGCCTCCTGGACAACCCTCCTTTTGCTCAACTCTTTCGAGGAAGTCGCACAGATCTTCTCTTTCTCCGAAAAGTTAAGCAACCATTGGTACAGAGGCCGGTCGATCTTCCTTGCAAAACTGCAGAATCGGGATTACACCCCACCTCAGCATTGCCCACTGGAAAACCACACCACATGCAACGCGATCAAATCACATTAACACTAGAAACCCGTCTGGTTATCGCTATCATTTCAAAGGTTGGCAACAGATAAATATTAGAGTCAGGAAATTCAGCTTTGTACTGAGAATTTGACAGCCAGCGGAAATTCCTATTGATATATTCTGGATCTTCTCTGACAACTTTTCCATGGTTGCTCAAATTGAACAATTTTACAATTGCCAGTTTCATCGAATAAGGGAAAAGCGGAAAGAATGGGACTCCATAGTGAGGTTCGACCCAAGCATAGCGATATGGCACAACGACAATGTATTGTTTTGCAACACGCATCATCTCGGATACGATTTGACGGAATACAAGCTCATCGACTACATGTTCCATCATACCAATAGATACAGCCAAATCGAATTCACCATCACGGAAGCGGCTTAAATCCCGCGCATCCTGCTGCAAGTAAGAGAATCCAGAATACTCGTGATGGACCTGCTCACAAGGAAGAATGTCGACACCAGTGACCCGCCAACCGTCCGGAAGATAGTCCTCAAATGATCGGCCATCAACACCACAGCCAATATCAAGAACCTTCATATCATCAGCAACAACAATCTTCGAAAGCATGAAATCAACACGGGATCGCCTGCGGCGTGCAAGTATTTTTCTAACAAATGAAGGCAGTCGGCTTGTTTCCATCCCGCTCTCCGATTAGACCCCATAAATCAACATGAAGAATGCATAAATTTACAATTACCAATTATATCGAGAAGGCCCTGTCACTTGGAATGATATTTTTTGAGAATCCATTCAAAGCCGAACACGTGCCATGACCATACCTAGGTGAGAAGACGCCCAAATGGGCCCACACCAATTTTCACCAATTCAAATGTCCTAAGGCACATTACAGCGCCTCCCCGATGAGATCAAGCGCCTCAGACTAAAGCGTAACAGTTTGAGGTAAGGCCAGATAGCATACAGCGGCCCCAGACAGCCCCCATATTTCAGTGAAATATGCATCCATCCTCTGGGAGGAAGTCCCTTGGGACTCAGGATCTTCCTCCACATGGTCACGAAGCTTATTCCATCCGCCTCCCACGGCAATCCCCCGGGGTTCCGGGCACAAGTACCGATGGTTCCAGGAATCACCCAGGAAGGAATGCCGCGCCGCTTCGCCCGGAACCCATAGTCCGTATCTGCCATGCCATGAATAAAAACATCATCTATTTTTCCAAGTTCCCCCACAACACATCGAGGGATCCAGACGCAATTCCCATTGAACGTGTCACAACGAATCGGCACCGCCCCCGGCACGATCAGAGAAAGCTGGAACGGCCGCATGCGACTCGTCTGCCGACTGCCACCATACGTGGGTGCCCCGCTCAGGGGATCCCGCGTCGTCCCCACGAGAATGCCACCCCGTGATGCCAAGCCCATCTCCTGATGAAGGCGGCAAAACCTGTCAAGTGCATCTGGATCAAGATAGGTGTCATCGTTCAGCCAAAGATATGCGTCCGCATCCCAGGCAGTGGCATCCTCCCAGGCGCGTCGCATGCCCCCGGCCCAGTAATAGGTTCCATCGCCTTGGAGAACTCTTACCTCCGGAAACTTTGCGGCTACAGCCTCCCCGGTCCCATCCGTGGATCCATCATCCAGAAGGAAGACCCGGAAGCCCGCTCGCCCCTCCAAGCCAGCCTGGGCATGCAAAGCCTCCAGACAGTCCAGGGTTGTAGCCTTGCGGTTGTGGCAGGTCATCAGTATCGCGATGGCACATGGAGGCATGGCACTATCCAGAGAATCCATTTCAGGGTTTGACAGATTTTGATGCAGAGCGGGACACCAACCCGCACAGACATCCCAGGCGGTCAATCATGTGAGTAGCAATTCGCTGAAGGGCGGGTGGAGCAAAATAACGCCACCCCAAGAAGAGACTGCCCGCCCACCCCAGCCCAGCCGCCAAAAGAAGCTGAAGAAGAGTAAGGCGTCCATTACATTGACCCCAGATCTGCACCGGAAGACAACTGGCCGCCAAGCCAATGACAGCAGGAAAGAGCGCCCGCCCTACAGCCAGAACCAGAAGACGCGAAGTGACAACACCGATACGCACCAGCACTGCGAAGGAGAACAAGAATCTCATCAGTGCCAGCAGAGCAAGCCCCCAGCAAAGAGCCCGAATCCCCATCCGAACGGAAAGGATCAGGATGGGAATGCTCAGCAGGAAAGAGGCCAGTTGAATTAGCCAATCCAACCGAGGGCGCCCAAGCCCAGTCACCACAGGACCGGCGATGCATCCTAAGGCGGTCAGCATCGCAGCCACGGCCATTGGGACCAGCATTTTGGCCTGCGGCAGAAAGGCTGGACCAAAAACAACTCCCACCACCAAGTGGGAATGGATAGCCAGAAGCCCCATGGCCGGGATGAACAGCAACCCGATCCCAGTGATTGCAGCACAGACGAGCTCTTGACGGCGCTCCGCAGATTCCGCACGAGCCATGGCTGGCAACAGCACCTGCTGCACCGGACCTGCAAAAGTCGATATGGGCACTTCAGTCACCAACCCGAATCGGTTGTAGTGCCCCAGGGCAAAGATTCCGAGATAACGGGAGGCCAGAGCCTGATGATTGTTCCCAAGGCCCCAGGAGGTCACATTGCTCAACATACTCCAGGCCCCGAACCGCACCATTCCCGCAGGCCAACGTGGGTTCCGGAGGTCCGGGCGCCCTGCCGCCATGAGAATGATTCCTTGAATGAGCGATTGACTGAGCTGGCTGAAAGCCACCGCCCACACCCCGGCCCCCTTCAGGGCCAACGTCAGACCGACTCCCCCGTAACCAATGAGGTAGGAGCATACGGACGCAATCTGGACCGGTTTGCTGCGCAGATCACGTATCAAAATGGCCGTGCCCATCCCCACCACAGCACCAATCGGCAACCCTATAGCCATGACACGCATGACCGGCACAATCCTGGGCTGCCCTAGCCCCCGCGCTATAACAGGAGCCGCAAGACCGATCGCCAAGGCCAGGATCAACCCGAGGGCGACCTGCAACCACCAAGCTCCGGCTAAATCTCTGGAATCAAGCTTTCCCCGTTGGATTACGGCGGAAGCCAATCCCGCATTGGTGAGCAATCCCGCCAGAGTGATAGGAATGAGAGCGGCCGCAGTGATGCCATAGGGTTCCGGCCCCAACCAGCGGGCCATCGTCAATCCGATGAAGAACTGGGCACCTATACGAGCAAAGGTGCCCGCATAAGTCCACCCCAGAGCTGCCGCAGCCGGGAATCGCGACCTGGAACTTGTATCTTCAGCCATGCCAATTCCTGACAGCCCAGGGCAATTCCAACTCCGGATCGACATTTTCGTGGAAGCAACGCAACTTGGGAGGAGGAAGGGTATGACCTCGCCTTCTAGCCTCTACCAAGCCCTGAGCAATACCAACCATCGCCTCAGCTCGCTGCACATGGGTGTGACGACCCAGGACATAGCTCCGTGCACACGCACCCATCTCATCCAACTCTGTGGATGATCGATCTAAGGCCAAATCCACAGCCTTTACAAGGGAAGGGATTTCCCCATAAGGGATCCAGTGCACAAAGGGCTCCGCCAATCTATCCACCCGCTCGACAGCAAAATCCAGCAACGGAATGCCACTGGCCATTGCAGTATAGAAACGGTTTGAGGTGTAGTAGGGGGCATAGGATCCCGGGAAGCCCCCTATCTGTATCCGGGACCTGCGTGCTGTATTGATCTGCTCAAGAAAAGGAATAGGCCCCTGCCATGAAGCGTGCCCATCCCACCCCCCGCCAAATAAGCCAAAACGCTTCCCATAACGAGCCTCAAGGACCCGGATCATCTCCCGCCGTTTTCTGCCACAACAACTTATGGGATTGAACGGATTGCGTCCACTGTTATTACTTCCGATGAAAACAAGATCAAAGTCCAAGGAACCTCGCTCAGGCAAAGGCCCACCAAAGCGCTCCTGACAAAGCCCATTGGGCATAAGAACCAGATTCCGAGCCCCCCTCCCGATAAGAATATCGGCCATATACCCCATGCTGGTCAAAAGGGTAAGGTCAGAAACCGAAGCAGCCTGAACCAGAGAACGTGGGGGTCTTTGGAACCACCGCCCGAAAGGGTCCCCACAGCTGACGACAACTATGGTGTGCGCATTCAGCCGACGAACCTCATCAATAAAGGGTCTAGGATCATCTATATCCCCATGGAAGTACTGGAGCAACAGAATGTCAGCCGGGCGCTCACCCAACGCATTCAAGACCTTGGCATAAAGGGAAGGCCAGTGGCCCTTGGGGGGTGGGCCATCCGTGCGATAATGGACCGCCCTATAATCCTCCAGCCGACCTTGGACGACCAACCCCTCGAAAGCACGATGGTGTCCCAACTGGTCTTCAGGACGTAAACCCTGGAGAAGCGCAAAAAGCTTCATGCCCCACCTACTGAATCAGATATTCCCACCAGGACGACTCGCGATCATTTTTTCTTCAACCACAACAATACCTGGCATCCCAGAACCACCTTCCTACAGAGCCCATGAACCGCGTCACGGCATAAACTTAAAATATTCAGTCCACTACCCATCGCTCTGCTCCCCCTTACCAGCAATAATAGCCAAGCCAAGAACAAGGCCTTGCTCTGACGGAAGCGAGTATGTAATTCCAAATATAATCTGAGTAATCACAACAATCTTTGCCCAATGATTACCACTTCGACGCAAGAACCCCTGACGCCATAGCATCAGCCAACAGAATACGCCGATAAAGCCTGACCGAAGAAGCCAAGAAACGAAATGACTATGGGGACTATACTCCGTAATATGAGTCATGATAAGCCGAATATATGGCGTTCCAAAAGGCTTCCCAATAATCCATTGCCATGCAGAAAACGAGGAAGGGCTAAGAAGCTCTGCCCATCCCTCATACCTATCAATAATAGTACTACTACTAGGATCAAAAGCTTCTTCAACGGATTTCCCAATAAACATACGAAGGTCCGCGAAAACATAAAAAGCAAACAAAATAACAACAATAGCAATAGCCGCCCAGCGTATTACTCTATAAATATGACACAAATCAAATTTCGCATTTTTCACAACAGCCCATACAAGCACAACAGCCGTAACAACCCATAATGTACGATGTTGGAGAACCATCACCATCAGAAGGCCCAACAAGGACAAATAATGATTTTTAAAATCACGAAATGATATTAGTGCAACCAATGAGAACTGAGTTAAGAATAGGGTCTGGCCAGCATTAAGAACCCTAAAATAGCCATGATCCGGACCTTTAGTAGATGTGCTCCAACTATCGTAATTCACACCAAAAGCAACCATCATCCAACGAATCAAAGCAAGACACATCAGGAAAACACCAATACGTCTAATCACAATCCAAAAATCACCTTCGAAACCAGTAACATTCCAATAACAGACCACAAATAAGATAGATGCATATACATAAAAGAAATTTCTAAAGTCAAGCCCAACAGATTTAATGCCATAAAAAAACACGCCATTCAAAAAAGACACAAGCAAGAGTAAACCAACAATAACAATCCACTTAATCCTCAATAGCCAATTGATATTCAATATTGCAATCGCCCGAATCAACCCCGCAATGAACATGCTAGAACTGACAAGATCCATTGGATATAGCATAAATCCGTCGACAACAATCCCTGGCATTCCACCTACAAATAGCCATCCAATCACCGTGGTGAAGAAGAACAAATAGAGCCCCCACATTGGATGCATATATATCAATAGGGATAAAGCCCCAACTAACAGTAGAACAATTAACAAGATCAACACGAGCGTCTTCCAAGATAAAGGCCAGCATAACGAGCAACGCCACAATCGATAGAGAATTTATCTTTTAGCCATGGTCTCGGCAAATTGGTCAATCTTGTTTCAAAAATACGCTCTAGTGCTTCTCCAATCGCCACATAAGTCGGATCATTAGCCCAAAGAATTGAATCAGACTTGTCAAAGGCCATAAAATCCCTTAAGCCAGGGACATTGGTTAAAATCATAGGGACCCCTGTCCCAGCGGCCTCCAATGCAGCGATGCCCAACCCCTCGTACAACGAAGGCATGACAAATACATCTGAGGCCCACAGCAGACTGCGCACATCCTTCACGGGCCCCAGAAAACGCACATCGTCAGCAAGACCGAGTGCGGAAGCAAGGCGGCGTTCATCCATTCCTGGGGCTTCATTCCCCGCATGAAGATAAACCCAAGGTGGTCCAGGTGAGATACTGGCCAAGGCATGAAGCAGGGCCGAGTGATTCTTTACCTCGGCACAATTCCCGACCGTGGAGATGGCCACCACGTCGGGAGTCAATCCAAAGCGCGCGCGGGCTTCCGCTCGCTCTTCTGGCGCCGGAGGACGGAAGTAGTCCGTATCGCACCAGTTGAGACAGATCAAGGAATCAACACCAAAACGGGTCAACTCATTTTCATGCACACTCGGGCCAATCGCCAACTCCCGCACCCCCAGGATCCGCTGGCATTGACGCTCGAACCGCTTACGGATACGCAAGGCACCCTCAAACCGAAAGACACTATGCACCGTACGGAGAACCCTTCTAAGCCCCACCAAGCGGGCAGCTAGAGCAACATAGGAGGACATCGCTTCTGAATGGATATGCACAACATCTGGCCGGATACGCCTCAACGAACGAATGAGTGAGCAGAACGAGGCTGGTGTCTTTTGAAACGGGAGGTGGTGGACCCGGAATCCGGCACTCTCCATATCCTGGGCAAAGGGCCCGGGGGTCACCCCGCAGGCCAGAATTTCGGATTCGATGCCCTCAGCCCTCCATACAGGGCTCGCCTGCACCAACATCACCTCGGCCCCGGACGGACGCAGCTCATTCAGGACATGCAGGACACGCACCTTCACGGCTGGCCCAAGGCACAGGATCTGGCCCTGGCGTATGAGGCTTCAAACCCATCTGCCGTCCGCTCGATGTGGTAGTGTTCACGGGCGTATTCCTTGGCCCTGCTCCCGATCGCCCATCGTAATTCGGGGCTCAACGCCAGCTCCAGCATTGCCAAGGAGAGCTCCCCAGCATCTTCCACATCCGAAAGGATCCCGGCCTCGCCGCCGCCAAGGGTCCAAGGAACAGCCCCACTGGCCTTTCCTCCAATCACCGGCAATCCGCAGGCCATGCCCTCAACAAGGGTGTTTCCAAAAGATTCTTCCAGGGAAGGATGCACCACGGCATCAGCTTCCGTGGACAAGAACGCAAGGAGCTGAGCGTGAGGGACGTGCCCTCTGAACTCCACCAAGTGGGCGATTCCCAGCGTCCTCGCCAGCCGTTCCGCCTCGCTTCCCGGACCGCACCCATCCCCGAAGACCACGAGCCGGAATCGCTCTGTCTTTTTTGCAAGCCGAACCAGCGCTTTCAAGAGCCCAGGCCCATTCTTGAGGCCATAGAACCCGCCGTTCAGGATGGAAACGAAGGTCGTCTTCTCGTGGGATCTTCTAGGCGAGGGGGAGGACTCGAAGCAGGATGAGGGAAACCCATTGGGGATGATCTCGATGGGGGCTGAGGTGAAGGAGTAACGCCTCAGGTGCGTGGCCACGTATGGGCTGACGGCTGTCATGCCCCGACTGCGCCTGCCAGCCAAATATGCCATAGCCGTGCGCACGGCCCGATAAGGGATGCCCCGCGGGTGCTGGCGAATCTGGAGACCCAGAATGGTCCATGGTGCATCATGCGCGGTGACAAGGTGTGACAGCCCTGTATCAAGGGCCCCCAGTGCAAACTCGTACAGCCAGTGTGCATGCACAAAGTCTGGGCGTTCTCGTTCAAGGATCCTTCGGACCCAGGCCCGCTCCCCCGCAAATGCGTCCATCCAGCGGGCTCTGGAGCTGGAACGGTAGGGACCAATGCAAATGCGAAAGCCCCTCCCATCAATACAAACTTCATCCTTAATCCCAGGATCAAGTGACACGATCAGGAGGTCTCGCCCCCTACGAATAAAAGTCTCGGCCAAGAGAGAAATAGGTGAGCCTCCCAGCCCTTGCAAGCTTCCGGCATCACCCCGTATACAACCCTGGGCTCTGGCCAGGAAGGGGCGAGCATCAAAGGGACCTACGAGCGCCAGGGATCGGCTCAACCGTTTACCTCCGTCCGCCGCGCCTCGATGGTACGAAGGACCGACCGGATGCGGGAAAGGTTGCAGCCCACCCAAACAGCCCCCCCTCCTAGCAGGATGATGGTGAGAACAATGCTCGACCGCCTCGGCCCGCTTTTGCCTACTGGCAAGTAGGCTTCATCCAGGCGGCTCAGAACCGGCACTGTATTTTGCGCTTCCAGTTCGGCCTGCTCGTATCCGAGGGTGAGGCTTGCAACGACTTGGCGGCGCAACATCATATCGACACCAAGCCGCTCACCGCGAAAACGGACACCGGGATCAGGACTTTGGGCGAAGTTTATGTGACTGCGGGCGAAGGTTTCCAGTTCCTGTCTCGCCTGCTCCTCCTCCTGCCGGGCCTGAATCAAGCGTTCCTTGGCATAGGCAGCCTTGGCGGTGCCCTGTGTCTGGATACGAGTCTTGAGGGCCACCCCCAGCAGATCCGTCACCCGATTGGCCAACTGCTGGGACAATTCAGGGCTTGGCGCCTCGGCACTGATGCGCAGAACCCCACTCTTGAGGTCCCGCTTGGCTTCTACCCAGTCAAGTATCACCTTGGCCGCCGACTCCCGCTTTTCTGGATTACCAGCCTTGAGAAAAGCCGCTAAGGTCTGCTTCCGTACTCGGGGTTCCCCAAAGTACCAAGACTTATACGAGAATGTAAATTCTGTATCCAAAAGACGCTCAGCCATCCAGCGGCTTTTCACGATATCGGCATAGTGGGCCTCGTCATCGGTCTGCCCCCTTCCCGCGCCCAGCATGGCGGCGGTGGCTGCCAAGGCCGCCAAGGGGCTGTTTGAAGAGGCGTTCTTGGGAAGCACCATCGCCTCTGACCGGTAGCGATTCGGCATGGTCAAGGTGTAGGCGGCCGTGAGAACGCCGGCCAACAGCCCCCAGGCGATTGCCTTCTTCAAGGTTGGGTCTTTCCGAAAGAGATCCCGGACGCTCATCCCTACCCCCTCGCCACAACAGTCAGGACCATCTGGCCGATCTGGATCAGGGAGCGGACAGCCTCTCGGACCAAGGGACAGTTCGGGACGAATATGGAGCGAGTAGTCATGGGTTCCTTCGGATTGACCTGCCACGTCATGGGCGTCTGGATGCGTGCGGATTTGTTAAATACTACCTGAGACCACCAAAGGAGCTTCTTTTGAAGCAGAGCGCTTGCTTAGCCAAGCACGCCTTTCATCCACTCGATCGTCTCTCTCAGCCCCTCCTCCAGCTCCACCTCGGCGGTCCACCCGAAGCGTTCCTGGGCTCGGGAGGTGTCGAGCCTGCGCTTGGGCTGGCCATCGGGATAGGTGGGATTGAACACCAGATCTCCCTGGAAGCCCACCAGTCTCTGGACCAGCAGAGCCAGGTCTTTGATGGTGATCTCAATGCCGGTGCCCAGGTTCACGGGATCAAGGTCCTCGTACTTGGCCATGCCGTCACAGATGGCCCGGGCCGCATCCTTCACGTATAGGAACTCGCGGCTCGCGCTGCCGGTACCCCAGAGTTCCACACTGGGGGCGCCCTTGGCCTTGGCCTCCAGGAACTTCCGGATCAGGGCCGGGATCACATGGTTGTTCTCCAGGTCGATGTGATCCCCCGGGCCATAGAGGTTCACGGGCACCAGGAAGATGCCCCGGGTGCCATACTCCTGCCGGTAGCTCTGGAGCTGGACCAGCAGGGCCTTCTTGGCGATGCCGTAGGGGGCATTGGTCTCCTCCGGGTAACCGTTCCAGAGATCGTCCTCCCGGAAGGGGACCGGGCAGAACTTGGGATAGGCGCACACGGTTCCCAGCACCAGGAGCTTGGGGACTGCCTCAAGGCGGCAGGCCTCGATGAGGTGCAGACCCATGGCCATGTTGGCGTAGAAGAAGCTGCCAGGATGCTTCCGGTTGGCGCCGATGCCCCCCACCTTGGCGGCCATGTGGATCACCCCGTCGGGGCGCTCCGCCTGGATGAAGCGGCGCGCCGCCTCCGGATCCATGAGATCGCAGTCCCGGGAGGAAGGGGCCAGGACCACGGCTCCACGGGTCTCAAGCTCTGCAACCACATGCTTGCCCAGGAACCCGTTGGCCCCGGTCACCCAGATACGACGGCCATTCAGCGGAAACGTCACTGTCACACTCATCGGTAGGCTCCTTTAGGGGTTTCCGGCATCCCCGCAAGGACCAGCACCTGCTCCCGCTCTGCCAGCTTGAGGTCGGCCTCCACCATCATGGCGGCCAGGGTTTTCACATCGACCTTCGGGCTCCAGCCCAGGACACGCTGGGCGCGGCTGGCATCGCCTTCGAGGTGGTCTACCTCGGCGGGGCGGAAATAGCGGGGGTCGCTCTCGACGTATCGCGTCCAGTCCAGATCGAGGGATTCGAAAACCAGGGCGAGAAAGTCCCTGATGGAGATGGAGACGCCTGTGGCCACCACGTAGTCGCCCGGCTGATCCTGCTGCAGCATGCACCACATGGCTTCCACATAATCCCCGGCAAAGCCCCAATCGCGCTTCGCCTCCAGGTTGCCCAGATAGAGCTTGTCCTGGAGCCCCAGCTTGATGCGGGTGGCGGCGCGGGTGATCTTCCGGGTCACGAAGGTCTCGCCGCGACGGGGGCTTTCGTGATTGAAGAGAATGCCGTTGCAGCAGAACATCCCGTAGCTCTCGCGATGGTTGATCACCTGGTAGTGACTGTATACCTTGGCACAGGCATAGGGCGAGCGGGGCTGGAAGGGGGTCGCCTCGGACTGGCGGGGCTTGGCGCTGCCGAACATCTCCGAACTGCCTGCCTGATAGAAGCGCACCGCGTTCCCGGTGTAGGCCTGGTAGCCCCGAAGGGCCTCCAGCAGCCGCAGGGTGCCCATGCCCACCACATCAGCGGTGTATTCGGGCTGGTCCCAGCTCACCTTCACGTGGCTCTGGGCCCCGAGATTGTATACCTCATGGGGCTGGACCTGGTCGATCACCTTGCGAAGAGCGTTGCCATCCTGGAGATCACCGTAGTGGAGGAAGAGCCTCGGATTGTGGTGCGGGTCCACGTAGAGGTGATCGATGCGATCCGTATTGAAGGTGGAGGCCCGCCGGATGATCCCGTGGACCGTGTAGCCCTTCGCCAGAAGCAGCTCCGTCAAGTAGCTGCCGTCCTGCCCAGTGATGCCGGTGATGAGGGCGGTTTTCGTCAACGCGAGGTCTCCTGGAAGTGTCGTATTCCGACCCTACCGCCTTCCAGATGGGGCTGACAACCCTGGACGCCAACAGTCGGCATCTTCGGCGGTCCCTTGGAGGTATTTTGCAAAGGCTGGAAAGGCCAGTCGCGGGGTCCTTCCATCCGCTGCTTCCCGCCTCGCCTGCGGTGAAATCCACCTCATCGCCAGACGGCCTCGACTCGCTCTATGCTGGTGTCATGGCCCCCGGGTCGATACTAATTATTACTATGGAGGCTCCATGTGCGGAATCGTGGGTTACATCGGCCATCAGGGCGCGTCCTCGATCCTGGTGGATGGTTTGCGCAGCCTCGAATACCGGGGCTATGACAGCGCAGGGATCGCGCTGGCACCCGGAGATGGCAGCTTCCGCATCACCAGGGCCTCCGGGAAGCTGGTGAACCTCCAGTCCCGACTGGACTTTTCGGACCCCACCTCCGTGGGTATCGGTCATACCCGCTGGGCCACCCACGGTCGGCCCACAGAGGAGAACGCCCATCCCCATCGCAGCGCCGACGGCAAGGTCGTGGCGGTCCATAACGGGATCTTTGAAAATTACCTGGAGCTGCGCGCAGAGCTGGCCCTGACCGGGCATACCTTCGTCACGGAGACAGACACCGAGTGCTTCCCGGTGCTGGTCTCGCACCTGATGAATGAAGGGCGGGACTTCGCCACAGCCTTCCGGGAAGCCCTGGGCCGGGTCCGCGGCATCTATGCCCTGGCCTGCCTCCACGCCGACGACCCGAGCCGCATCCTGGTGGGCCGCAGTGGCCCCCCCCTGATCATCGGCATCGGCGAGGGGGAAAACTTCCTGGCTTCGGATGTGGTACCCCTCCTCAAGCACACGCGCAGGGTGATCTACCTGGAGGATGGGGACCTGGCCGAGCTGCGGACCGATAGCGTGAGGATCTTCCGCCTGGATGGAAGCGAGGTGACACGGGAGGTCCACACCATCCCCTTCGATCCCGTCAGCGCGGAAAAGGGCCGATTCAAGCACTTCATGCAGAAGGAGATCTTCGAGCAGCCCCTGGCGATCTCCAACACCCTGCTCAACCGCCTGCCCATCAGTGGAGAGCCCCTGCCCCTGGAGCTGCCCTACTCCGATGAGGAACTGCGTGGATTCAAGCGCATCGTGATCCTGGCCTGCGGCACCAGCCGCCATGCCGGTCTGGTGGGGCAGTTCTACATCGAGCACATCGCCCGCCTCAGCACGGAGGTCGATTACGGCAGCGAGTACCGCTATCGGGAGCCCGTGGTGGAGCCCGGCACCCTGGCCATCGGCATCACCCAGAGCGGCGAGACGGCGGATACCCTGGCGGCCCTGAAGGAAGCGGCGAGCCGCGGGGCGCGCACCCTCGCCATCTGCAACGTCCAGGGCTCCACCGCGACCCGGACCGCCGAGGCCGTCCTCCTGACCCACGCGGGACCGGAAATCGGGGTGGCCTCCACCAAGGCCTTCACCACCCAGCTCGCCGTCCTGCTCCTCCTGGCCATCACCTGCCCATCGTGGCACTCATGCCCAAGGACGAGCACCGGGAGAAGACCCTGTCGAACCTCCAGGAGGCGGCGGCCCGGGAGGGCCGGATCCTGGCCCTGGTGACCGAAGGAGATACGGGACTGGCGGGCATCGCCGAGGACACCCTGGAGATGCCGGAGGTCCACCCCTGGCTGGCTCCCATCCTCTATTCGGTGCCGCTACAGCTCCTGGCCTACCACATCGCCGTGCTGCGGGGATGCGACGTGGATCAACCCCGGAACCTGGCCAAGAGCGTGACGGTGGAGTAGGAAAAAACACGGATTGTCCACAGATACACACAGATGGACACAGATAAAAACGAATCATAAACCTGGGTAACCCCGACCACGGCGCTCTGGCCGCCCCGCGAAGCGGGGGCGTCCGGCTACGCCGGGCGCGTTCCGTGAGGGTGAGGGGGCCAGGGCACGCAAGTGTGCCAGGGCCCCCTCACCCTCACGGAACCAAGCCAGAGCACCGAGCCTGGGCGAGTGCATCCTTATCGGTGTTCATCGGTGTTCATCTGTGGATAATTTTCTTTTTATAATTCCCAGAAAACGGCTAACATCCCCATCCAACAACCACCAGGAGTTGCGATGCCAAGCCAGGATCCCCTATCGGAGGCCATCATTGGTGCCGCGTTCAGGGTATCCAACACCCTGGGCGCAGGCTTCGTGGAGAAGGTCTACGAGAACGCCCTGGCCCATGAACTCGCCAAAGCAGGATTCACCGCTCTCCAGCAACACGCAATCCAGGTCACTTACGACGGCATCCCGGTCGGCGAATTCATTGCCGATCTGGTGGTGGAAGGCCGCATCGTGATCGAACTCAAGGCCGTGAAGGCACTCGAAGATGCCCACATGGCCCAATGCATCAACTATCTCAAAGCAACAGCCCTCCACACCTGCCTCCTCATCAACTTCGGGAGGCCGCATATCGAAGTCAGGCGGGTCGTCCTTTAGGTGCAGGTCAGAACTGGGAAGCCGCCCCGTTCTGCTGCCAGTTCCAGCCATCCCGACACATGGTGTCCAGGTCCAGGCTTGCTCGCCAGCCCAGGAGTTCCTGGGCTCGGCTGGGATCGGCATAGCACTGGGCGATATCGCCAGGGCGCCGTGGGCCGACGCGCCAGGGGATGGGGTGGCCCACGGTGCGCTCCAATGCCTGAATCATCTCCAGAACCGAATAGCCCTTGCCTGTTCCCAGGTTGATGGGCACCGCACCCTGCAACCCGGGAAGGGCCTTCAGGGCGGCGAGATGCCCCTTGGCAAGGTCCACCACGTGCAGGTAGTCCCGGACGCCCGTGCCATCGGGGGTGGGATAATCCTGGCCGAATACTTCCAGGGAGGGCCGCTGGCCTGCGGCCACCTGAAGCAGATAAGGCATCAGGTTGTTGGGGATGCCCTGGGGATCCTCGCCCAGGAGCCCGGAGGGGTGGGCCCCCACGGGGTTGAAGTAGCGCAGGAGGGCGATTCGCCAGCCGGACTCACTGGAGGCCAGATCCCGACACAGATCTTCAATCATCAGCTTGGAACGCCCATAGGGGTTGGTGGCTGACAGGGGGAATTCCTCCCGGATCGGAACTTCAGCAGGATCGCCGTATACGGTGGCGGAACTTGAAAAGACCAGGTTGCGGCAACCGAAGCCCTTCATGGTCTCCAGCAGTCCCAAGGTACCGCAGAAATTATTACGGTAGTAATCCAGAGGGAGCCGGGTGGACTCGCCCACGGCCTTGAGACCGGCAAAATGAATGACTGCCCCGATATCGTGCTGGTGAAAGACCTCCCGTAGGGAGTCGCGATCGCAGACATCGGCCTCGATAAAGGTGAAATCCCTGTCCGCCAGCCCACGAATCCTCGCCAACACGGATGGCTTGGCATTGCTAAGGTTATCCATGACAACAACCTGATGGCCCGCAACAAGGAGCTCCACGACCGTATGGCTCCCGATGAAGCCTGCGCCCCCGGTAACCAGGATGGATTTCAACATCTGCACCTCGACCCCCAGCCATTAGCGATTCAGGCGAAAAGCCTACCATATCCCCGCCAAACCACCCTCCGTCGCCCTTTTCTCCGGCATTAAGGCTCGACAAGCGCCGAGACTCTGGTAGGATGGAGTTTCCTGATGGCGCGTAGCTCAGGGGTAGAGCACCACCTTGACACGGTGGGGGTCGGTGGTTCGAGACCACTCGCGCCAACCAAATAAAGAGG
>JAFNAB010000021.1 GCA_017859955.1 Holophagaceae bacterium
CCCTATAACGTCAGGACCATCAGCCCTTCTTGGTAGGTGCCAGCTTGGCCATGTTCTCGTAAACCGCGAAGCGGTTGGTGACATCGAGCTGGGCCTGGGCCAGGAGTTCCTTGAAGCCCTCGGGATTGGCCCGCTCCACGATCCGGTAGCGGTTCTCGTTCAGGACGTAGTTGCTCAGCTCGATCTTGGGAGCCGCGCTGTCCATCTGAAGGGGAGCCTCGCCGTTGGCGGCGCGCCGGGGGTCGTAGCGGAAGAGGGGCCAGTGACCGGAATCCACGGCCAGCTTCTGCTGCTCCACACCCTTGACCAGATCGAAGCCCTGGGCGATGCAGTGGCTGTAGGCCAGGATCAGGGAGGGTCCGTCGTAGCTCTCGGCTTCCTGGAAGGCCTTGATGGTCTGGGCATCCCGGGCGCCCAGGGCGACCTTGGCGACGTAGACGTTCCCGTAGGACATGGCGATCATGGCCAGATCCTTCTTGGGCAGGGTCTTGCCGGCGGTGGCGAACTTGGCCGAAGCACCGATGGGGGTGGACTTGGAGGCCTGACCGCCGGTGTTGGAGTAGACCTCGGTGTCGAGCACCAGGATGTTGACGTTGCGTCCCTGGGCAATGACGTGGTCCAGACCGCCGTAGCCGATGTCGTAGGCCCAGCCGTCGCCGCCGAGGATCCAGACGCTCTTCTTCACCAGGAAGTCGGCGAGGCCGAGGAAGCGCTTGGCCTCAGGGGTGTTGATGCCCTGCAGCTTCTGCTTGAGGATGGCGACCCGCTCGCGCTGATCGCGGATCCCCGCCTCGGTGCTCTGGTCGGCATTGACCAGACCGGCCACCAGATCGTCACCCAGCTGGGAGGCGAAGGACTGGAGGAGCTCATGGGCGTTCTCGGTGCCCTTGTCCACGGCCATCCGCATGCCGAAGCCGTATTCCGCGTTGTCCTCGAAGAGGCTGTTGGACCAGGCGGGACCGCGGCCCTCCTTGTTCACCGTGTAGGGGGTGGTGGGCAGGTTGCCACCATAGATGGAGGTGCAACCCGTGGCGTTGGCGATGTAGGCCCGGTCACCGAAGAGCTGGGTGAGGATCTTGACGTAGGGGGTCTCGCCGCAACCCGCGCAGGCGCCGGAGTATTCGAAGAGCGCTTCCTTGAAGGCCGTCCCCTTGATGTCGAGCTTGAGCTCGGCACGGTCCGGGAAGGGCAGGTTCAGGAAGAAGTCGTAGTTCTCGATCTCCGCTTCCCGCAGGGGGAGCTGGGGAGCCATGTTGATGGCCTTCCGGCCTTCGTTGACCTTGTCCTTGGCGGGGCAGTTGGCCACGCAGATGCCACAGCCGGTGCAATCCTCAGGAGCCACCTGGATGGTGAACTTCTTGCCCTTGAACTCCACACCCTTGTAGTCCGTGCTCTTGAAGGTCGCGGGGGCACCAGCCAGGAGGGCGGCGTCATAGACCTGGGGACGGATGGCGGCGTGGGGGCAGATGGTAGAGCATTTGTTGCACTGGATGCAGACCTCGGGATTCCAGGTGGGAATCTCGGTGGCGATGTTGCGCTTCTCCCACTTGGTGGTGCCCACGGGCCAGGTGCCATCCACGGGGAAGGCGCTGACCGGCAGCTGGTCGCCCTTGTTGGCCATCATGATGGCCTGGACCTTCTTGGTGAACTCGGGGGCCTTGTCGGAGACGAAGGGAGGACGCACCCGGGTGGAGGTCACGACGGCGGGGACCGTCACTTCGTGCAGGTTCACCAGGGTGGTGTCCACGGCCTCGAAGTTCTTCTTGACCACGGCGTCGCCCTTCTTGCCGTAGGTCTTCTTGATGCTCTTCTTGATCTGCTCGATGGCCTCGTCCTTGGGCAGCACCCCGGAAATGGCGAAGAAGCAGACCTGCATGATGGTGTTGATGCGCACGCCCATGCCCGTGGCCTTGCCCACTTCGTAGGCGTCGATCACGTAGAACTTCATCTTCTTGGCAATGAGCTCTTCCTGGACTTCCTTGGGCAGGTGATCCCAGATCTCGTCCTTGCTGTAGGGCGTGTTGAGCAGGAAGGTGGCGCCGGGGGCGGCGCTGCCCAGCATGTCGTACTTGTCGACGAAGCTGGTCTGGTGACAGGCCACGAAGTTGGCCTGGCTGATGAGGTAGGCCGAGCGGATGGGGCGGGGTCCGAAGCGCAGGTGGCTGATGGTGATGGCGCCGGACTTCTTGGAGTCATAGACGAAGTAGCCCTGACCGCAGTTGGGGGTCTCCTCGGCGATGATCTTGATGGAGTTCTTGTTAGCGCCCACGGTGCCGTCGGCACCCAGACCGAAGAACATGGCCCGCTTCACGTCGGCCGCTTCGATATCGAAGGTGGCATCGACCTTCAGGCTGGTGTGGGTGACATCGTCCACGATGCCCACGGTGAAGTGGGCCTTGGGGGCATCGGCCGCCAGGTTGTCGTAGATGGCCTTGACACAGGCGGGGGTGAACTCCTTGCTGGCGAGGCCGTAACGACCGCCCACCACCTTGGGATCCAGAGTGGTGTAGCCACGGTCCCGGGCTTCCCGCAGACCGGCGACCACGTCGACGAAGAGGGGCTCGCCCACAGCACCGCATTCCTTGACCCGGTCCAGGACGGCGATGGCCTTGACGGTGGCGGGCAGCGCCTCCACCAGGTGCTTCACGGAGAAGGGACGATAGAGGCGGACCTTGATGAGACCGACCTTCTCACCCTGGGCCAGGGCCCAGTCGATGTACTCGTGGGTCACATCACAGGAGGAGCCCATGGTGATGATGACGCGCTCGGCATCGGGGGCGCCGTAGTAGTCGTAGAGCTTGTACTGGCGGCCGGTGAGCCCGGCGAACTTGTCCATCTCCTCCTGCACGATGCCGGGGCAGGCGTCATAGAAGAGGTTGCAGGCCTCGCGGGCCTGGAAGAAGGTGTCGGGGTTCTGGGCGGTGCCGCGCAGCACGGGAGCGTCAGGGGTGACACCCCGCTTGCGGTGGCTTTCCACCAGCTCGTCCGTGACCATGAAGCGCAGGTCCTCGTCCGTCAGCATCTCGATCTTGTTGACCTCGTGGGAGGTCCGGAAGCCGTCGAAGAAGTGGAGGAAGGGCACCCGGCTGCGCAGGGAGGAGGACTGGGCAATCAGGGCGAGGTCGTGGGCCGCCTGAACGCTGTCCGAGGACAGGAGGGCGAAGCCGGTCTGACGACAGGCCATCACATCGCCGTGGTCCCCGAAGATGGATAGGGCATGGGTGGCCAGGGTGCGGGCCGTCACGTGCAGAACGAAGGGGATCAGCTCACCCGCGATCTTGTACATGTTGGGAATGAAGAGCAGGAGACCCTGGGAGGCCGTGAAGGAGGTGGTCAGGGCACCGGCCTGGAGGGAACCGTGCACAGCGCCGGCGGCGCCGCCTTCGGACTGCATCTCCACGACCAGAGGAACGGTATTCCAGATGTTCTTACGCCCCTGGGAGCTCCATTCATCAGAAAGTTCCCCCATGGTGGACGAGGGCGTGATAGGGTAGATCGCAATCACCTCATTTATGCGATGCGCTACCGATGCCGCTGCCTCGTTACCGTCAAGGGTAACTATGCGTCGTTCGGCCATGAGTATACCTCCTAATGAGCGTTTCATGAAAACGCCGTGGGTTTGAGCGGTTTTTTGGGCAGACTTTGGATGCCCCGGGGCTTGGCGGCTAGGCCACTCCCCAGAGCCAGTCTAAGGCTTCCCCGGCAAATGTAACAAGTGTGTGAATGCTAATTCCGGAATTAGCCTAGGCTTATGCCGGAGCATCAGAATATGATGCTCCGGCCTTGTTTTTTCAAGCCTTTTCTAGATTTTGCAACCTTTCCTGTAACATCCCTCGAACCAGCCTTGCGTCCGCCTGGAGGAGGCGTCTTGACCGATTACACAACTCATAAATCGAGATAAAAATATCTATTACAAATTTCTACAGCACCGAGCGGGTGTCGTAGGGAGCGGTGTGTCCCCCTTCGAACTCGGCGATCTCCCGTTCAAACTGCAGGAGGTAGCCCAGTTCGTCCACCCCGAGCAGCATGCATCGCTTGGAGAATGGATCCACCGGAAATCCAATGGCAGTGCCATCCGCCAAGGTCAGGGTCTGAGCTTCCAGATCCACCTTCACCTTCGCCCCACTGCCCTGTGCCAGCAGACTTGCGTGAACCTCGGGGCTCACCTTGATGGGCAGAAGACCGTTCTTCAGGGCATTGCCGAAGAAGATATCAGCGAAGGAAGTCGAGATCACGGCCCGGAGACCAAAGTCCGTCAGGGCCCAGGGTGCGTGTTCACGGGAACTGCCGCAGCCGAAGTTGTCACCCGCCAGGAGGACCTGGACGCCCTGGATCTGGTTGAGAACGAAGTCGGGACGGGGCTCACCGGCGGTGTCATAGCGCCAGTCGCTGAAGGCGGCCTTCCCCAGCCCCTCCTTGGTGGTGGTCTTCAGAAAGCGGGCGGGGATGATCTGGTCCGTGTCGATGTTGTCCACGGGCAGGATGGCGACGGGGGATTCGAATGGGGTGAAGGGGTTCATGCGAAGCTCCGAGGATCGGCGACAACACCCGCCACGGCGGCGGCGGCGGCGGTGAGGGGGCTGGCCAGGAGGGTGCGCCCCCCGGGTCCCTGGCGACCCTCGAAGTTCCGGTTGCTGGTGGCCACACAGGTCTGACCGGGCTGGATCATGTCGCCGTTCATGGCCAGACACATGGAGCAGCCGGGCTCGCGCCATTCGGCACCGGCCTCGATGAAGATGCGGTCCAGGCCCTCGGCCTCGGCCTCCTTCTTGACGACTTCGCTACCGGGGACGACCAGGGTGCGGACCTTGGGGTTGACCTTGCGGCCCTTGAGAATGGCGGCGGCATCCCGCAGATCCTCGATGCGACCGTTGGTGCAGCTTCCCACGAAGACCACGTCCACAGGGCTGCCCAGAATGGGCTTGCCACCCTCCAGGCCCATGTATTCCAGGGCCTTGCTGAGACCTTCCCGCTCCACGCCCGACAGACTGGCGGGATCAGGAATGGTGCCGGTCACGGGAATGCCCATGGCGGGGTTGGTGCCGAAGGTGATCATGGGCTCCAGGGCGCTGCCGTCGAGGGTCACCACTTCATCGAAGTGGGCGCCCTCATCCGAAACCAGAGTCTTCCACTTGGCCACAGCGGCATCCCAGGCTTCACCCTGGGGGGCGAAGCGTCGGCCCTTCAGGTATTCGAAGGTGACCTCGTCGGGCGCGATGAGGCCCGAGCGGGCACCGGCTTCGATGGTCATGTTGGAGATGGTCATGCGGCCTTCCATGGAGAGGCTGCGAATGGCCTCGCCACCGTACTCGATGACGGCACCGGTTCCCCCGCCCACGCCGATCTTGGCGATGAGGGCCAGGATGATGTCCTTGGCGGTGACGCCGGGACGCAGGCGGCCCGTGACATCCACCCGGAGATTCCGGCTGGGCTTCTGGAGGAGGCACTGGGTGGCCAGGACCATCTCCACCTGGCTGGTGCCGATGCCGAAGGCCAGGACACCGAAGGCCCCGTGGGTGGCCGTGTGGCTGTCGCCGCACACCAGGGTCATGCCGGGCTGAACCAGGCCCAACTCAGGACTGAAGACGTGCACCACGCCCTGGTGGCCTGAACCGGGGCCGCAGAGGGGCACACCGAATTCGCGGCAGTTGGTCTTGAGCTGTTCGATCTGCCGGGCACCCACGGGATCCGTGATGGGCAGGGAGCGATCCGTGGTGGGAATGCTGTGATCGATGGTCGCGATGGTGCGATCCGGCCGACGGACCTTGAGGCCCCGGGCCCGCAAACCGTCGAAGGCCTGGGGGCTGGTGACCTCGTGAGCCAGGTGCAGATCAATGTAGAGGAGCGCGGGCTCGCCTTCTCTTTGGGCGACGACGTGCTCGTCCCAGATCTTGTCGTAAAGCGTTCGCAGAGCCATGGGGACACCTTTTCCTGGTCGTTCTCAATCCTAGGCCCCCCAAAATGCGGCGGCCAATTCATAATGGCTATGCGAGACATGCGCTGGACACATAATGGACATCAATCAACTGGAAACCTTCCTGGTGGTCTGCGAAGAGCGGAATCTGAGCCGCGCCGCCGTTCGACTCTTCCTTACCCAACCCGCCGTCACCCGGCAGATCCAGGGTCTGGAGGCCGCCCTGGGCTGTCGGCTGCTGGACCGCACTCCCAGGGGCGTGGCCCCCACCGCCCAAGGCGAGGAGCTTCGGGCGAGAGGGGTCCGCATCCTGGCCGAGCTTCGCAGCCTCAAGGAGATCGGCCAGGGCAGCGAAGGTCCCAGCGGGGAACTGAACCTCGCCTGCTCGGATACCGTGGCCTGCCACTTCCTAGCCCCGATCCTGGGGCGTTTCGCCCTGGAATGCCCAAGGGTGCGAATCCGCATCGAGAACAGCGTGACACCGGGCATCGTGAACCTGGTGGAGCGGGGTGCATGCGAGCTGGGCTTTGTCCTCCTTCCGGTGCGGAACCCTCGCCTGGAGATCCACCCGGTCCTGAACTATCACCACGTCGCTGTCTTCGCGCCCCACGATGAGCCGGACGGCGGCGGCCCCATCGAACTCGCCGAACTCTGCGCCATGCCCCTGGTGCTGCTCACCAAGGACACGGCCACCCGGCGCGCCTTTGACGAGATGGTGGCCTCCAAGGGCTTGATGCCCAGTCGCGTGCTCGATGTGGGCAACGTTTCGGCCCAGAAGGCCCTGGTGCGCGTGGGCCTGGGTGCGGGCATCCTGCCGGACTACGCTGTGGAGCCCCGGGATGCCCTGGCCACCCGCCCCATCCAGGGAGCCCAGATCAAGACCCTCGCCTTCTGCCACCTCCGCGCCCGCCCCTTGACGCCACCGGCGGCACGGTTGGTGGAAATGTTGAGTTGACCCCTCCCCCGGATCGACCCTATCCTGACGGCCCACTAAACGGAGAGCCTCATGGAAAGTCCCTGGATATGCTCGATTTGCGGGTATAGCCACCAGGGCGACCACCCGCCGGCCCCCTGCCCTCTTTGTGGCGCTTCTCCGGAGCACTTTGCGCGGGAAGTCCAGCTGTCGATTGACGCGGAGGCCCCTCCTGAGGCTTGGCGTTGCCTCATCTGTGGGTACCGCCATGAGGGAGCCCAGCCCCCCGGGCACTGTCCAGTCTGCGCCGCCGGGCAGAAGGAGTTCGAGCCATGCAGAGAGGAAGCCGAGGTCCCGGTCGGCGGCCAGGAACTTGGACCCATTGTGGTCATTGGCGGTGGGATCGCTGGCCTCTCGGCGGTGGAAGCCATCCGGGAAGCGGCGCCCGAGGCCGCCCTCACCTTCCTTAGCAGCGAAGAGGAGCCGCCCTACCACCGCCTCAACCTGACCCGGTATCTGGCCGGGGAACTCAACCGGGAAGCCCTCTGCATCCACCCTCTCTCCTGGTTCGAGGAAAATGGCGTCCGGATCATCCTGGGCGCCGAGGCCACCCGCATCGACCGCGATGCCCGGATCGTCCTTTGCCGGGATGGCTCCACCCACGCTTACCAGCGCCTGGTGCTCGCCTCCGGGGCCCATGCCTTCGTGCCCCCCATGGAAGGTCTTCAGCGCGGAAACGTCTTTACCCTGCGGCATCGGCGGGATGCGGACGCGATCCTCTCAGCCCTCAAGCCGGGAATGCGGGTGGCCGTGGTCGGTGGGGGCATCCTGGGCCTGGAGGCCGCCGCCGCCCTGACCCGACGGGGAGCCCGGGTGACCGTCATCGAGTCCGGCTCCCGCATCCTGCCCCGCCAGCTGGATAGCGAAGGGAGCGCCCTGCTGGAAGAGTGGGCGGAAAGCCAGGGCATCACCTTCAAGAAGGGCGGCCGGACCGAGGCCCTACTCGGGGACGAAACCCTGGCAGGGCTGCGATTTTCTGACGGCAGCACCCTGGAGGCGGAGATGGCCATCATTGCCGCCGGAGTGCGCTCCAACAGCTGGCTGGCCCGGGAAGCTGGCCTGGCCGTGGACCAGGGGGTCGTGGTGGACGATCTCCTCTGCTCATCGGACCCCAGCATCCTGGCGGCTGGGGACGTGAGCCTCCACCGGGGCATCAACTACGGCACCTGGGGGCCCGCACAGGCCCAGGGCCGCACAGCGGGCCTCAACGCCCTGGGCAGGAGCCTGCGATTCGAGGGGCTGCCCCGGGCCAACATGCTCAAGGTCCTGGGCATCGACCTGTTCAGCATCGGCAGCCTGGAGGCACAGGACGGCGCCTCGGTGATCCTGAGCCACCGGGAGGGCGACACTTACCAGGCCCTGCACCTCCGGGACGAGCGATTGCTCGGAGCCCTCTTCCTGGGAGACGCCTCCCTCTCCGCCCCGGCCAAGGCCGCCATCGAGTCGAAACTCATCCTCCGCACCCCGGTCGCCGAGGGATTCCATGCAGTAGCCGCCGAACTCCGCCAACGGCTGGTGAAGGCTCCGCAAACTTTTTCCGTAACACCCGCGCCCACTGGGGCACCCCAAGAACATGCGCCTTGCATCACCCTTCAACCACAACCCCTCCCATCAGGAGAATTCATGAAGACCTACATCTGCTCCGTCTGCGGCTACACCCACGTCGGCGAGGAAGCCCCCGCGAAGTGTCCCCAGTGCGGCGCCAGCACTGACAAGTTCACCCTGAAGGCCGAAGGCCTCCGCGTCTGGGCCGACCAGCACCGCATCGGCGTGGCCCAGGGCCTCGACGCCGAAGTGGTCCAGGGCCTCAAGGACAACTTCATGGGCGAGTGCACCGAAGTGGGCATGTATCTGGCCATGTCCCGCCAGGCTGACCGTGAGGGTTACCCCGAAGTGGCCGAAGCCTACAAGCGCATCGCCTTTGAGGAGGCCGACCACGCTTCCCGCTTCGCCGAACTGCTGGGCGAGGTCGTCTTCCCCGACACCGCCAAGAACCTCGCCCTCCGGGCCGATGCCGAGTGCGGCGCCACCGAAGGCAAGCTCAAGCTGGCCAAGCGCGCCAAGGAACTGGGCTATGACGCCATCCACGACACCGTCCACGAGATGTGCAAGGACGAAGCCCGCCATGGCTGCGCCTTCCAGGGCCTGCTGAACCGCTACTTCAACAAGTAGTTGATCCTTACCACCAAGGCCCGATGGAGCAATCTCCATCGGGCCTTGGTGCGTACAATGGAACCATGAGCCCCCTCCCCGATCTCATCGCCCCTTTGATGGCAGCCCCGGACGCGGAACCCTGGGTGCGGTTCTGCGCCCAATGCCTGGAGAGGCAGCGATCCTGCGTGCTGGTCACCGTCCTGGACGCCCAGCCCGGTGCTCCCTGCGAAAAAGGGGAGCATTTCGTCTACGATGCCGACGGCCATGGGCTGCTCCCCATGGATGCCCGGTTCTCCATCGCCCTGCACCGCCTGACCCAGGAGGCCCTGGAAAAGGGCCCCGCCTGCGTGCCCGTCACAACCGCCCAGGGCGAGGTCATGGTCAGCCTGGAGCCCTTTCAGGCCGCCCGGAATGGCCTGCCCTGCAACGCGAAATAGCGATAGGCCGATACCTTGGACAGATCCGCCAGAGAGGGATGACCGGCCCCGGGTCCATACTTCCGCGCATGGCAGACCAGAGCCCTCATGGTCCAGACATTTAACGTGTAGCCATATTGAGAAGGCGGCTGTTCCGCCAGAGCCATCAGCCAGGCAATCGCCTCGGGAGGTCTCCCGGAACCGGAGCTCCGCCCCCTGCGTTCTTCCAGAGACTCCAGGACCCCCATGGCCAGGGCCTGGTCAATGATGCGAACGACTCTGGGGCGATTGACACGCAGGTACTTTACGACCATCGCCACACGGCTGCCCCCGGCATAGGCCAGGAGCACCTTGGCCCTCGTGATGCGGGATTCGCTTTCACGCTGCGAGTAGGCGATGGCGATAAGGTATTGGCGGGTCTTGTCGTCAAGAATCAAGGGCGCCCGCATGGAATGTCGTCCCATGTTGTGCTCCAAAAGGTCATCGGCGTATATGACTCCCGAAGCCGTCGGCTTCGTGTGGGAAGGGAAGCCCCTCCCCACACCCCGGCGTGAGAGCTCCCCGACAGACGATCCGACAGTAGGGACGGAATCGAGCCTGGGCCAGGGATGAGTTCAAATGATCGATCAGGATGATACTGGCGGCGCCCCGGGATTCGAACCCGGAGCGCCGCCTCCGAAACAGGCTAGACGAAAAGAGTTCCGATGTTCTTGCTCTTGCCCAACTCCACGTCCACTCGCTGTGAGCGACGACCGTCCAGCTCAAGGTCAACCCCGTAGACCCCGCTGTCCTCGGGCAGCTTGTCGAAGCGGAAGTCTCCGAAGGCATCCGCCACGGCCTCGGCAATCTTGTCCTGCCCCCGGTAGAGACTGGCCTTGGCCCCCTTGGCGCAATCCACGATCTCGCCCTTCTTCACGGCAGCACTGCCCGCGATGAAGACCTTGTTGAAGCGGTAGAGATTCTTGTAGTAGACATTGGGTTTGGTACCCCGCTCGGGCTCCAGTTGCTCCAGGCCTTCCTCCTGGATCAGGCGGGCCAGCTCACCCTCCTCCAGCTTCACCACCTTCAGTGCCCCGGCGAAGCAGGCCTGGGAGCATCGGGTCTGCTTCCAGCCGTCATCCAGAAGGTGGGCGCACATGGTGCACTTCTGGGGAACGCTCTTCTCCTCGTTCCAGTAGATGGCGCCGTAGGGGCAGGACTTCAGCAGTTCCTTCTTGCCCTTGGCCTTCTCCTGATCGATGAGGACAATTCCATCGGGGCGGCGGGTGATGGCCCCCCCAGAGGCCTTCACACAGGGAGCATCCTGGCACTGCATGCAGGGGGATGGACGATAGGCCACATCGATCAGGGGGTATTGTCCCCGCTCAGTACGGAGCACATCCATCCAGCGATGGCCGTGCAGGGGCTGGGACAGGGTATAGCCTGGCCAATCGTTACCTTCGTGCTCGTCCTTACAGGAGATCAGACAGTTATTGCAATCCCAGCACTTGGACACATCGATAATAAAATACCACTTGCTCATGAGAAGCTCTCCTCACCATTCCACTTGCAGACCTCAAGCAGGGTCGAATTGCACATGCCGTGCGACTTCTTGATGATCATGCGGCTCGGCGTCAGGCTGTTGATGCAGCCCCCGCGATCCACAGTCTCACCGGGCTTGCCCATGGGGGCATAGACCGCGCAGGATTCGTAGGAGTGCACCACCCCGGGGGGGACGCGATCCGTGACCTGGGCCGCGCAGACCACGGCACCCCGATCGTTGTAAAGCTTGATCAGATCGTTCTCCTTGATGCCACGGGCGGCGGCGTCCTGGCTGTTGATCCGGGCCACCCAGTAATACCAGCCGTCGATGAGCACGCGGTGGTCCTTGATGTCATTGATGACGCTGTCCTTGCCGTCCCCCATGGTATGGAAGGAGAACTTGGGGTGGGGCGAGAGCAGCTGGAGAGGATACTTCGCGAAGAGCTCGGTGGTGTTCGGCCCCTCCCAGGACTGGCGGTATTTCATGACCGGCGGGCGCTCGGGATCATCGGGATCGAAGCGTTTGAGACTGGAGGACTCGAACTCGATCTTGCCGGTCTGGGTTCCGAGCCCCTTGCGGAAGCCATCGGTGTAGTCGCCGGGCAGAGGCGTGAGTTCCGGGGTGTCCTTGGGGCGCCCTTCGTAGAACCAGCGATAGGACACGGGGTCCCGACGGTCCTCCGGCAGGGGCGGGACCACGTAGTAGCCGCGCTTGAGGAACTTCTTCCAGGACATTTTGCGGGGCACGTCGGTGGCTGCGAAGTAGCGCTTGCACCAGTCGAACTCGGAAGCCCCCTCGGTAAAGGCAGAGGTGACCCCCAGGCGGTCCGCCAGCTCCTTGAAAATCTGGTAATCGGGCTTGGATTCGCCCAAGGGTTCGATGGCCTTGTGCTGCATCACGATCACGCGATGGTTGCTCTGGGTGAAGGAGTGCTGGATGTAGCCGCCACAGTTGGCGTGCTCGCCGATATCCCAGCGCTCGAAGTTGGTGCAGGCCGGCAGGATGATATCAGCGTATTTGGCCTCACCCTCGAACCAGATGGACTGGTTCACCACACACTCCAGGCTTTCGGAGCGGTACATTTTGGCGTAGCGGTTGGTGTCCACCATGGTGCCGAAGTGGGAGCCGCCGTACTTGTAGTAGAGCGAGACCTTGGAGTGCCCCGGTGAGGGATAACCGTATTTGAAGAACTGGCCCTCGATGGTGCGGGGGTCCGTGGGGTAGCCTTCGCAGTGGCCCTCCATGATGGCCTCGGGGATCTTGAGACGGGGCACGGTCTGCTGGACGGTGTTCATGGACGGGGTCTGGGGCATGCGCTGATACATGTTGACCAGGGCGCCGGTCCCCTGAGTGTCGGCGGACATGCCGCCCTCTGAGTAGCCGGGCCAGAAGAAGCGGGTATCCACCGGCGTTCCCTGCTGAAGGCCGCCCATGTTGACACCGGGCTTGCCCAGTCCCTGCATGCCCATGAGGTAGACCATGCCACGGGCCCAATCGGTGCCCGTGGACTGACGGCAGGCACCACCAAAGGCGACGATGCCCCCGGAAGCCAGGTAGGTCCGCTTGGTGCCCCACTCCCGAGCCAGGGCCCGGAGGTCCTTGGCGGGGATGCCGGTCTCGGCCTCCTGCCACTCGGGGCTCTTGGGGATGCCATCATCCTCGCCCAGGACATGGGTCTTCCACTTATCGAAGCCGTGGGTGCGGGTGGCGACGTATTCCTTATCGTAGAGGTCCTCGGTGATCCAGACGTAGGCAATGGCCAGAACCATGGCGTTGTCGGTGCCGGGCTTGGGGGCCAGCCACTTCCCGGGGAAGAGGGCAGCGGTGTGGTTGTAGTAGGGGTCGATGTGGACCACAGGGATATTCAGATCCTTGAGCCACTGACGACGGATGGTGCCGTCACCGGCGCCGTACACGCCACTGGTGGCCTCAGGATCGCTGGACCAGAACACCACCATCTCGGCGTTCTGCATGAGATCCTCGACGGTGTTGTAGGTCTCGCCGCCGCCGTTGTGGGCGGTCTGGCCCCAGTGGTGGGAGGCGCCCCAGTACCAGCCCTCCCAGCTGTCCGGATTGTGACCCACGGGGGTGAAGCCCAGGGTGTTGAAGAAGCGGAGCCTGGCGCTGAGCCAGTAGCCGATGGCACCCCAGGTGTGGTGGGAGCCGCTGCCATTGAGGATGGCGCCGGGTCCGTGGACCTGCTTGGCGTGCTTGATCTCCTTGGCCACGATATCCAGGGCCTCGTCCCAGGAGATGCGCTCATAGCCGGAAATGCCGCGATTCTGGGGATTGCGTTCGCCATTGGGATCGAAGTCAACCCGCTTCATGGGGTAGAGGAGGCGATCCTTGGAATAGATCATGGACTTCCAGGCCAGGCCGTAGGGGCTGAGGGTGGCCTTCTTGGGAGGGCTGAACTTCTTGCCATGGGCGGTGATCACCCAGGGATCAGCATCCTCGTCATCGAAGTCCATGGGGGTGATGCGGATGATCTTGCCGTCCTTGACGTAGACGAAAACAGGACCGCCGTTGGTACAGTTGGTGTAGCGGGTGACCCCTTTGCCCATGTCCACGCCATAGTCGGCGCCGAGATCGAGCATCATGTTCATGGTTTCGGAGAACCAGACCACATCTTCGTCGCTCCCCCGGGTCTCCAACTGGAAGGCCTTGACGGCACTGATGAAGTCCATCTGGTCCTTGAAGGGACTCAGGAAGCGACAGGCGGTGGCGGCATCCTCAAAGGAGAGCACCACATCAGGATTCGGATGGATCCCTGCCGTGGAACTCACCTTGCCATCCTTGAAGGTGAAAGCCCTTCCCTGGGAGTTGTCCCGCAGCTGGAACTGGGCCACCAGGTTCTTCTCGGCCAGCCTCTTCTGGAATTCCGGATACCACTTGGCAGCCAAGCGCATCACCTTCTCCATGCCGTAGAGCACGACGGAGAATTGGGTCTTATCAAACACCATGGAGAAACCTCCTGCAGTTCATTTCGGACACAAGGGAAGAGTTGAATATCATTCACGCCCTTTTAGCCAGAGGCATGCCAAAAACCCAACCACAGTCTTAACTGCCCTTAAACAATCAGCCCGACCTTGATATTGCCAAATAAGGCAGTCGACATTGCCAATTATGGCAATACACTAAGACGTTGCCAAATACGACACCCCACCACCGGAGGACCCATGAGGGAGCAGGACGAGTCCTTTTTCAGGGAAGTGACCTTGCGGGTCTGCAGTAGCCTGGATATCGAGACCGCCATGCAACGCACCTTCCCTTGCCTGGCGGCCGCCATGCCCCTCGAAGAAATGCGTCTGGACGTCTTCGATCAGAACCTGGGAGCCATCCGGCGGATCGCCCATGTATCTGCCGCAGGCATCGAACCAGCCGGAGCCATCTTCCCCCTTCCGGAGACCCTATGGGACTGGTGGCAGAACCAACAGGGCCCGGTCATCGTGAGTTCAGAAAATACCGTACTCCCCCCAGCCATGGGCAAGATCATGGCTGTGGAGGGTTACTCCGAGATCATCCTGCCCCTTCGCATCGAGGAAAAGCTCTTCGGCACCCTGGTTCTCCGCGCCAAGGGCGAGGGCTGGTACACCCCCGATCATGCAGAACTTTTGGCCTCCGTTTCCGACCCCTTCGCCATCGCCCTATGGAATGCCTTGGCCCACCAGGAACTGATCCGCCACAAGGAGGAATTGCTGGATGACAAGCACTTCCTGAGCCGGGAAATGGCCCATATCACCACCAAGGACATTATCGGAGGCCGAGGAGGACTGAAGCATGTGGTAGAGATGGTCCGCCAGGTCGCACCCCTCAGCAACACAGTCCTCATCATGGGCGAGACCGGCGTGGGCAAGGAGGTCATCGCCAGCGCAATCCACTTTGCCTCACCTCGCAGGGAGGGTCCCTTCATCAAGGTCAACTGCGGCGCCATCCCGGAAAGCCTCATCGATAGCGAGCTCTTCGGCTACGAGAAAGGGGCCTTCACCGGAGCCACGAATTCGAACCGTGGACGCTTTGAGCGGGCCGAAGGGGGCACCCTCTTCCTGGACGAGATCGGTGAATTGTCCCCCCAGGCCCAGGTACGGCTGCTGCGGGTGCTCCAGTCGCGGGAAATCGAACGCGTAGGCGGCACCCGCACCATTCGAGTGGATGTCCGGGTCATCGCAGCGACCCACCGGAACCTTGAGCAGATGGTCTCCGACCACCGATTCCGGGAAGACCTCTGGTACCGCATCAACGTTTTCCCCATCATTGTCCCGCCCCTCAGGCAGCGCAAAGAAGACCTCCCCGCCCTGATGCGCCACTTTGTATCAGTCAAGGGCCGGGAGCTCGGCATGCCAGAACCCCCGTCCATCGCCCCTGGTGCCCTGGTGCGACTGGGCGAGTACGACTGGCCGGGCAATGTCCGTGAGCTCGAAAACCTGGTGGAGAGAGAACTTATCCGCCACCCCCAGGGCCCCCTGCTCTTTGATACCCTCCTGTCTGCCCCTTCCCAATCCGGAAGCCTCGAACCATCAACCCAAGGCCCCACAAACCTGGACGAAGTCACCGCCCGGCACATCGCGTCGGTACTCCGTCAGACTGCGGGCAAGATTCACGGCCCCGGTGGCGCGGCCGAACTCCTGGGCATCAACGCCAGCACCCTCCGGAACCGGATGCAGAAGCTGGGAATCCCCTATGGACGAAAGTCGACAACGCCCGCCGGTTGAGCCCTGGCAATCCCACCCACGAAAGGAACACCCTCATGAAAATCATCGGTCTGGTTGGCTGGAGCGGAAGCGGAAAGACAACCCTCATGGTGGAGCTCCTGCCCCTGATCAGGCAGGCTGGCATCAAGGTTTCGACCATGAAGCATGCCCACCACTACTTCGATGTGGACAAACCGGGGAAGGATTCCCACCGCCACCGGGAAGCCGGGGCTTCGGAGGTCCTGATCGTCTCGACGGCCCGATGGGTACTCATGCACGAGTCCAGGGATGAAGAGGAACCAACCATCGAATCGCTCATCCAGCGCATGACACCGGTGGACCTTCTGCTCATCGAGGGATTCAAGACACACCCCCACCCCAAGATCGAGATTCATCGCGCATCCGAAGGGAAACCAATCCTGCAACCGGAAGATCCCGATATCATCGCCGTGGCCAGTGATACCCTACTACCCGATTTAAAGGTTCCCGTGCTTGACTTGAACGCCCCGGGAACGATTGTTCAGTTCATCCTCGATTACACAGGCCTGGGAGATCCCCATGAACGTGCTCATCGTATATGCCCATGAGGAACCCCATTCCTTCAATGCCGCACTGAAAAACACCGCCATCCGGCACTTCGAAAGCCGAGGCCACAAGGTCGTGGTCTCGGATCTCTACCGTATGAAGTTCAAAGCGGTGGCAGACGGCGATGACTTTCTGGAGCGCCGGAACAAGTATGTGCTGACGCGGCAGCACGAGGAGGCCAAGGCTCACGAACTGGGCACCCTCTCCCATGACATCCTGCTGGAGCAGAAGAAGGTCCACGAATGCGATCTCCTGATCCTCCAGTTTCCCCTGTGGTGGTTCTCCATGCCGGCAATCCTCAAGGGATGGGTCGATCGGGTCATGACCCTGGGATTCGCCTACGGAAACGGGAAATGGTACGACAGGGGTGGACTCCAGGGCCGCAGGGCCATGCTCTCCATCACCACCGGGGGGCCAGAGCACTACTACTCCGAACGCGGTATCAACGGTGACCTGGAAAGGATCCTCTACCCCATCCACCACGGAATCCTATTCTTCTGCGGTTTCACGGTCCTGCCTCCCCACGTGGCCTGGAGTCCCGCCCACATCGACAAATCGACACGACATCAGCTGATCGAGGCCTATGAAAAACATCTGAGTGGCATCGAAGGGGCAGAGCCGATGTGTTTCCACCCCCTTTCCCACTACGGTGAGGACTTGAGGCTCAAGGAGGAATTCAACCCATGAGCCACCCCACCCAGGAATTGCTGGAAGCCCTCCACTGGCGCTATGCCACCAAGGTGTTCGACAGGACCCGCCCATTGGCCGATGCGGACTGGGACACCCTCAAAGAGGCTTTGACCCTTTCCGCCAGTTCCTACGGCATGCAACCTTACCGTTTTGTCATCCCCAGAGATCCAGAGCTCAGAAAACAGCTCCGGGAGGCCTCAAGGGGGCAGGCCCAGGTGACTGACGCCAGCCATCTCGTGGTTTTCGCGGCCAGGGATGAGATCAATGCCGGGGACGTGGACCACTTCCTGGCGAGCCTGGCCAAGACCCGCGGCGTTCCCCTGGAAAAGCTGGAAGGCTTCCGATCCACCCTCACCGGCGACCTGGTAGAAGGTCCCCGTGCTGCCATCGCCGGACACTGGGCTGCCCGCCAGGCCTACCTGGCCCTGGGCAACCTTCTCGCCAGCGCAGCCCTGCTGCACATTGATGCTTGCCCGATGGAAGGATTCAGCCCAGCCCGCTACGACGCGATCCTTGGACTGCGGGGTACCGGCTATCACACGGTCTGCATCTGCGCCCTCGGGTACCGCGCCCCAGAGGACGCCTATGCCCAGGCCCCCAAGTTCCGCTTTCCCGCCGAGGAGCTATTCGTCATAAAATAGCCTCCCCGGAGGAAAACTTGGACGTTCGCCACCTGAGCTACTTCGTTACCGTAGCGGAGTGCCCCAGCTTTACCGAAGCAGCCAAGCAGCTGCAGGTAACCCAGTCCGCCGTGAGCTACCAAATCGCCGAACTGGAACGAAGGCTGGAGATGAAGCTCTTCATCCGGGACCGCCACTCGATCCGTCTGACCCTGGCCGGAGAAATCCTGCTTGCAGAAGGCAAAAAGGTCCTTGCGAGCCTTGACGAGGCGGTAAAGAAAGCCAAGCAGGCCGATGACGGGGAACTTGGAACCCTGAGAGTCGGATTCCTCGGCTCCATGGAGCGTCTACTGGCGGGCACCATGAAGCGCTTCCAGCAGAAGCACCCCAACATCGAACTCCGGGTGGAGAACCTCAGCATGCAACCCCTGGAGGATGCTCTCGCCAGGGATGCCATTGATATCGGCCTCACCATCGCCGTGGGACTGAAACTCCCGGATGGGTATGAATGCCGAGAACTCTTCCCTGATATCGCGACGGTCGTGTTGCCCCAGGATCACCCCTTGGCTGGTCACAACACCCTCAGTTTCAATGACATCAAGGATGAACCCCTGGTCCTCATGACCCAGGAGTCCGGCATGAGCGCCCGGAACTGGCTCTTCCGCCAGTTCCGCCGCGCAGGATCGGAACCCAGGGTCGTTCTGGAAACGCCCAGCTTCGAGAACCTGCTCTTCATGGTTGAGACAGGAAAGGGCATCACCGTCCTCTCCAGGCACATTATGAAGTTCTATACCAACTTCCAAGTCCAATGCATCGATATGGTCGGCGATGAGGTGGACTGCAGCGGCGTCGCCATTTGGAAAAAAGCCCTGGAGAACCCCACGGCCGCCCACTTCCTTGCGGAATTGGATATCCACTGAAGCCACTGCGACAGCGAACTGCCGATCAGGGGGGATCTCAGCCTCTATTGCAGCTTGGCATTGGGGACACGGGCTTCCAGAAGGTTGCCGATGGCCTTCTCAAAGGCCGTAACGGCCTTGGCGTAGCTGATCTGACTCTGCACCTCGGCGGCCTTGGCGGTATCCAGATCATTCTGTTTGGAGAGCACCAGGAAGTTCGTGCTCATGCCGTTATCAAACTTCTTCTGCTCGGCATTCAGATCCTGTTCCCGGTATACCCGGGTCTTTTCCGCAGCCTTGACCGTCTTTTCGGCGGCCTCCACGTTCCGGATGGATTGGCGCACCTCTAGCACAATGCCCAGCTCCTGATCACGGCGACTGAGCTCGCTGCTCCGTGCGCTGGCCCTCGCCTGGGAAAGTGCGCCTTTTGCCGCATGGTTGGCCAGGGGTAGCGAGAACTGCAATCCCACGGTATAGCCGGGGTTCTTGAAGCCCGTGAGGTCCGTATTGACCGACCCGAGGGAGCCGTAGTTGTCCGAGCCTCCACTGTAGGTGGCAAAGGCATCGAGCTGGGGCTTGGTACGATTGAGGGCTGCCCGCTCCAGAACCCGCTTGGAGTCAAGATCCAATTGAGCACCCTTGAGCTCAACCCGACGCTCCAGTGCCATTTTCACCGCACCAGCCTCGTCCAGAGCGAGATGCCCCAGGGTCGGAGCCTCGGTGAGCTGGATGTCCCCAGGGCGGGTTGCCTGGGGATAAAGCATGCGAATCAGGGTGTCCTTGGCGTTCAGGAACTGCGCCTCAGCGGCGATGATATCCTGCTCGCGCTGGGCTACGGCGGCTTCAGCAGAGGTCACCTCGATGGGGGCCAGAGTGCCAACCTCCACCCGGATCTTATTCTCCTTGAGCTGCTTCTGCGCGAGTGCCAGAGATACCTTCTTATTCTCCAGGTTCCGCTGGGCGTAGACCACATCCCAGTAGGCCGACTCGGTGGAGGCCACCAGGTCGATGATGGCCTTCTGATAGGCATAGTCCGCGATCAGGGTCCCCTTCTGGGCCACGATCAGGTTGGCTCCGGTGGCCTCCCGCCCGAAGCCCTTCAGAAGGCTCTGGGAATAAGTCGCACTGAAGCTTCCGGTGTAGGGAGTGGCGGTGCCGAAGGGGTATGTACTCCCACTATAGGTGTAGGAACCGGTCGAATTGGAATAGGAAGGATTGTAGCTGGCGGAGAAGTTCCCGCCCCAATCGAAGGGCTTGCTTAGGCCGGCCGAAAAATTCCGCCCCTTGGTCGTCGATTCGGTGGTGACAGAAGTCGGGTTGCTCTTGGAAAGGATCCCAACGGAGGTGCTCTCGATATGGCTCACACTGAGGCTGCTGGTGAGGTTCCAGTCGAAAGCGCCCTTGGCGATGGTCTCGGTATCAACACCAGTGATCTCGCGAGTCTCACGGGCAATCTGAACCTGCAGGTTGTTCTGGAGTGAGGCCTGAATGGCTTCCCGAAGTGAGAGTGAGGCGGACTCCTGGGCAACCAGGCCGTAGCAGACCAGGACCATGGGGATCACGCGAAACGGAAACATCGCCACTCCTTGAATAAAACAGCATCGCATATCGGAGAATCCGACAACAACTCTATGGAGACTAGCTTCCCCCCAAAGGTTGAAGATTCCTTTTCGAGGATGCCACTGAGGCGGGGAAAGACAAGAACCCAATTCACCATGCGTTGAAAATCCCAGTTTCTGTTTCAGATACAAATGATAAAAACATACGACCTTGATGAATTGAGTGACGACAATTCAGAAAATGGTCCTGTTACACTTTCAACTCACAGACCGGTACACTAGGCTACTAAACATGAAAACGACGACAGAAGCGCCTCTTACAAACGAATCCGAGGGGTCGGGCATACGGGTCATCGCCCGGGCAGCCGACATCCTCCTGGCCCTCAGCAACCACCCGGACGGGCTTTCCCTTCGCGAGATCGCCCAGTTCGTAAAGCTCCCTCGGTCAACGGTTCAGCGGATCATCAACTCGCTGGAAGAGTCGAACTTCGTGATTGCAGCCTCGCCGACCAGCGGCTTCAGGCTTGGACCGACCCTGACGCTTCTCGCCGAAGCGGTCAGACCCTTCGATATTGCCCGAATGGCGCGCCCTCTCATTCTCCAGCTTGCCACCGAAACCGGGGAGACCGTGGATATGTCCATTCTTTCCCACGGTAAGGCAGTGGTAGTGGATCAGATTTCCGGTGTCCACCCCCTCAAGGCCGTTTCGACCATCGGCACCTCCCTCCCCCTCCATGGCACCTCCATTGGCAAGTCGCTGTTGGCCGCCCTCCCGGAGAAGGAACTGGAGGGACTCCGTTCCCATATCCAGCTGAAACCGCTGACCAAGAACACCATCACCAACTGGGACAAGCTCATGGCGGAGCTCAAGACCATTCGTGAAACCGGGTTGGCCTACGACAACGAAGAGTACATGACAGGCATCAGCTCGGTTGCCACGGTCATGCGGGGCCCCGGGGGCGAACTGGCCGCCATTTCCCTGCCCGTTCCCACCGAACGCTTCCGGGCCAAGGAAGCGGAGCTTATTGAAGCCCTGATGAGCCGCAGCCAGTCCTTCCAGCGGCGACTGTAGTCCAGCTTCCCCGGTAAAAACAGACGTGATGTCCTGGCTTGGCCCGGACATCACGTGGGGAGCACGAGGGGAACGCAGAGCGAGTTCAGCGAGCGGGCGGTCCCCCGCGTTCATGACAGAGGGGCGATGGGGAGAGCAGTTGCTCCACCCATCGCCCCGAGGGCTTGGTCCTATCGGTTTCTTAAGGCAGCGGGAAGAGCGGCTTGCCGGTGGTCGGCCAGAAATCGTGCTTGGAGCCGATCACTTTCAGTTCCCACTTCTGGGCCGAGTCAGTCTTGAACCACTGGCCGAAGACAATGGGCACATGGCTGAAGTGGTTCTCGTCGAACTTGACCCGATGCCGCATGCTCATCATGTCCGTGGTGGCCAGGGCGGCATTGACCTTTTCAGGATCCAGGCTTCCGGCCCGCTCAATGGCGTTGACCAGCACCTGCACGCAGGCATAACCGGGAGAGATGGCTGGATAGGCAGGACGGCCGGACTCCTTCACCCAGCGCTCGGTGAGGGACTTGCCGGTGGTGCCGTCGATGCCGACAGCTCCACCCATGGAGGGATCCCACCAGACTTCCGTGCTCACACCGAGGGGCAGATCGCCGCCCCAGGCGTTGACATCCTGATAGAACATGGCGCCACGTCCGATGGAGGCCATCTTGGGCTTGAAACCCATGCCACGGGCCTGCTTCCAGACCGCGCCAAAGAAGGGACCAGGGCAGTTGCCCCACAGGATCTCGACACCAGCATCCTTCCACTCTTTGATGATGGAGGAGAAGTCCGTGGTCTCAAGAGGCACCAGACCCAGTTTCTTGTCGAGACCGACGACCTGGTAGCCCAACTTGGACAGGGCGGGTCCGAAGAGGGTGTACCAACCACGACCATCGGGTTCGTCGGAGCAGATGAGCCCGATCTTCTTATTGGTCTGTGGCCCGAACTCTTCCAGCATGCTGGTCCAAGTGCTGAAGATGGTGTAGCCGGGCTTTCCTGCCCGGGGATCCCCGTCCTTCACGGGTGAATTAATGGAGAATCCGCCCACGCCCCAGGAGTACTGCCACTTGGTGGGAGACTCGGACTTCATTCCCATCCAGGGCTCGAAGGGCCCCACCGATGCAACATAGGGGACCTTGTATCGGTCAGCGATCTGAGAAATCCCGGCGTGCATGGGCGGAGGTGCATCCCCGGCCACCATGAAGCTGACCTTGTCCTGCAAGATCAGGCTTTCAGCCAGGGCACCGGCCTTGTTCGGATCGCTCTCATCGTTGACCGATACGAGCTTAATGGGATAACGGGCATCCCCGACCTTGACCCCTCCGGTCCGGTTGATGTCCTCGATGGCAGCCTTGACACCGAAAAGTCCGCCCTCCCCGAAGGAGGCGTACATGCCCGTGGTGGGATTGATCGTTCCAATCCGGATTTCCTTCGCAGAAGGCTTATCACAACCACCCAATACCAGCAGACATGCGAAAGCTGATGTCAATCCAGCTGCAACATATCCTTTTTGCATGAATTTAAATTTATCACCCATACTATTTACCACAAAAAACCTCTCGAAATTTTTTGATGTTTTGTTAATTGCAATCCAAGATGGACACAACCCGAAAATGCAGGAGGATCTCTTATAAGATCATTGTTTTGTATATGATGACAAACCACCCCTCACCCCCAAGATTGCCAGGATCTGGCCACTTCACAATACAGCAGTACCACAATGCGGTTCATTTTGAGCTACGCCACAAAACTAACCAACGGGACTCGGTCCGTCAACCCTCTTTTTGGCGAAATCGACTCCGAATTTTCGGTAAACCCAAATGGGGCTTTGAGTTCTTCCGAGCAGTAACGGACTGGACTTAATCCACAACCAAGGCTAAATCACAGGTCTAAACACAATAATCATCAAGATGTTCTCTTTACCATACGAATGACCATCACTTTTGACTCACGTACACAAACAGCGCCGTACACCACCCCGCCTCCCCCGTTCCTGGCAGGAAAATCGATCGCGCAGACGCACCTCGCCCCTTAACGCGCGAGCGCCTCACCTCACGATCAAAAGCTTCAGGATTTCAGTGCGCTTTCCCCAAGGTGCTGCTCGCTGTACCGTTGCAGCACACCAAGGTAGTTGGAGAGCAGAGGCGAGTGGTTCTCCTTGCGCCAGACCGCGCAGATCTCCACCTCGGGAAGGCTTGGATGAATAGGGAGAAAGACGACCCCCGGGGTCCGGTACCGCGAAAAGGTTTCCGGCACCAGGGAGACCCCCAGCCCCGATCCGACGAGGATGAGTCCAGTCTGGATAAGGCGGATGTGAAGCTCCTTCGCAGGTTCCACGCCCACCAGATGAAGCGCGAAATGGATCTTGGCGTAAAGGCCTGGAAAGGGATGATTATCCGGCACGATCAGGACCTCTGAGGCCAGCCCAGCGAGATCGAAGTATTCCCCTCCGGCCTGAGGGTGCCCTTCCGGCAGGGCTGCCACCAGCCTGGAACGGGATAGGGTAAGGGTCTCGAAAACGGGATCGTCCACCGTCGCAATGACCAGAGCGACATCCACGGTTCTCTCATACAATCCTGAAAACTGTTCCTTGGGAGAAGATTCGAGCAGTTTGAGCTCAACCTCGGGGTTCTGAGCCTGGAAAACCTTGACGGTGGCAGGAAGCACATCAAGGGCGGCACTGGTAATGAAAGCAATGTTCAGAAGCCCAGCATGCCCGTTGGCCACCCTCCGGGTCTCATCCCTGGCCTGGTCCGCGTCCCGGAGGAGACTCTTGGCCTTCTCGAAGAAGAGTCGACCAGCGGGGGTGAGGAGCACCTTTCGGTTGTTCCGCTCGAAAAGAACGGCCCCCAACTCCTCCTCCAATTGGTGGATCTGCTGGCTCAGGGAGGGCTGGGCAATGTGCATGGCTTCCGATGCACGCCGGAAATGCAGATGCTCTGCCACAGCGACGAAATAACGTAGTTGGCGAAATTCCATGGGATTCCTTCGAGGAACTTGTAATTTGTGGTCTCGATAGTAAAACGCGATCAATCGGAAAGGTGAAAAGTATTGGACGGTCACGCGGGCTTTACGAATTATGGTACGACCGTACCACTCAACTCGCACACTTTCACCTCATGCGACCCGGAAACCGCATAGAGCACTTAGTAATGAAAGCCTGAAATAGGTCTGCAACATTGTGGCACCGCATGAAAACCATACGGTGAGCATCTTTTGAGAAAGGAATATCATGACAACCCAACCAGAGATGCCGGCGGCACCACCATGCGCCCCACCAAGTCCGGCCCCTCCATGGTCTTCAACAATATCAAGGGCTTCCCCGGCGCCCGGGTCAACATCGGTATGCTCGCTGACCGTAAGCGGGTGGCCATGCTGCTTGGCACCACCATCGACCGTCTGGGCTTCCACATGGCCGACGCCCTGGGTCACCCCGTCGATCCGGTTTTCGTGACCAAGGAACAGGCACCCTCCCAGGAGATCGTCCACCTCGCCACCGACCCCGGGTTCGACATCCGCAAGCTGATTCCCGCCCCCACCAACACACCAGTGGACGCAGGTCCCTTCATCACCATGGGCCTCTGCTGCGCCTCCGACCCTGAGACCGGCGAAACCGATGTCACCATCCATCGCCTTTGCCTCCAGGGCCCTGACACCCTTTCCATGTTCATCTCCATGGGCCGCCACCTGGGAACCTTCCGCGACAAGTACGAGAAGGAAAACAAGGCCATGCCCATCACCATCAATATCGGCCTCGACCCCGCGGTCTATATCGCCGCCTGTTTCGAAGCCCCCTCGACGCCTCTGGGCTTCAACGAGCTCAGCATTGCCGGCGCCCTCCGCAAGAAGGCGGTCGAACTGGTGAAAGCTGTCTCCATCGACGGCAAGTCCCTGGCCAGGGCCGAAATCGTCATCGAGGGCGAGCTGCTGCCCCACGAGCGGATGGTGGAAGACGTGAACTCCCACACAGGTCGGGCCATGCCGGAGTTCCCGGGCTACAACGGTCCCGCCAACCCCTCCCTGCCGATCGTCAAGGTCAAGGCCGTCACCACACGGGTGAACCCCATCATGCAGACCTGCATCGGCTGCAGCGAAGAGCATGTCAACCTCGCCGGGATTCCCACCGAAGCCAGCATCATCCAGCTGATCGGCAAGGCCATCCCCGGCTTCCTGAAGAACGTCTATGCCGCATCCTGCGGCGGTGGCAAGCTCATGGCGGTGCTGCAGGTCGGGAAGCGCACGCCCGCGGATGAAGGTCGCCAGGGCCAGGCCGCCTTGCTCGCCTTCTCCGCCTTCTGCGAGCTCAAGAATGTATTCCTGGTGGATGAGGACGTCGATCCCTTCGACATGGACGATGTGCTCTTCGCCATGACCACCCGCTATCAGGGCAACCTGGACACCACCTTCCTGCCCAATATCCGCTCCCACCAGCTCGATCCCTCGCAGGATCCCCGCTACAACAACGCTATCCGCGCCCGGGGGCTCGCCTGCAAGACCATCTTCGACTGCACTGTGCCCTGGTCCATCAAGGAGGAATTCGTTCGCGCCCCCTTCCTTGAGGTCCCCGACTACGAAAAATATCTCACCCCCTCCTCCAAGCCTCTGGAGCTCTAGTCGTGAAGGCCATCAATTGCTTTTTCCGATCTCTGGATCGTGGGTGTGGGAGCTGGGTTAGATGACAGAGAGAAAGATCAAGCATCTGGTGGTCGGCATGACGGGAGCCAGTGGCGCACCCATTGGTATTGAACTGCTGCAGGCCATGAAGAACTTCCCCGACTGGGAGACCCACCTGGTGATCTCAGAAGGGGCAAGACTCACCATTGAACAGGAGACAGAGTGCACTCTCGAAGAAGTGGCTGCCATGGCCACCCGCTGCTATCGGCTGGGTGATGTCGGCGCCCGCATCGCGAGCGGCACTTTCAAGACCCAGGGCATGGTGATTGTGCCCTGCAGCATGAAGACCTTGGCAGGAGTGGCGACGGGCTACTCGGACAATCTGGTGCTCCGCGCCGCAGACGTGGTGATCAAGGAACGCCGGAAACTAGTACTCGTCGCCCGGGAATCCCCCCTGAGTCCGCTCCATCTGCAGAACATGCAGAAGGCAGCGGACCTTGGGGCCCTCATCCTCCCCCCCGTTCTCACCTTCTACAACCACCCAGCCAGCATCCAGGACATGACTCGCCATATCGTTGGCAAGATCCTCGATGTTTTCGATCTTGAGATGCCGAATTTCAAGCGATGGGATGGGGGGGACAGACAACCACCTCAATAATTATACATTTTATTTATTATGTTTTGACAATTCCAATAATTGTCAGGATTTTTCTGCTTCAATCACCCCCCAAAGCATTAATTCACTCATCTCTAGAAAGGAGATCGAAATATGCGACAAGTCCCTGTCAGTCAGATGATTGACAAAGCAAAATTCAACACCTTCTTCAAAGGTGTTCTCGCAATCTGTCTGATCACTACGATCTGCGACGGATTCGATATCAACATCTTCGGTTTGATCATCCCCAACCTGATGAAGGACTGGGGCCTCAAGCCACAGATGATCGGTCAGCTTGGCAGCTGGGGTATGTTCGGCATGATCTTCGGCTCCCTGGTTTTCGGCCCCTTGGCCGACGCCATCGGCAAGAAGCTCTCGATCATCATCGGCACCCTGATGTACGTGGTCTTCACCGTGTCCTGTGGCTTCGTTCACAGCTTCCACGCCTTCGCCATCTGCCGCTTCATCGCCGGCTTCGCCCTGGCGGGTGTGTTCCCTCTGGCTGTGGCCTTCACTTCGGAATACTCCCCCAAGCCCATTCGCAGCCGCCTGACGGTCTGGGTGACCTCGGGTATGGCCGTGGGCACCGTGATCGCCGCCCTGGTGGGTCTCGCCCTCATCAATCCCGCCAACCCCGGCAGCTGGCGCTTCATGTTCTACATCTCCTCCTTGATGGTGCTCCTGCTCGTGGCCCAGTTCTCCCTGCCCGAGTCCATTGCTTACCTTAAGAAGCGGAACAAGCACAACGAAATCGGTAAGATCCTCAACAAGATCGACCCTGACTTCCAGCCCACCGCAGATGACGACTACCAGCTTGAGGCCAAGGGTCCCAGCAAGGGCAGCCTTTCCAACCTCTTCACCAATGGCTACGCCAAGAACACCATCCTGTTCTGGCTCTTCATGATGAGCAGCTACGTCTTCATCTACGGCGTGCTCATGTGGCTCCCCAAGCTCATGACCATGAAGGGCTACAGCGTCAAGGGCGGCCTCTTCTTCACCATGGTCTGGAACCTGGGCTTCATCCTGGGCATCCCCCTCTTCGGCTGGATGGGCGACAAGCTCGGCGGCAAGCGCACCCTTCAGATCGGTTGGGTCTGCCTGGCCATCCTGATCTCCATCATCGGGTTCGCCAACCAGTACATGATCCTCACGGTTCTCCTCTTCCTCACCGGTGCTTGCCAGCATGGTGTCTCCGGCGCCGCCGGTGCCTACCTGGCCCAGTCCTACCCCACGTCCTTCCGCGCCACCGGCACCACCTGGGGCTACGGCCTGGGACGTATCGGCGGCACCGCTGGCCCCCTGATCGGCGGCTACCTGCTGGCCAAGGGACTCCCCGTGGGCTACAACCTGATGTTCTTCGCGATCTTCCCCTTGATCGGCGCGATCTTCGCCAGCTTCACCACCGATTTCTTCAAGAAGCCCGACGTCGCCCTGAATCCCCACAAGGTTTCCTAGACTTCTGGCAAGCAGGCGGAACTGGGAGTCACTCCCAGGGAAGAGTCCCTCATCCCTGGGAGTTCTTTGAAGCACGGGCTTAGCAGGTTTCAAAAGCAGATTTTTCCCCAGCTCGCCGCCGATATTAATGAATGCAGGCATTTGGCCGAAAAATGGCGCATCCAGATAGCACCGACTTCCGGCGAAATCCCCAACATTCCCGATGCGTCACTTCAGGTCCTTTCATTACCCCACCCAACCAGCCCCGATCCCCGGGGCGCCAACCAAGGAGTAATACATGAAGAACCGCCTGTCCCTCCTGCTCGTGGCCGGTGCCATTGCCCTGCCTGCGGTCGCCGCCGACGCCCCCAAGATGGAGTGGAGCCTCTATGGCACCCTGGTCACCGAACTGAACAGTGTCAAAGTCACGGGATCCACCGATGACACCAGGGACCTGGACTCCCGCAACCGCTTCTCCTGCGCCACTTCCAATGTGGGCTTCAAGGGAAGCATGCAGGCCACCTCTGACATCAAGGTCATCTGGCAGGTGGAAAGCTCCGTGGGCGTCGACGGCGATGCCCCCAGCACTTGGGCGGGCCGCAACACGGGCCTGGGCCTCGAAACCAAGTTCGGCACCATCCTCGCGGGCTACTGGGACACCCCCTACAAGGATGTGGTCATGAAGATGGGCCCCATGCCCGCCTCCCTGGCCTCCGATGTCAGCATCATCACCACCCCTGGCTTCCGCACCATCGGCACCGTCAGCGCCACCAAGCCTGCCGGTAACAGCGGCGACGCCATCTTCAACCGCCGCCAGGGCAACAGCGTCCAGTATTGGTCCCCCGCCTTCCAGGGCTTCCAGGCCAAGCTCATGTATTCCATGAACGAGGGCAAGGCTGCCAATAACGCTGCCAACCCCAGCATCAACCCCACCCTCCTGTCCGGCACCGTCAGCTACAGCAACAAGGCCCTGGGCCTGACCGTCCTCTACGGCTATGAGCAGCACAACGACTACTTCGGCCTGAACGCGATGATGAATGACGCTACGGCCCTCTCCGCCGGGAGCACCAGTTCCAAGGACACCGGCCACCTCCTGGCTGTCTACTATGCCCTGCCCACCAAGACCCGCATCTGCGGTGTGGTCGAGCAGCTGAAGTACACCGTGGACGGCGCCACCTCCGGCAACTCCGAATACAAGCGGACCGCCTGGTACCTCATCGCCAGCCAGGAGATCGACGCCCACAAGGTCTGGGCCGGCTTTGGCATGGCCGGCAAGGGCACCCTCACGAACGCCGCGGGTGCTGAAGTCACCACCAGCAGCGAGTTCGGCGCCAAGCAGTACACCCTGGGCTACGCCTACAACCTGACCAAGGGCGTCTCCCTCTTCGCCAATGTCTTCGGCGTGATCAACGACGAAAACGCCACCTACTCCCCCATGCCCCCCGTGGGCGGTGGCGCCGCTGGTGCCAGCACCAACGTCTACCAGAACGGCGACACCAAGGGCTTCGGCGGTGGACTGCTTTACAAGTTCTAAGCTAAGCCCAGACCTGAGGGCCTTCCCTCGGTTCTGAAAGAAAGCACCCGGCTCTCCATCCCCCAGGGACAGAAGGCCGGGTGCTTTTCTTGTACCCTCTCATAGAGATCTCCCACGTCAGCCAAAGCAGAAAGAACCGCCCACCCCCGATGTTTCCGGGACGTGGGCGGTTCTTTCGCAACCAGGAGAACCATTCGGCGGTGCGCCAGCCCGCTTCGGGAGAGTTTGGCTAGGCTCCGCCCCTTACGGTTTTCCGGACCCGGAGAAAGGAGCGCTTCACCATGAGTTTAAGGATGTTCATCAGAAGACCAATCATCTCAAGCCTCGAAAATCAGGTCACTTAAAGGCCGGAATTCAAAGCAGGGCTCAAAAGAAAGGGAAGCCCTACAGATTCTTGCCATCACGAAGGGAGGTACAACCAACCATTGGCCCAGATGAATTCCATTGGTACCACAAAACGATACGACCGTACCGCATTACAGTCAATATAAGCTCCTCGACAAGTCGACACGCCTGCATTATCCAAATCCTTACTTACACTTACGCTCATTCTAATTGTTAATTTCTTACAAAACAAAATGCGCCGCCCCCCTTCACTCTGCCCGGAAAGAGAAAACAGGACAGAACCTGCCGAGAGCCTGAAGGTCACTCAACCCCAACGACCCGGACTCGGCAAGACCGATAACGCCTAACGTATCCCTTGGCAACGTTTTCCCCTTTCGCGATAAGGCAAAAATGGACCACACCCCATATCGACTCGCCATTTAAATGCCTAGACATGTTCCACAAAAACCGCATTGCGGTACAGACATACTGCCAGGAGGTTTTTTTGAGTGGATATGCACTCAAAATCCGTCTAGGATTGGTACAAACATCCCACCAGGCAATACTGCCCCAGGCAAAAGCCCATACATCACGAATCGACTTCGATTCCTCAGTCCCTTAGGAGGCGCCTATGTGACCCGCGAATAAAGTTTTAGCCATACATAACGACGAACCGACTTCGGAGGTGAACCACCAACAACCCCACCACTGACGCCCCAAACCTAAGACACCCCCCAAAGCAGCACATCGGACAACATCCGACCCGAACAAATGGACTGAAGGAGGATAAATGAGTTCTGCATTATATTACGCCATCGGGTACTACGTTCTCGTATTCCTAGGCACGGAAATCTACCTGCGTGGCAAGGTCAACAGCATCGAAGAATTCCAGGGCAAGAATGCCCTCGGCTGGGTGCCCGTCGCCCTCGGCCTCACCCTGATCCCCCTGGGCTCTGGACATACCATGTCGCTGTGGGAAGCCTCCGCTGGCATGGGCGCCTCCGTGCTCTGGTGGGCCATGATCGTGGGCGGCATCTTCCTGCCCATCATGATGATGTGGCTCGGGCCATGGCTTCGGCACATGAATGTTGAAACCTTCCCCGAGGGCATGGAGAAGCTCTTCGGTGTGGAGATGCGCTACCTCCAGGGCTGCACCAACGTCTTCACCTGGAGCGGCATCGCCATGGCCGAGACCCTGGCCACCGCCGCTGCCATCTATGGTTTGACCGGCGGCCAGTTGGCCTATAGTCCCTGGTGCATCCTCGCAGCCTTCCTTCTGATCCTGGCCTACGTGATCTTCGGTGGTGTGCTGCAGTACTCCTTCGTGAGCACGGTCAACGCCATTGTCATGATCCTCGGCTCCTACCTCGCCCTCTTCATGGTGGGCGGATGGATCACCGCTCACGCCATGGGCTGGCAGGGCGTCATCGACTTCTACGCCTCCCAGGGCCAGCTCTGGAAGTTCGGTGTATTCAAGATCTCTACCCCCCTTGTGTTCCAGATGATCATCCCCGTCTTCGTGCTGCACGTTTCCGCTGCCGCCGTGAACCAGGGCACCTACATCCCCATGCTCGCCGCCCGCAGCGACGCGGATTGCCGCAAGGGCGTCTTCGCATGTGCCGGTATCAACGGAATCTCGGCCTTTCCCTGGGTGATCATGGGCCTCATCGCCATGTCCCTGCCCGCCATTGCCAAGGTCGGCCCCAAGCTCTCCGTCATCGAACTGGCCCTCAAGACCCTGCCCGCCCCCATCGTGGGCCTGCTGATGGTCTGCCTTCTGGCTGCCACCCTCTCCACCGGCGCCAGCGTCATGATCGGCAACTCCACCATCATCGTGAATGACGTCTTCAAGCGCGCCATCTGGCCCGACATGAAGGATGAGACTCGCATGAAGCTCATGCGCCCCATGATCATCGTCTGCGGCATCATCGCCTGCGTTCCCGCCTTCTTCGTGCCCATCATCTTCCCCGTCTTCCTCTGGTGCTTCTCCTTCGGTATTCCCATCTTCGTGATCTATTTCATCGGAATGGTCTGGAAGCGCAGCAAGTCCGCAGCCTGGATCACGGTGCTGGTGACCTTCGCGGTGAACATGATCTGGACCTTCGCCACGCCCTCCTGGGCCACGGGCCCCTGGGCCATCAACATGTATCCCGTGACCGTCTGCTCCATCGTGCTCGGCATTGTCACCAACCTGATCCTGCCTGGCGAGATTGGCTGGCGCCGCTCCAAAGAGCACAAGGCCTGCCTTACCGCCATCGCCAATGAACAGGCCTGATAGGAGGAATTACCATGTGGGCTCTTAAGATCTTTATCGCGGAATTCGTCGTGACCATCGTGATGGCCGGCATCATCTATGGCATTTGGCGCGTGGGCAATCCCGGCCAGAAGTGGTAACCCTTCCCAGATATAAGGAGAAATACTATGGGTGCAGTCAATGTCGGTGTCGCTGCCTATCTCGCCGGAATCGGCATCGTTCTTGGTCTGATGTGCGTCTACGGCAGCATCAAGAACAAGGGGCGCAAGAGCGCTGAATAGCTAACCGCTTAATGCGCTATTCATGAATGAGTGGCTTGATACCTAGGGGCTGCTCACTCATGAGCTCAGCTAGCATGCAACGCAAACATGACTCCTGGGACCAGACTCAGGAGTCATGTTTACGTTTGAAACGAGGAATAGTCCTTCTATGCCAATACATCAGCTTGTCGTTCCCCTCTACGCGGTCCTGCCCTTCGTCCTGATGCTGGCATGTATCGCGATCCTGCCCCTTGCGGCTCCCCACTGGTGGGACCATAACCGCAACAAAGGCATCGTCGCTGTCATACTCGCCGCCCCGATCGCCGTCTGGCTCCTTTCGGTCAGCCCCACGCACCTCCTGCACGTGGGCATCGAATACGCCTCCTTCATCTGCCTGCTGGGATCCCTCTTCGTGGTGGCCGGGGGAATCCACATCGGCGGCGACCTCCGTGCGACCCCCCGCAACAACACGATCATGCTTGGCATAGGAGCGGTTCTGGCCAGCGTGATCGGCACCACGGGCGCCAGCATGGTACTCATTCGCCTGCTCCTGCGCACCAACTCCGAACGCGAGAGGGTCTCGCACATCCCCTTCTTCTTCATCCTCCTGGTCTCCAATGCAGGGGGCCTGCTGACTCCCCTGGGAGATCCTCCCCTCTTCCTTGGTTTCCTGAGGGGGGTGCCCTTCTTCTGGACCATGCGCCTCTTCCCAATCTGGTTGATAGCCATTGCCTATCTTCTGGCGGTGTTCTATTTCCTGGACCGTCGGGCCTATGGACAGGAGACGCCTCCTGCCATCTGGAAGGACGATCACGAGGTGGAGCCCCTCTCGATGGATGGCCGCCTGAATCTGCTCTGGCTGCTCATCATCGTGCTCGCCGTATTCATCCCGACACCGTATCGCGAAATCGTCATGGTGGCTTCAGCCCTGGCTTCACTGAAGCTGGGAAGCTCCAAGGGACGAACCAGGAACGAATTCAACTTCGGCCCCATCATCGAAGTGGCGATCCTCTTCATTGGTATTTTCGTCACCATGGCCCCGGCCCTCGCCCTGCTTGAACACGCGGGCCCTTCCCTGGGCCTGACCAAGCCATGGCATTTCTTCCTGGTATCCGGGGGCCTTTCCAGCGTGCTCGATAACGCTCCCACCTATCTGACCTTCTTCACGACTGCTCAGGCCACAGCTGCGTCACTGGGTCTTCCCACCAGTGTTGTTGGCGTGCCGGCCAATCTCCTGGCTGCCATCAGTGCCGGATCAGTCCTCATGGGCGCCAACACGTACATCGGCAACGGACCTAACTTCATGGTGAAGTCGATCGCCGAATCGGCGGGCTATCGGATGCCGAGCTTTTTCCGCTACGCGGTGATGGCCATCGCAATCCTGTTGCCAATCTATATCGTTACAGCCTGGATAATTCCGCACTATTGACCTATGTTCTTCGGCGAAGTCCAAATCCCCGGGACATGGAGGCTTTGGCCGCGAGTGGATGCATCTTCGGTGCATTCATAACCTAATCGGATACAACCACTTGTGGCCAAGGGCGTAAAGCATCAGGCGATTCTGGTACTTTACACCCGCAATACGGTACTTTCCACTTCCACCCCCGCAGGACTCTGCTAATATCGGTACACATGATTCACTAGGCGGGACACCTGCCCCAACAGCCAAACCACGATCCGCTAATCCTGTACTGGGAAATCTAAGGGAGGTGACCCTATGACGCAGTAGCAAACAGGCCAGGCCCAGTAGGAATCAACACCATGCAGTTCGCACAACAGCACCTCAATTACTCACCAAGCAACCTAATCAAGGAGAATAAAAATGGGCAATGAAGTCCGTTTGACGAATTCCACGACTGGCGGTCCAGTTTTCGTCTACGTGAAGGACGACAAGATCGTCCGGATGACCCCTATGGATTTTGACGATGCGGTCGACGCTCCCTCCTGGAAGATCGAGGCCCGCGGCAAGACCTTCACCCCCCCCCGCAAGACGACGGTCATGGCCTTCACCGCAGGCTTCAAGTCCATGATCTACTCCGACAAGCGCATCATGACCCCCATGAAGCGTGTGGATTTCGACCCCAATGGGGATCGCAACATCCAGAACCGCGGCGTCTCCGGTTACGTGGCCATCTCCTGGGATGAGGCCGTGGACCTGCTGGTCAGCGAGATCAATCGCATCAAGCGCGAATCCGGTCCCTCCGCCATCCTGTCCTCCCCCAGCTCCCACCACATGTGGGGCAACGTGGGCTACCGGCACAGCACCTACTTCCGCTTCATGAACATGATGGGCTTCACCTATGCCGACCACAACCCCGATAGCTGGGAAGGCTGGCACTGGGGCGGCATGCACATGTGGGGCTTCAGCTGGCGCCTCGGCAACCCCGAGCAGTACGATCTGCTCGAGGACGGCCTGAAGCACGCCGAGATGATCGTCTTCTGGTCCTCCGACCCCGAGACCAACTCCGGCATCTACGCCGCCCACGAATCCACCATCCGCCGCTACTGGCTGAAGGACCTGGGCGTCAAGATGGTCTTCATCGATCCCTTCTTCAACCACACCGCCGCCCTCCACAGCGACAAGTGGTTCTCCCCCAAGATCGGCACCGATCACGCCCTTTCCTTCGCCATCGCCTACACCTGGATCACCGAAGGGACCTACGACAAGGAGTACGTGGCGACGCACGCCCACGGCTTCGAAGAGTGGGCCGACTACGTCCTCGGCAAGACCGATGGCGTGCCCAAGACCTGTGAGTGGGCCGAGCTCGAGAGCGGCTGCTCCGCCCCCGACATCCGCGCCCTCGCCCGTGAGTGGGCCAAGAAGAACACCTACCTGGCCGCCGGCGGTCTGGGTGGCTGGGGCGGCGCCTGCCGCGCCTCCCACGGCATCGAGTGGTCCCGCGGCATGATCGCCCTGGCCACCATGCAGGGCATGGGCAAGCCCGGCTCCAACATCTGGTCCACCACCCAGGGCACGCCCGTGGACACCGAGTTCTACTTCCCCGGCTACGCCGAGGGCGGCATCTCCGGTGACTGCGAGAACTCCGCTGCCGGCTTCAAGTTCGCCTGGCGCATGTTCGACGGCAAGACCACCTTCCCCTCCCCCTCCAACCTCAACACCTCGGCTGGTCAGCACATTCCCCGTCTGAAGGTGCCTGAGTGCATCATGGGCGGTAAGTTCCAGTGGTCCGGCAAGGGCTTCGCCGGTGGCGACATCCAGCACCAGCTGCACCAGTACCAGTACCCCGCTCCCGGCTACTCCAAGATCAAGATGCTGTGGAAGTACGGCGGCCCCTGGCTCGGCACCATGACGGCCACCAACCGCTACGCCAAGATGTACACCCACGACACCCTCGAATTCGTCGTCAGCCAGTCCATCTGGTTCGAGGGCGAGGTGCCTTTCGCCGATCTCATCCTGCCCGCTTGCACCAACTTCGAGCGCTGGGACATCTCCGAGTTCGCGAACTGCTCCGGCTACATCCCCGATAACTACATTCTCTGCAACCACCGTGTGATCTCCCTCCAGGCCAAGTGCATCGAACCCGTCGGCGAATCCAAGTCCGACTACGAGATCTACCGCCTGATCGCCAAGAAGCTGAACATCGAGCAGATGTTCTCCGAAGGCAAGGACGAGCTGGATTGGTGCGAGCAGTACTACAACGCGACGGACATGCCCAAGCACATGACCTTCGCCGAGTTCAAGAAGAAGGGCTACTTCGTGGTGCCCGACAACCCGGATCGCAAGAAGACCGTCGCTCTCCGCTGGTTCGCCGAGGACCGCGAGAAGGACACTCCGGATTGGGGCCCCCGCCTCAACAACCAGGTCAACCGCAAGGGCCTGCAGACCAGCACCGGCAAGGTCGAGTTCATCGCCACCAGCCTGAAGAACTTCGAAGAGCAGGGCTTCATCGACGAATACCGTCCCGCCATGCACACCTACGTGCCGGCCTGGGAAAGCCACCACAGCCCCCTCGCCAAGAAGTACCCCCTCGGCATGCTGTCCCCCCACCCCCGCTACTCCATGCACACCATGGGCGACGGCAAGGACAGCTTCATGAACGACATCAAGGACCACCGCGTCCTGGTGAACGGCCACTACTACTGGATCATGCGTATGAACAGCATTGATGCCGCCGCCCGTGGCATCAAGGATGGCGATCTGATCCGCGCCTTCAACGATCGTGGTTCGGTCATCCTCTGCGCGCAGGTCGGCGAGCGCCTCCAGCCCGGCACCGTGCACTCCTACGAGTCCTGCGCCGAATACAATCCGCTCGGCAAGCCCGGCAAGTCTGCGGACCGCGGCGGTTGCGTGAACATCCTCTCGCCCGATCGCTACATGTCCAAGTACGCCTGCGGCATGGCCCCCAACTCCACCCAGCTCGAAGTTGAGAAGTGGGATGGCGGCATCTACGAGATCTACTGATCGTAGTTTTTCGATCGTTCACCAATCCTCAACTGGAGAAAAATCAAAATGTCTCAATTCTACATGGTTATCGACGTAGCCAAGTGCCATGACTGCAACAACTGCTTCATGGCCTGCAAGGACGAGCACGTGGGCAATGACTGGCCCGGCTACACGGCTGCCCAGCCCCGCCACGGCCAGCGTTGGATGAACATCCAGCGCCGCGAGCGCGGCCAGTACAACCGCAACGACGTGGCCTTCCTGGCCATGCCCTGCCAGCACTGCGAGAACGCCCCCTGTGAAAAGGCCGGCAACGGCGCAGTCACCCGTCGCGCCGACGGCATCGTCATGATCGACATGGAAAAGGCCAAGGGCAACGAAGCGCTCGCCAAGTCCTGCCCCTACGGCGCCATCTACTACAACGAAGAGATCAAGTGCTCCCAGAAGTGCACGGGCTGCGCCCACCTGCTGGACAGCAAGGAGTGGACCCCCAAGCAGCCCCGCTGCTCCCACACCTGCCCCACCGGAGCCATGCAGTACTTCAACATCACGCCCGCCGAGATGGAGAAGAAGATCAAGGAAGAGGGCCTGCAGGCCTACAAGGCCGAGCTGGGCACCCAGCCCCGCGTCCTTTACAAGAACCTGCAGAAGTTCACCAAGAACTTCATCGCCGCTGGCGTCCTGGTCAAGGGCGACTGCTTCGAGAACGCCACGGTCACCCTCAAGGGTGCCGGTGTGGACGCCACCCAGAAGACCAACTTCTTCGGTGACTTCAAGTTCGACGGCCTGGAGAACGGTGAATACACCCTCGAGGTCGATGCCGCCGGCAAGAAGGCTTCCTGCCAGGTGACGATCAAGGATGAGTCCAAGAATCTGGGCTACATCCAGCTGTAAGTTCTAGTCCCGTGGGGGAGCCCTTCTCGAAGGGTTCCCCCATTTCACTCCTTTGATGTTGCAGCAACCATCCAATGGCTGCGCAATAATCCTCGAAACGAGGTTGCGCCATGAAACAGATCGTCATATTCAACGGCAGCCCCCGCATGGACGGGAACACCGTGACCCTCCTCAACACCGTGGCCCGCGGAGCCCGGGATATGGGCGCGGATGTGAAGTTCTACACCCTTTTCAAGATGAAGTTCATGGCCTGCCAGAGCTGCTTCGCCTGTCGGGTCAAAGACGATTGCATCATCAAGGATGAACTCCACGAAGCCCTTCAGAAGGTGAAGGAGGCTGATGCCATCGTTGTGGGCTCTCCCATCTACATGATGCAGATGACTGGCCCCGTCAAGAACCTCTATGACCGCCTCTTCCCCCTGACGGACGACCAGTATCAGCCCCGCTTCGGCAAGAAGAAGATCCTCACCGTATACTCTCAGGGAATGGAAGACCCCCACATGTTCGATTCCTACTTCGAGTACACCGCCGCCATGTTCCCGGCCCTTGGATTCGATCTGGCCGACAACATCGTGTGCACCAATGGAAACGACCCCGAAAGCGCCGAACACGACGCAGCCCTGAAAATCCGCGCCTACGAGGCAGGCAAGGCCCTGGCCCGTTAAGAAACGATGAGGTAGCACCATGAAGATGACCAACGGCCAGCAGATTATCGACAAGCTCAATGCCGCCATGGAGTCCATGAGCAGGGAAGACCTGGAAAAGGTCGTGAAGGAATCCGTCGCCCGTGCGGAGGAACTGGAAGGCAGTTCCATGCTGCTTGCGACCCACCTGAAAGTCCTCTGCCACAAAAACGGAGGCACGCTGGCCTATACCAAGGAAGAATTCGACGCGGCCTCCAAGGCGGATATGGCCTTCAATGTCGAATACGGTGTCAAGGACAACAAGGAAGCCTGCATCCTGAAGCTCACGCCCAGGGAAAAGTAGTCAGCACTTCGACGAGCGGCTTCAGGCCCTTATGCAGCCCTGACATAAAGACCTAGTGCAGACAGCTTTTGCACTTGGTCCACCGCAAGGTGCATCACCCCGTCGAGCAGATGAAACAGGGAGGAGAAAGTCTTCCCATGCACGCCTGCATTCGTCTATAATTTACGATACAGCTGCACCGCATAGCAATACACCATCCCTCAGGATATGGACATCCCCATGACCGGCGAGAAGAGACTTACTAACAGCACCACGGGTGGCCCCGTGTTCGTCGACGTCAAGGACGGCAAGATTGTGCGCATCGTGCCGATGGACCTGCGCGAGGAGGATGCCGCCTCCTGGGAGATCGAAGCCAGAGGCCAAACGTTCAGCCCTCCCCGGAAGGCCACGATCACCCCCGTGACCGCCGCCCAGAAGTCGCTGATCTACAGCCCCAAACGCCTCCTGTACCCCATGAAGCGGGTGGACTTCGACCCGGATGGGGAACGCAACTGTGAAAACCGTGGCATTTCCGGCTACGAGCGGATCAGCTGGGAAGAGGCCCTGGACATCGTTTCCAAGGAAATGATCCGGATCAAGCGGGAACACGGCCCCGCCGCCATTCTGAGCACCGCCAGCTCCCACCACCTGTGGGGCAATGTCGGGTACCGATTCAGCACGCTGTTCCGGTTCATGAACCTGGCAGGCTTCACCTACGCCGACCACAACCCCGACAGCTGGGAAGGCTGGCATTGGGGCGGCATGCATACCTGGGGATTCAGCTGGCGCCTGGGCAATCCCCCCCAGTACGACCTGCTGGAGGATGGCCTCAAGCATACGGAGACCATCATCTTCTGGTCCTCGGACCCCGAAGTGAACAACGGGATCTACAGCGCTTTCGAAAGCACCCCCCGACGTTTCTGGCTCAAGGAGCTGGGCGTCAAGATGATCTTCATTGATCCCTACTTCAATCACAGCGCGGGGCTCTTCGCCGACAAGTGGTTCTCGCCCCGGCTCGGCACCGACGCCGCCCTGGCGGCGGGCATCGCCTACGTGTGGATCACCGAAGGCCTCTACGACAAAGAGTATGTGGAGACCCGGACCCAGGGTTTTGAGCAGTGGAAGGCCTACATCCTTGGGGGCGAGGACGGCATCCCCAAGACCCCGGAATGGGCGGCCAACGAGACTCGTATCCCGGCCCGTGAGATCAAGGCCCTGGCCCGGGAGTGGGGCACCACCAGGACCACCCTGGCCGCCGGCGGCCTCGGAGGCTGGGGTGGCGCCTGCCGCTCAGCCACGGGCAATGAGTGGTCCCGCTTCATGATCTGCCTGGCTGCCATGCAGGGTCTGGGCAAACCGGGACGCAACATCTGGTCGACGACCCAGGGGGCTCCCTGTGACGAGACATTCTACTTCCCGGGCTATGCCGAGGGGGGCATCGCCTGCGACACCGGGAACTCCGCCGCGGGCTATGAGTTCGCCAATCGGATGTTCGCGAATGCCCGCCCTTCCAGCAATCCCATCAACAGCCCTTCTGGCCAGCACATTCCCCGCCTCCGCATCCCCGAGGCCATCCTGGAGGGACAGCTCGAGTGGCGCGGCAAGGGTTTCTGCGGCTCCGCCATCGAGGCCCAGTTCCAGAAGTACGAGTACCCTGCCCCCGGCTATCCGCGGATCCAGATGTACTACCGCTATGGCGGCTCCTTCATCGGCACCATGACCGAAACCAACCGCTACGTGAAGATGTACCAGACGGACAAGCTCCCCTTCGCCGTGAACCAGTCCATCTGGTTCGAGGGCGAGGCCCAGTTTGCCGATATCATCCTCCCGGCCTGCACGAACTTCGAACGCTGGGACATCAGCGAGTTTGCCAACTGCTCGGGCTACATTCCCCACACCTACAGCCAGTGCAATCATCGGATCATCAGCCTCCAGGCCAAGTGCATCGAACCCCTGGGTGAGTCCAAGTCGGACTACGAGATCTTCGCGGAGCTGTCCAAGCGACTCGGTCTCTGGGAAGCCTTCACGGACGGAGGCAAGACGGAGCTGGACTGGGTGAAGCAGGTCTTCCACGCGACGGATCTCCCCAAGGGCATCACCTGGGAGGAGTTCCTGGAGAAGGGCTACTACGTCGTGCCCAACAAGCCCAAGGGCAGCCCCTCCACCCCCGCCATGCAGTGGTTCGCCGAAGGCCGGAAGAAGGACACCCCGGACTGGGGCCCGATGCCCCACGACCAGGTCGCCATGGAAGGCCTTCAGACCACCTCTGGAAAGATCGAGTTCGAGAGCTCAAGCCTGAAGCGCTTCGATCCCAACGATGCCGAGCGAAGCCCCGTGGCCAAATACGTCCAGTCCTGGGAGGGGCACCATTCTCCCAGCTACAACCGATTCCCCCTTCAGGTGGTGTCGCCGCACCCGCGCTTCAGCTTCCACACCATGGGCGATCTGAAGGGCAGCTGGCTGAACGAAATCCGCGACCATCGTGTGCTCAAGGAAGATGGCCACCGCTATTGGATCATCCGCATCAACACCCAGGACGCTGCGGCCCGGGGCATCAAGCAGCACGATCTGGTGAAGGTGTTCAACGATCGGGGCGAAGTGATCATGGCGGCCCAGATCACGGAACGGATCCCCTCCGGAACGGTGCACTCCTACGAGTCCTGCGCCGACTACCAGGCCTTGGGCAAACCCGGCGAATCGCCGGACCGGGCGGGCTGCATCAACCTCTTGACCCCCAAGCGATTCATGACCAAGAACTCCTATGGCATGGCCTCCAATTCCTGCCTGGTCCAGATCGAGAAGTGGGAGGAATAGCGCGATGAAGAAAGTCAATCTGATCATCGATGTCGCCCGTTGCCACGATTGCAACAACTGCTTCATCAGCTGCAAGGATGAGCACTGGGACAACGATCACTCACCCATCGCGGTCTCCCAACCCCGGCACGGCCACCGATGGATGGACATCCTGAACATTGAGCGGGGCAAGTACCCCCTCCAGGACGTCTGCTATCTCCCCAAGCCCTGCATGCACTGCGAGGATGCCCCCTGCATTCAGGCCTCTGGAGACGGTGCGGTCTACCGGCGCGAGGATGGCATCGTGATCATCGACCCGGAAAAGGCTGCGGGGCGGGAAGATCTCGCTGCCAGCTGCCCCTACGGGGCCATCTACTGGAATGAGGAAAAGAAGCTCCCCCAGAAGTGCACCATGTGCGCCCATCTGCTGGACCAGGGCTGGGAACAGCCCCGCTGTTCCCACTCCTGCGCCACGGGGGCCATGGAGTTCGTCCTGCTCGAGGATGCGGAGATGCAGCAGCGCGTCGAGGCCGAAGGATTGGAGCATTTCCACCCCGAGTACAAGACCCGGCCAAGGGTCTGGTACAAGAACCTCTTCCGCTTCACCAAGTGCCACATCGCCGGAAGCGTGGCCATCGACTATGGCCTGGAGTGCGCCGTGGGCGCCAAGGTGACCATCACTCACCAGAAGAGCGGGGAGGTCTGGACCACCCTCGCCAATAATTACGGCAATTTCAAGCTGGACGGTTTTGAGAAGAAGAGCGGCAAGTATCGGATCGATGTCGAGCTCAACGGCATCACCAAGTCCTGTGTTTTTGAACTCACGGAAAGTATCAACCTGGGTGTGATCCATTTGTAAAGCCGATCGCCCCCCAAGAATCCAGATGGAGCAAGCCATGGGACGCCATTCCATGCGATCGCCCTTGATCCTGAGCAGCGAGACCATCAGCCATCTCATGATGGTCGCCTTTTCCCCTCAGGAACCAGAGCCCAAGTCCGTTCGCGCACGGGTCATCCTGGCCTACGCGGGTGGGGCCCGGATCAGCACCATTTCCAGGCATCTCCAGCTCAATCGGCCACGAATCAACCGTATCCTCGACCAGGCCATGGGTATGGGTGTCCTGGAATCTCTGAAGGAGCGTCGGGGTCGCGGTGAGCGCAACCGGATGCAGGCAGTCTAGCCATGGCAGCGCTCATGACCACTCCAGCCGACGCCCTCGATCTGATCCTGGGTGAGATCATCCCCCTCCCCCTCGAGTACGTGTCCCTTAGCGAGGCTTCAGGACGGGCCCTGGCCGAGGACATCCTCTCCCAGGAAGCCGTACCGCCCTTCACGAATTCAGCCATGGACGGGTTCGCAGTCCGACACCTGGATATCAGGCCTCGCATCCAGTTGCCGGTGGTGGGGATTGTGGCGGCTGGCCAGGTGCCTCACCGGGGTCTGCAAGCCGGTTCCGCCATCCGCATCATGACGGGCGCTCCTCTCCCTGCAGGAGCGGACACCGTTGTTCCCCTGGAACACACTCGCCACGGGAACCATTGGGTTGAATTCCCCCACCCGGTCGAACGGGGCGCCCATATCAGGTGGGCAGGCGAAGACATCGCGCCGGGAGCCCGGGTCCTGGCGGCTGGAACCCAGCTCAAGCCCGCCGCCATCGGCGTGCTGGCCTCCATCGGCGTAGCAAGCATACCTGTCACCCTCCGCCCCAGGGTGGTGGTCATGAGCACCGGAAATGAACTGGTGGATGCCAGTCAGTGCCCCGGCCCCGGCCAGATCAGGGATTCCAACGTCCCTGGGATCTGCAGCCAGATTGCGGCCATGGGAGCAATCCCCCTCGCCATGCCCAGGATCCCGGACACGAAGGAGCAGGTCCTTACAGCCATCCTGGAGGCTCTGGAGATCTCTGATGTGTTAATGACCACCGGTGGTGTTTCAGAGGGTGACTTCGATTTTGTGAAGAATGTCCTGGGGGAACTCGGCGCCAAGCAGATCTTCTGGCGGGTGGCCCACAGGCCTGGAGGCCCCTTCGGGTTCTGGACCCTGAATGGCAAGCTCATCTTCGGAATTCCTGGGAACCCAGTATCCGCCATGGTCATGGTGGAAGAGTACGTGCGCCCTGCGCTGAGGAAGATGATGGGCTTCCGCCACTGCTTCCGACCCCAACGCAACGCCATCCTGGTGGAGAACTGGAAGAAGCCCAAGGCCGATGGCAAGACCCATTTCCTCCGGGTGGTGCTCCAAGAGGGGAGCCAAGGCCTCAAAGCCCATCTGACAGGCTCCCAAGGCTCAGGGGTGCTGAGTTCCATGCTCCTGGCCGATGGACTGGCCGTGGTAGAGGCCGACACCCTTGAACTGCAGATCGGGGATTCGGTCCCGGTGCATCTGACGGAACTTCCGGAAGATCACTGACCCGGGCCGCCTGATAGAAATCGTTCCAGAAGCCGGATGGCCTTCTTGGCCCCATCCCAGCGGACCAGCTCCAGAGCCTCCTCCAGGCTGCACCACCGGCAGGTGCTGTGCTCCTCCAGATTCAAATCGAGAACCGAATCCCGGGAAACCTCCACTTGGAAGCAGGTTTCCCGGTTGAAGTGAGCTTCGCCTCCCAGGAGGCCCAGGCTCTGGGGATCGATGAAGAAGCTGTGGGAAAAGTCCAGGGGAGCCAGTCGCCCCACCAGGCCGGTTTCCTCCAGGACCTCGCGTATCGCGGCTTCCTGTAGGCTCTCCCCGGGTTCCACCATTCCCGTGACACTGGACCACCAGAGTCCGTCCTCAGGCTGCCGGAGCATGATCAGCACCTCCGGCCCGGCCGGACCCCGGCGCCAGGTCGTCGCTGAAACGCTTTGGGTGGGAACGGGCACCGGGCGGTGCTCGAGGTGCAGGACATCCACCAGGTTGGCCACCAGCCGATCAGCCGCATGGTCCCAGCTGGGACAGTCCTCACCGAGCAAAGAGCGCAGGCTGCAAACCCCCTTGTCAGCCATCCCGCAGGGCGTGATCCATCCAAAGGGCCCCAGGTCCGGCGCCACATTGAAGGCCAACCCGTGGGTGGATACCCAGCGCCGCAGGTGGATTCCCAGGGCGCCAAGCTTCTGATCCCCTACCCAGATTCCGGGCCGCCCGGGCATTCGTTCCGCCTTGACTCCGAAACCCAAGGCCGTGCGGATCATGGCCTCCTCAAGACCATGGACAAAGCGCCCCACGTCCAGCCCCCCCCGGCGCAGATCGCAGATCGGGTAGACCACCACCTGGCCGGGACCGTGGTAGGTCACCTGCCCTCCCCGGTCCACGCGATGAACCTCGATGCCAGCCTCCTGGAGAAAGGAGGCATTGACATGGATATCCGCCGGCGTGGCATTTCGGCCCAGGGTGTAGACGGCATCGTGCTCCAGCACCAGAATCTGGTCGGGATCCCCCGCCATGACCCGCTCCGCCATGGCCCTCTGCATGGCCAGGCCCGCGGGGTAAAGCACAGGACCCAAACGGTGGAACTGAGCTGGGCGTCGTTCGTTCATTCAAGGACTTTATCCAATTCAGGGCAGAAAAGCGTCGTCCCCGCCCCTCAAGAGAGGCGGGGACGACGTAATCACTGAACTGTTAGGCCTTGGCGGGCTTGGCAGTCTTGAGGGTGAAGCTGATCAGCAGGGCTACCACCAGCAGGGCGCAGGAAACCAGGTAGGCCATGTTGTAGCTCTTGGTGGAGTCCACGATGGCCGCGGCGGTCATGGGGCCGATGATGCCACCCAGGCCCCAGGCGGTGAAGATCACGCCGTAGTTGGCGCCGAAGTTCTTCATGCCGTACTTGTCGGCGGTGGCGGCGGGGAAGACCGAGAAGCTGGCGCCATAACAGAGACCGGCAAGGGCCACGCCCAGGGCCAGCAGGGGAATGCTGAGGAAGTTCTTGAAGAAGAGCATGTTGAGGGCCTGGACCACGAAGATGATGCGCATCAGGTTGACGCGACCGATCTTGTCGGAAAGCGAACCGCCCAGGAAACGACCACCTGCATTGAAGATGGCCAGGAAGATCAGAAGCAGGAAGCCCTTCTCCCACTGGACCTGGATCTTGGCGATCTTGGCGGCATGGCCGATGACCATGAGCCCGGCGGAGGAAGAGAAGGCGAACATGAACCAGAGCTTGTAGAAGTCGAAGCTCTTCAGCATGCCCTTCCAATCGGTGTCGACACCGGAGCTGACAACCTTGCTCTGGGCCACTTCAGCTCCCTCGTTGGGGTTGTATTCTGCGGGAGGATTGGCCAGGAACTGGGCACAGCCGACCATGAGAACCAGAAGCACCACACCCAGGATGATGAGGGATTTGGAGACGCCATAGGCACCGAGGAGCCAGGTAATCAAGGGCGCGTAAAGGATCGAGGCCAGGGCGATGAAGGCAACCACGATACCCGTAATGGTGCCCTTCTTGGCGGAGGGGAACCACTTCAGGGCCGCAGGGGTAGTGGCCACATTGATGCTTCCGCTGCCCGCGCCCACCAGCACGCCGAAGGTGAGGGTCATCATAAGGGGGGTGTGGACCAGACCGGAGAGGATCAGGCCAAAGCCGGTGAAGCAGCCCGCCAGGGTTCCGCAGAAACGGGGGCCCTTGGCATCCTGGACCCGCCCCATGATGACCATGGCGATGACGAAGCACACGGTGGCGGTGGTATAGGGAAGGGAGGCCTGCTTGGTGGTCCATCCAAAACCCGAACCAGGAGCAGTCAAGGCCTTTGAAATCACACTCCAGATGTAGAGCAGCCCACCCAAGAACTGAACGGCGGCCGCCGTCCACAAAACGACCCACGCTCGCGACTGAACCTTAGAACCCGACATAATGCCCCTCAAAAATTGTTATAAAAACTTTCGATAAGTGTGTTCGAAAGTCAGTTAGTCAGTCTACCAAACAATCCGATCATTTAAGTTTACCAATCGCAGGCTGTGTCCCGGATCAAACCCCGTAGAGCCGTCGCAGGGCCCACTCGAACAACCCAGCCGGAATCACCCTGTGAAGCAACTGAGCCCCGCGGGAATCAAACCCGACGATCACCCGACGCGGCGGGCAAGCTGCCGACATGGCTTTGAGAATCCTTGCAGCACAGGCATTGGCGGGCATCCCATGCTCTTCGGCGAACCTTTCGCGCTGGGATCGATAAGTCTCCAGTGCATGGTGATAGGGCGTGCCCAGGACCCTGGTAGGCAGATCCCCCCAGGCCTTCATCAGGGTGCTGCGGAACTCGGTCTGGATGGCACCGGGCTCCACCAGGATTACCGGGATATCCCGTCCAATCTCCAGACGCAGACTCTCTGCATAGGCCACAACGGCGTGCTTGGAGGCGTTGTAGGCCCCGCACATGGGGATGGAGAGGCGTCCCAGCACCGAGGCAATGCAGACAATGCGCCCCTCGCCCCGGGCTGCGTGGTGGCGGATCAGGGGGAGGAAGGCCCGGGTCACGGCATGAAGGCCGATCACATTGGTCTCGAACTGGGCCCGGAGTTCGTCCGGTCTCAGCAGCTCCAGAGGCCCCATCTGGCCATAACCCGCGTTGTTGATCAGAGCCTTGAGGGGAATGTCCAGACAGGCCAGGCGAGCGGACTCGATGCTGGCCTCATCAGTGACATCCATGGCCAAAACCCGCAGATCGTCCCCCGGGGGGAGATCCTCCAGGGAACTCATTTGCCGGGCGGTGGCCACCACGCCCCACCCGGCTTCGCGACAGGCCGCCACCAGGGCCCTGCCAATCCCCGAAGAACAGCCGGTGATCAGGACCCAGCGCTTCACGATTGGGCTCCAGCCTGGGCCAGGAGCCACGCTTCGTCCCGGATCGGAATGCCGAGTTCCTGGGCCTTGTCCAGCTTGGACCCGGCCTTTTCACCTGCCACCAGAAGGCTGGTCTTCTTCGAAACCGAGCTGGTCACCTTGGCTCCGAGGCGCTTGAGCAGGGCTTCGGCCTCCTCGCGGCCCAGGGTCGGCAAGGTGCCCGTTACCACCGCCACCTGCCCCAGCAGGGGCGCTGCCGACAGATCCCGGGGAGCCGGGGCCTCAGGGCTGACTCCGAGGGCCTCCAGTTCCGCAGGAAGAGCGGGGTGCAACTGGCGGAAGGCCTGGAGGGCCGCAGCGACCTTGGGCCCCACCTCCTCCACCCGCAGAAGCTGTTCCTCGGGAGCGATCCAGAGCGCCTCCAGGGAGGGGAAGGCCTCAGCCAGGAGTTCCGCGGTCTTCGAGCCGATGAAGGGGATACCAAGGGCGTGGATCCAGCGGGCCAGAGGCTTGGTGCGGGCCCGACCCAGCTCCTCCATGAGATTCTGGGCACTCTTTTCCGCCATGCGATCCAAGCGGGCCAGGAAGGCCACCCCCTGCCCCGGTTCCTGAAGGAGCCGGAAGACCTCCCAGGGCTGGGCGAAACGCTGGGCGGCCACCAACTGCACCACCAGTGCATCTCCCAGGCCTTCCATATCCAGGGCCACCCGGCTCCCGAGATGGAGAAGGCGCGCCTCCAGCTTGGCGGGACATTCGGGGTTCTGGCAGCGCACCGCCACATCCTCTTCATCGTCCTTGCCCACGGAACCGCCGCAGACCGGACAGGCTGGGGGCACGCCCGCCTCGGGAGCATCCCCCGGAATGGAGCCCGGCACCACGGACACCACCTTGGGGATCACGTCGCCCCCCTTCTCGATGAAGACCCGGCAGCCCACCCGGACGCCAAGCCGCGCCAGTTCCTCGCCATTATGGAGGGTGGCCCGGCGGACGATGGAGCCCGCCACTTCGACAGCTTCCAACTCCGCCACGGGGGTCAGCTTGCCCGTGCGTCCCACCTGCCAGGTGATCCCCAGCACCTCGGTGGTGGCCTGGGTGGCCGGGAACTTGAAGGCAATGGCCCAGCGTGGCACGCGGTCCGTTGCCCCCAGGCGTTCCTGGAGCATCGACTCATTGACCTTTAGCACTACGCCATCGGTATCAAAAGGCAGCTTGAGGCGCGCTTCCCCCTGCCCTTCGATGAAGGCCAGGACGGCATCCAGGTCCCCTTCAACATGAGCGGGCATCCTGGCGAAGCCCCAGGCCTCCAGGCTAGCCATGGCCTCGGCGTGCTGTGGGGCCCCCATCAACTGCCAGGGAAGGAACTGGAGACGGCGCTGGGCCACCTCCCGGCTGTCCAAAAGCTTCATGGAGCCGCTGGCGGCGTTGCGGGGATTGGCAAAGCGGGTCTCGCCCCGCTGGTCCCGCTCCAGATTAAGTTCCTCCCAGCGACGCCGGGAGAGGAAGACCTCACCCCGCACCTCCAGATCCCTGGGTGCCTCCTCCGGCAAGGTCAAGGGGATGTCCGCAATGGTCCTTGCATTCTCAGTAACCAGCTCGCCAGTCTCGCCATCCCCCCGAGTAACCGCCCGCACCAGGCAGCGATCCCGATAGATGAGGCTCAGGGAGAGGCCATCCACCTTGAGTTCCGCCACCAATCGGGGTCGCTCGCCCACCAGGCCCTTCAAAACCCTGGCGTCCCACTCCCGCAGATCCGATTCGGAGTAGGCATTGTCCAGGCTCAGCATGGGAAAGGCGTGACGGGCCTTTTCGAAGGATTCCAGGGGAGTCGCTCCCACCCGCTGGGTGGGGCTGTTCGGATCGGCCAGGAGAGGATATTGGGCTTCCAGCTCCCGAAGCTCCCCTTCCAGCAGGTCATATTCGGCGTCGGACACCGTGGGCTGGTCCAGGATGTAGTACCGCCTGCGATGCTCCAGCACCTGAGCGGCCAGTTCCTTCATCCGTTCCAAGGGGTCCATGATTCCTCCGACCCCCATCATCCCACGAGGCGGCCCCTAGACTGGAGGGGACCAGGCTTCTTTGGCCCACTCCCGGACCCAGGTCTCGAGCCCCTCAGCCGTGTTCCGCTCCGGCTCCTCCATGAGTTTTTCCAGGAGATGCGCCTGCAGTTCCCCCAGCCAAGGCCCTCCGGATCTGCCCAGCAGAGCCATCAGCGTCCGGCCATCGAGAGCCAGCGCCTTGGGACTCAGGGGCGGGCGGGCCTGGGCCAGCTGGCGAAGACGATCCATCAGGGCCTGGTGCTGCGGCACACAGGCTTCGTCACCCCAGCCCTTGCCCCGCTGGTCGCCCAGGCGGAAGGCCCCCCAAGTCTCAAGGGGGAGGCGATCCTCCTCCAGGCGCCGCAGAAGACGACGACAAGCGCCATCGGACCACTCCGGCGTGGGATGGTTGCCGTGATGGCGGACCAGAGCCAGAACTTCGGAAAACAGGGCCCTGCTGGAGCGGAGTCTTTGGAGGACAGCCTCGGCCACAATCAGGGACTGGGCCTCGTGTCCGTAGAAGTGGACATTCCCGGCCTCGTCTACAGTGCGGCAGGCGGGCTTGCCACAGTCGTGCAGCAGGGCGGCCCACCGGAGCGGCACCTCCGGAGGGACAGCCATGGCCACCGCCTGGGTGTGATGCCAGGCGTCTAATCGGTGATGCCTTCCCTGGTCTAACCCGATCAGAGGAAGCAGTTCGGGAAGCCAGAGCCCCAGGAGCCCTGAACGCTCAAGGAGTGCCAGGCCCCGGTCAGCAGCCACTCCCTTGAGCAGCTTGGTGAGTTCCACGAAGACCCGTTCCATGGCCACCATTCGGGCAACCTCCAGCCGCTCGGGGACGGCCAACAGAGTGCCCTCCTCCACCGAGAAATCGAGCTGGGCAGCAAAACGGCAGGCCCGAAGGGGTCGGAGTCCGTCCTCCGCAAAGCGCTGGAGGGGATTGCCGACGGCCCTGACGAGCCGGGCTTCCAGATCGTCCTTGCCATGGAAAGGGTCCACAATACGATCCTGCCAATCCGGAGATTCCACGGCTTCTACCGGGAGAGCCATGGCGTTGATGGTGAAATCCCGGCGGGCCAGATCCTCCTCCAGGGCCACACCCAGGCGCACGGAAACGGGGTGGCGGCCGTCCAGGTAGTCCCCATCCCCCCGGAAGGTGGTGATCTCGAAAGGGTGTCCCTCGACCAGGACCGTAACCGTCCCATGCTGTATACCTGTGGGAAAGACCTTCAGTCCTGCCATTTTGGCGCGGGTAGTCACCACCTCCGGCATCAGGGCCGAGGCCAGGTCCCAGTCCCCCCCTTCCCTTCCCAACAGGCGGTCCCGTACGGCACCGCCCACCAGCACCAAACCCGATTCTGGCCCCAGGACCGCCTGAAGTTGGCAAACCGCATGGATCACGGGGATCCCACCGCTCCGCCCACCACCTTGGCCAGATCCGCCATGCGATAGGGCTTGGGCAGGAAAGCCACCAACTCTCGATTCCTGAAGGATTGGGTCACGTCCTGTTCGCTATAGCCGCTGGTCAAAACCACCTTGGCCTGAGGGTCCAATTCCCGAATGGCCATGAAGGCCTCTTTGCCACCCATGACGGGCATGGTCATGTCCATCAGGACCAGAGCCACCTGGCCGGGATGGGCACGATAGTATTCCAGGGCCTCCAGGCCATTGGCGGCGGTCTCCACTCGGTACCCCAATTCCTGAAGCAGTTCCGCAGTGGATTCTCTCAGGACAGACTCGTCGTCCACCACGAGGATGAGGCCTTGGGAAACCTGAGCCGAAGGCCTCTCACCGGGGCTTGGATTTCCCCGGTGTGAGGCAGGCCTGATGGGAAGGAAGATGGTAAAAGTAGTGCCGACTCCCACCCGGCTTTCCAGGTTCCATCCGCCGGCGTGGGCCAGGATGATGCTTCGAATGAAAGCCAGACTGAGACCGCGGCCGGAGAATTTCGTCGAGAAGAAGGGGTCGAAGACCTTCTGAAGGTGCTCAGGGGCGATCCCCCCCCCGTTGTCCTGGATCCGGATGAATCCGTAGATCCCAGGCTCCAGCGGCTGGGAGGCGAAGTGACTGGCCAGGGTGGCCCGATCCAGTTCCACCTTGCCGGTGCTGATCTCCACGACTCCGGCCCCCTTGGGAAGGGCCTCTCCGGAGTTGGTGACGAGCCCCAGGATGACCTGCTGAATCTGGGCCTCGTCGGCTTCCACCGCCACGGATTCCGCGGCCAGCTCGAAATGCAATTGGGCATCGCCCGGGAGGATCGCACTCAGCCCACCCCGGATCCTCTGGAGGAAGGCATTCACGTCCAGTTCCGAAACAACCAGAGGGTTCCCCCCCGAGAGCGCCAGCATCTTGCGGGAAAGTTCCGTGGCCCGCAGGATCTCCCGGCGCACCCTGTCGAGGTAGGGGGCGATGGGAGAATCCGGGGGGAGCCGACTCTCGATGAGATCGAGGTTGCCGATGACCCCCCCGAAGTGGTTATTGAAGTCGTGCGCAATCCCACCCGCGAGAATCCCCAGGCTCTCCTGCTTCTGGCTCTGCCGCAGGATCTCCTCGGAGCGTTTCCGCTCTGAGATATCCCAAAGGTAGGCCACGAACTGGGCCCCCTTGCCAAGGGTCAGCCGCCGGATATGGATATGGGCGGGAAAACTGGTGCCATCCTTGCGCTGGCAGATGATTTCCAGTTCCTCCCCCCCGGGATCCTCCTCGCCCATAATCAGCGGCAGCAACCGTGGATAGAAGGGCGTCTGCACCAGATCCGCCAGACTCAACTGCTCAAACTCCGCCCCCTCCCACCCGAACATCCTGGTGGAAGCAGCATTGACCTCCCGGATGCATCCACCGGGATCCCCGATCAGGATGGATGCCATGGAGAGATCGGCGATGATGCGGCGTCGTTCCTCGCTTTCGCGACGTTCCTGGGCTTCCTTCAGGGCAAGGCTCCGGGCTGCGCGGTATTTCTCACCCCGCTCAACCTGCTCCGTCACATCGCTTACGACAATCAAGACCCTGGCCTGGCCCTGGGCGTTGGGTTCCAGTCGGACCAGAGTGGTTTCCTGGGTCCTCGCCCTGCCGCTGGGTTTGGTGCAGGGGAAAAAGCTCGGGTTGAGTGCCGAAGAGAAAAGGGTGGGCATGCCAAGCCGCAAAGCCGCCAGGATGCGATCCCGATAGCGCGGCTCGGCCAGGCCGGGGAAAGCCTGGAAGAGGTTCCTGCCGGCCATGTCCTGGGCCCGATAGCCCGTCCAAAGTTCAAGGGTCTGACTCCAGAACTCAATAACCCCTTCATCTGCAATAACACAACACCCACTGGGGATGAAGTCCAGAATGCGCAGATTGGAAGGTCCAAAGGGGTCTATCATGGCTGGATCAGTTGCTCCCTCGCGTCATCTCCTCGATGATTGCAGCGAGACTATCCATTGATGGTATATCAAAAAGAAGAACTAGGTGCCCCTTGATCTCCTGGCCGGAAATCGCAATGAGCACCACAGCCAGCATGAGGTCCCGCTGCTGGAAAACCTGCGGTAGTTCATCCGCGTGACATTCCACGTATTCCGGCAGGTGGTAGCGGATTTCGACACCGATGATGTTGCCGATGGTGCCCATGACCCCATTGATGAGGATGTTCCCCACCTCAGTGAGGGCTGCTTCCCGCTCCAGATCTAACTCTTCATTGCTGAGAAGCCCCCCCGTGAGCAGCCCGACCAGGTTGCGGGCACTTTCCACGGGAAAGAGGATGGAGGCGGCACCCCCGACCTTCCCGGTGAAAGCCTGTTGGACGACCACCACCTCGTCCCGGAGACCGATCTCGTGCTCGAGATTGAGGTGAAGGCCGATGTCAGCGTGGGGGATGGTCACTACCTTGGGGACAGACAGATCAATGCGGGCGCTGACCATGGTGCTCAGGGAGGAAGCCGCGCGCCCCACCCCTACATTGACGAGTTCTGCCAGGGCATCATTGAACTCCTCCCGGGTGATCACTCGGCACTCCGCTCAGCCTCGAGGGCCTTCAGAATCTGTTCAAGCTCGTCCCGCTTGCAGGGCTTGTTGAGGAAGGCTCGGGCGCCCAGCCGCAAACACTCCTGACGGCTGCTCTCCTGGACATCCGCAGATACGATGATCACCGGGATATCGATCTGATGCTTCTGCACCAGAGCCAGGAGGGCGAAGCCGTCCAGGACAGGCATCAGCAGATCGCAGATCACGACATCCGGGACATCCTGGAGCATGGTCATAAAGCCGTCCTGGCCGTTCACGGCCTCCTTGACCGAGTGTCCCATCTCCGTGAGCATCCGGACCATCTGGCCCCGCTGGAATCTCGCGTCATCAATGGTCAAGATATTCACGCGGCCTCCTAGGCGTTCTGGATTGGAATTGTCAGTTCAAGGTGAAAGTAAGTATAGGCCCGAGGGTGCTTTCGCGCTTACAAACCTGAGGGGGTCAGCGTTACCTGAATGCGCCCCTCCATGAAGGCCTGAACCCTGAAGCGATCCGACAGGAGCTGGGGCTGCTCCAGGGTGAGCTGATCCAATTGGCCATTCAGAGCGACACCCGGGGCGATCTCGCGATTCATCCCACCCTGGACCTGGGCCTTGAGGTCCTGGAAATTCTTTTGGAGAAACCAGTTGGACTTTTCCGCGAGGGTCTTGCGAAGGCTGGAACGGAAGAGCCACTCGCCGAATTTCGTGATCCAGCTGCGGCTTTCAAGGGTGTAGTCAAGATCCAGGAGCTCCAGGGTCCCCTTCTGGGCGTTGAAATGGGGGGTCCCCGCCAGGGCCAAGCGCCCGTTGACCTTCCCCTTGAGCTCCACCTCCAGGATGGCTTGGCGGCCTTGCCCCCGCACCGAGGCATCCAGGATCTCAAAGCGGCCGTTGCCGGTCTCAAAGACCTTGCCCACCATCTGGCGCCGGAGCTGCTCGCTGGCCTCCCGGTACCCCAGATCGGCATCCACCTGAATCCGGAAGGTCGGGGAGGGGTTGCCATTCAAGGGGACCAGATCCGGCAGGGGCCGAAGCGTGATCTCAGGCCGATTGCCCAGTTGCAGGAAGGGGCGGGCCTGGATTTCCGGAGTCACCACCAGGGTGTGGCCGTCGCTGCTCAGGGGACCCAGCCGAATCTGCTCCGGGTTGAGGACCAGGAAGACACCGTGGCTCACTTCGATGGGCTGCTGGGCCATGCGCCAGACATCTTCAGCCTTGCGGCGCAGCATCGCCGATTCCCGGGCCTGCTGTTCCATGCCCTGGAGACCCCGCGCCATCGCATCCTTCATGCCCGCCAGTACCTGGTTGGTGATGTCATAGCCCAGAAAGGTGATGGTACAGGCATTGGAGGGCATGGGATCGAAGGTGCTCACCCTGAGATCGACCCCCCATTGGGGGGTGATCCCGAAATCCGCCTGGGCCCCAAGCCAGGCATGGCGGAAGCCCTCCGGCCCCAGTCCGCAGGAGCCCATGGACTTGATGAGGCTGCCCATCCGCAGGCCCACTTCCATCCAGTAGTGGACCGCTGTTCGCACCGTAACCCGGTTGTTGACCAAGCGCAGGGTCAGGGGATCCCGGTAGAGGTTGAAGCGGTAGACCTTGGCTCCGCTATTGGGCAGGGGGGCCCAGGTTTCCACCCCCGCAGGCACCTTGGGACCAGAAAGGGCCGCCCTGGGCGGAACCCTGCGCCCACGCTACCCTGGCATGGAGCCCATGCAAAGGAGCCCCATTTGGCCAAGCGAACCGAACCCGTCCGAAAGTCTGTAAAGGAGATCCTGGAGGATCTGCTGACGGGGCACCGGGAAGCGTCCTTCAACGGCCCGGCTTCGGCCCTGAAATACCTGAACCGGACCTTCGAGGGCCAGCAGAGCCTGCCCAACGGCGTGAAGGCCGTGGCCTTCGACCTGATGGCCGAGGCGAAGGCTCAGCTCCAGGACTGGGAGGGGGTGACCGAAGCGGTCCAAGGCTTTGTGACCAATCTGGCCGCCATGGAGGAGGCCCTGGGCCATGGATTCCGGGCAGCCCTGGAGGCCACCACGGCTCTCGAGCGCGGGGTCCAGGCCTGGAGCGAATTGGGGGATTTCCACGCGGCTCTGGAACTCTGCGACCGGGCCATCGAACTCAAACTCGGGGCCCACTGGGAAGCCAAGCGGGACAGCCTGGACTGGGCCCGTTAAGTGTCCCGAGGGACTACAATTCCCCCATGCTGCTAGACGCCGCCCTCCCCGTTTCCACCAGCTTATGGAAGCTGAACCAGCCCTGGTGGGAATTCCCCATCCGGGCCGTCGTCGTCTATGCATTCATGCTGCTGATCCTCCGGCTCACCGGCAAGCGGCAGATCGGGCAGCTCGCCCCCTTTGACCTGGTCCTCCTCCTGGTCATCTCCAATGCCGTTCAGAACAGCATGAACGCGGGCGACAACTCGGTCACCGCCGGCATCATCCTGGTGCTCTCCCTGGTCGCCATTCATTGGATCGTGGGAGAGATCACCTTCCGGAGCAAGAAACAGGCCCTGGTGATCGAAGGCAGCCCCCAGATTCTGGTCCACAATGGCATCCCCAACGAGAAGACACTGGCCAGGGAGCGCCTCACCCACCACGACCTCATGGCGGCCATCCGTCAGGCTGGATTGGGTTCCCTGGAGGAAGTCCACATCGCCATTCTGGAGACCAACGGAAGCATCAGCGTGATACCCAAACAGCGTTCCTAGGGCGATTCCCGGCATCCAATCTCCAAGGGAGTAACCGATGCCCAGCCCCAAAGCCCTCCATAGCGTTCTTCACCAGCCCCGTCGCCACTGGGTCGGCAATGGATTTCCGGTCCGGACCCTCTTCGCCTACCCGGAGCATGGGGAGGTGCTGAGCCCATTCCTGCTCCTGGACTATGCCGAGCCCACGGAATTCCCACCGACCTCCGAAAGGCTCGGGGTGGGTGAACACCCGCACCGGGGCTTCCAGACCGTGACCCTCGTGTATTCGGGAGAAGTGGAGCACCGGGATTCCTCCGGAGGCGGGGGGCGGATCGGCACCGGGGATGTCCAGTGGATGAGCGCCGCCTCCGGCCTGGTACACGAGGAGTTCCATGGCAGGGAATTCGCCAGGACCGGCGGCACCTTCGAGGTGATGCAGCTCTGGGTGAACCTTCCGGCCGCCGCCAAGTCCACGACTCCCAGCTACCAGACCATCCTGAAGGACCAGATCCCCGAGCTTCAGCTACCCGAGGGAAAGCTCCGAATCGTGGCCGGAAGTTATGAAGAGACCCGGGGACCGGCCAGCACCTTTACGCCCATGGACGTGTGGGATCTTGAGTTCTCGGGCCCTGCCCCCTTCGACGTGGCCCTGCCCGAGGGACACAGCGCGGGACTGGCGGTGCGCCGGGGTCCGGTGATCGTCAACGGCACCCCGCTTCAGGCAGGTGAAGTCGCGGTATTCCAGCAGAAGGGAAGCCTCCTTCACATCGAGCCCAGCCCAGGCTCGGCCCTGCTGCTCCTGAGCGGTGCACCCATCCCGGAACCCATCGCGGGCGGAGGCCCATTTGTCATGAACACCCCCGCGGAGATCCGCCAGGCCTATGCGGATTACCAGGAGGGCCGGATGGGGCGACTCTGAGAAGAGTCATCGCAAAAGGGCCGGAGACCCCTGAGGTCCCCGGCCCTTTTTAATTACACCCGGATCACTGCTGACTGGTGGGCACCGGGAAGATCGCCTGGGCAGCCACGGGCCAGAAGTCGTGCTCGGAGTGGATCACCTTCAGTTCCCACTTCTCGGGCTTGTCGGTCTTGAACCACTGGCCGAAGACGATGGGACCCCGGCTGAACTGATTCTCGTTGAACTTCACCCGTCCACGGATGGTCATGAGGTCCGTGGCGGCCAGAGCAGCGTTCACCTTTTCAGGGTCCACGCTGTCCGCCCGCTGGATGGCGTCCACCAGCACCTGGATACCGGCATAGCCAGGTCCAAGGGTGCAGAGCACCGGGCGCTTGGTCTCCTTGACCCACTTGTCGGCCAGGCTCTTGGGGGTGGTGTTGCCGAAACCGGGACAGTTGACCATTGTGCCGTCCCACCAGATTTCAATGCAGACCCCCCAGGGGAGATCACCGCCCCAAGCATTCACATCGTCGTAGTTGAGAGCACCCCGGCCCAGGGACATGATCTTGGGGTTCACACCCAGGGACTGGCACTGCTTGCGGACGGTCCCCAGGAAGGGTGCGGGACCATTGCCCCACAAAATGTCGATGCCCGCATCCTTCCAGGCCTTGACGACTGAAGAGAAATCGTTGGTCTCGAAGGGGAGCAGGCCCAGGTTCCGATCCGCACCCACCACGGTATAGCCCTTCTTCTTCAGGATGGGAACCATGAGGGTGTACCAGCCACGCCCATCGGGATCATCAGTCACGATGAGCCCGACCTTCTTGTTGGTCTTGTCGCCGAACTGGTCCAACTGGCTGAGCCAGGCGTCCATGACCGTGTAGCCGGGCTTGGCCCGGAAGTCTCCGGCGGGGGCGGGGGAAATGATATTGAAGCTGCCCATGGCCCAGGTGAACTTCCACTTAGTGGGGCTTTCGTTGCGCATCCCCAGCCAGGGTTCCTCGGGGCCGACCCCCGTCACATAGGGGATCTTGTAGGTATCCGCCACCTTGGAGACAGCGGGGTGCATGGGAGGAGGCTCATCCCCGGAAACAATGAACTGGACGTGGTCCTGGAGAACCAGGCTTTCGGCCAGGGCTCCGGCCTTGTTGGGGTCCGTTTCATCATTGACGGAGATGATCCGGATGGGAAAGCGTTCGTTCCCGACCTTCACTCCACCCTGTTTGTTGATATCCTCCACCGCGGCCTGGATCCCGTAGAGGGCCCCCTCCCCCATGGAGGCGAAGAACCCGGTCTGGGATTGGATGACCCCGACCTTGATCTCCCTGGCCTGCTTCTTGTCGCAGCCGAGACTCAGGGTGAGCCCCAGAGCCGCGAGAACCCAAGGCGCTGCTTTGTGTAACTTCATGGTTCACCATCCTCGGAAAGAGAGTTAAGGAAAGCAAGGGTCAGGACAAAAGCTGCCCTGATGGGAAGGACTACACTTTTCGATCTCGTGTCGTTCCAGGTGGAAAAGCACTCGTGATAAACATTCGTAAACCCTAATAAAGGAGGTTTTGATGAGATTCACCGAGTGCGAAGCCATGCTCCAAAGCGACCCGCTACATCTGGAGACAGGCATTGAACGCCTTTCCAGTGGCGGGATCCACGTGGCCATTCGAATGTGCCTGGAAAACTGCACAGCTGAGATGCTTGAGTGGTGGTTCGGGTGCGAGTGCGATACGGACATGTACCGTCTTTGGCATCCAGGTGCCCACAAGTTTTCGAAATGGGGGGAGTATGAGGCCAATCATGTGCCCGGAAACGTGATCGGCTCCACCCACTTCATCAAGGAGACGCTCGGCAACTCTGACGTCATGGACATGCAGCTCAAATACCTCGACCCCATGGATCTTTTCGGCGCCAAACTTACGGAAGCCAGGAAGCGCGGCGATGCCGATGTTGTCCTCTACGGCTGGGCCGGAATCGGCGAGAACTGGGAGTGTGAGAGAAATGAGCAAGGTTATCCCAATTTCATGCAATATGTAGGCGTTGGCCGAAACACACCCTTCGGCCTGGTCCTGCGAAACCACTATTGGTTCGCAGACATGCTGGATGTGCCGTCAGCCGAAGTCGAGAAGATGGTCCAGGACCAGCTTGGGCTCTACATGCTCGAGCATGATTCCAACGAGTTCCATATCCTTGGCAAAGTCATTCCAAGCTTCTACCTGCGTGACAACTGGGAGAAGCTTGGCGAACCCGAGCCCTACACCAAGCACAAGGAACTCAGCAAGCTTGCGACCACCAAGCTTTTTGTCTAAAACGTCATCATGCTTCAACCGGCCCGGGCAGACCGTCCGGGTCGGGCTGCGTTCGAAGGGGATCTGGGTCCGTGGGGATCCATGAAATCCAGGCAGATCCTCGCGCAGCAGAGATCAGCGATGACATCGGTGGCGATGCCATCATCCTCGAATATCCAGTACCGATACGCACCCAGGATGGAACAAGCGATCTGCTCAATGACCAGGCCGGTGTACCTGAACTCAGGGAGCTCCTTCCTGTACTTCTCCATGAAATGGGTCTTGATGATGTTCTTCCACTTCATGGCGAAGGTGGGCTCGGCCTGCCTCCCCATCAGGACCCGATATAGGGAAGCATGCTTCTTGATCAAGGCGAGGGTGTCATTGAAGCACTTGAAGTGTCCTTCTTCCTCGAAGCTGGTGAGATCGTATTCCTTGAAACCGACATTGAGGCGAAACATTTGGTCAATCAGATCGTTCTCAACCTCGTCCAGAACTTCATCCAGATCATTGAAGTAAGCATAGAAGGTCGTCCTTGCGATCGGGATGGCCGAGCACAGCATCTTGACGTTCATCTTCCGCAGGCCGCGCTTGCCATAGATATCCACGAACTTGGCTTTAATTTGGTTCTTGGTCTCGCCAGACATCGATCCATCCGCAGCAGAATTCAGGTCATGGGGCAACAAAAGCGCCTGAGAGATAGGCTGATCAGCCGTGAACAGATGCGATCATGGCCGCCACGTTCTCGGGCTTGCCGTTGAAGGGGATATCGCAGCCAGAGGACAGAATGAAGCCCTCGGGGCCGATCTCCCCGATCAGCCGCTTGCAGTAATCCCGGACGCCCTCAGGTGTACCCAGGGCGAAGAGGGCCGCTGGGACATCGCCCATGATGGCCATGTGCCCACCCAGCACCTGTTTGATCCTGAAGATGTCTGTGGCGTGGTCCGGGGAAATGATGCAGGAGTGCTTGGGCATCTCCAAGAAGAATTCCAGGTCCCGTTCCCAGTTGGAATCCAGGTGGAAGACCGGCACCACGCCCTCCTCCAGCAGCACTTCCGCCATCCGTTTCATGTAGGGCCACACAAAGCGCTTCCAGGTCTTCGGGTTGATGAACTCGGACGCCGAGCGCCAGCCTCCCACCCAGGCACCGAAGGGCTGGAGGCCCCGGGCCGTCTGGCGCACGGTCTCCACCAGGTCAGGCATGGCGGCATCACAGGCCTCCTGCACCAGGTCCGGCCTGGAAAAGAGATCCCGCATGAAGCGCGGCATGGTGCGCCCGCCACAGAAATACTCGTAGGGCATGTTGGCCTGGAAGGGCGAAAGGACCGGAACCCCCACCGCGTTCCAGCGCCGGATGGCCTCGGGCATGAACTCGAACATGGGCATGAGCTTGGGCATCAGGTTGTCCAGACGGCTGGCCTGGTACTCGCCGAAGAAAGCGTTGTAGCCGTGCTTGATGATGGTGTCGTAGTCCGCCAGGGTCATCAGTTCCTGCTCCGCCACCTGCCAGGGCTGGTCCGCGGCCACATCCCGACCAGGGATCTTGACTTTGGAGAGCCAGGCCAGGCTCAGGACATGGGCCGAGAAGGTCGGCTGCTGGATGGCATCGATTTCACCCAGCTGGGTGAAGGACTTGATCATGGTGTCCGTCATCAGATCCGGCGTCACCGCGAAATCCGCCATCCGGACCTTCATGTGGTTGGCACAGAAGGAGGTGGCCAGCGGCACCACCGGCACCCGATCCTGCTTCTCGAAGGCGACAGCCCGCTTGATCCGAGCCAACCGATCCGTGCAGAGTTCAACAGCAGTCGTCATTGCTTACCTCCAGATGAAGAGAAGAAAAAAAATTTCCCAGGCGTCTCAAAAGGCTGATGGGGACTAAAGGCACCGCCATCCGAAAGGAAGCAGAGCGCCGCCCTAAAACCCAACGACAGCCATCTGTCGGGCTATCGCGGGCTGATGCTGGTCATAACGAATCGGCAGGATCGACAATGATTAGTGATCGCTTCGTGATTGATTGTCAACATTTGATTTCAAATCTTTTTTCATTCACCATTAATTACACCCGAGACTCAACCTCCGCCGTTGAAACCTCCCGATCATTAATTCACAAAACATATCCAATAAATACCCAGGACCCCAGAAACAATCGTTTCCCTTATCCAACAACAGCGATCAAATTCAAACCCAACATGCATCCACAAAAAAACAGGCCCTCATCTCGAGGGCCCGAGGCTAATACCATTAAATTTTTGTTTATATATTCACCAACCTTTTGGAGTACTCCACGCAATCCTGAGCCGTCTTGCAGTAGGCGTCGGCACCCACGTAATCCGCCGTGGTCTGGTCGCAGGGACCGCCGCCGATGAGGATCTTGACCTGGTCCCGAAGC